>DATGXN010000025.1:0-7282 GCA_035298945.1 Chitinophagaceae bacterium | reverse complement strand
TTATACAGTTAAAGTTTTTTTAATTGGTTCCAACATCCTGTCTATATCACCAGCGCCTGCAGTAACAAGCACTTTGTTCTTCATCGAATCCCTGTTCAACTCAGCCCATTTCAGCACATCCTCTTTTTCAACCAACCGAACCTTGTGCCCCGTTTCACAGCCTCTCATCCTGTCGCTGATTAACTTACTCGTAACACCTTCCACAGGCAGTTCCCTGGCCGGATAAATGGGTAACAGCATCACCTCATCAGCCAGATCCAGTACTTCCGCAAACCCATCCGCCAGATCTTTTGTTCTCGAGAAAAGATGGGGTTGGAAAACAACCACGGCCTTCCTGTTGGGATAAAGCATCTTCACACTTTTGATCAGGGACCTCAACTCTTCAGGATGATGCGCGTAATCATCGATAAATACCAGGTCATTCTTCAATATGTATTCAAACCTTCTCTTCACGCCCCTGAAAGAAGCAACCGCATGTCTGATCTTTTCCCGTTCAACATCCAGGTGCATGGCTACAGAAACCGCCGCAACCATATTCTCCACATTATGCAAACCACCAACATTCAACTGCAATCCGTCCAGTCTCTCCCCTTTCCATACCAGGTCAAATACATATGAACCATCCACCACCCTCAGATTATCAGCGTATGCATCAGCCTGCTCGTTGTTCAAAGAATAAGTCATCTGCTTATCAGCAATGAGATCCTTTTCCCTCGTCAATCCTTTCCGCGAGATCAACAATCCTCCGATCCTGATCTTGCGCACAAACTTTATATAAGCGCTTTCCATCTCTTCAGCTGTTCCATATATATCCAGGTGATCCGGATCCATGGCAGAGATGATGGCTATATCAGGACTCAGTTTCAAAAAACTCCTGTCGTACTCGTCCGCCTCTATCACACAAACATTTCTTTCATTGCTCCAGAAATTGGTATTGTAATTGGAAGAAATGCCGCCGAGAAAAGCATTGCAACCGTAACCCGTATCCCGAAGTATATGGGCCACCATGGTACTGATAGTGGTTTTGCCGTGAGTACCCGCAACGCATATATTGAAAGAATGCTCACTGATGATCTGCAACACATCACTTCTCTTTAACACCGGGTATCCATTCTCCCTGAAAAAAACCAACTCCGAATGATCAGCCGGTATGGCCGGCGTGAACACCACTGCGTTCGCATCTTTAGGAGCCTTCGACAGATCATCCTCATAATGGATATTCATCCCTGCTGCCTCCAGTTCACGTGTCAGTGGCGAAGCTGTTTTATCATACCCGCTCACGCGTATATTCAGTGAATGGAAATACCGCGCCAGGGCACTCATGCCAATACCACCGATCCCGATGAAATAAATGTGCGATATGTCTTTTATGTTGATCAATTTCAATTTCCTAATTAGTTAATCCAAGTATCCCTTTCGCTATAACCAGATCCGCATCTTTCACCCCCAACGCCGCTATATTTTTGCTCAATGCCTGCCTTTTGCTTTCGTCGCGCACCAGCCTTACCGCTTCATCCACCAACCTGTTCTTTGCCTCTTCGTCCCTGATCATGATCCCTGCCTGCTTGTCGGCAAGCGTTTTTGCATTGACGGTCTGATGATCCTCAGCTGCAAAAGGATAGGGCACAAAAATGGCCGGCTTTCCCACAACACATAATTCCGCTATCGCCATCGCCCCCGCTCTTGATATCACTACATCCGCCGCTGCAAAAGCATATTCCATTTCCTTTATAAAATCGCTTACCCATACCCGTTGCCTACCCTTCGCCGCCTCCCTGCCACGCTCCACGTAAGGTTTTCCAGTTTGCCAGATCAGCTGGATATCGTTGGAAACGATCTTGTCAAGCCCTTCATCTATTGCCTCATTGATACTTTTGGCACCAAGGCTTCCCCCAATGGAAAGGATGGTTTTCCGGTTTGGATCCAGGCCGAAAAAACGGATCGCTTCTTCCCTGTCTATCCTCGACCCGGCGATCACGGTCCTTACAGGATTACCCGTGATTACGATCTTCTCCGCAGGAAAAAATTTCTCCATCCCATCCGTGGCTACAAACACCTTAGCCGCTTTTTTTCCCAGCATGATATTGGATCTGCCGGCAAAAGAGTTGCTCTCATGTATGTATGTGGGTATTCCTTTCTGCTGTGCATATCTCAACACAGGAAAACTTGAATAACCACCTACCCCCACTACGGCATCTGGCCTGAATTCACCCATGATCTTCCTGACCTGCAGGAAACTCTTCACCAGTTTGAATGGCAACCAGATATTTTTGATCAAAGAACTCCTGTTAAATCCCGCGATATCAAGTCCCTCTATCCTGTATCCCGCTTGCGGTACTTTTTCCATTTCCATCTTGCCTTTGGCCCCCACAAAAAGGATCTCAGCGTTTGGATCCAGTTTCTTCATTGCATTGGCGATGGCTATGGCCGGGAATATATGCCCACCTGTTCCGCCGCCAGCAATGATCATCCTCATGCCTCTTCCCCGTTTTCAGCTGCCTCTGCAACAACTGGTGATTCCATCTGCTCTACGTTCCGGGCCACACTTAATATGATGCCGATCGCCAGGCAGGTGAACAGGAACGAACTTCCTCCCATACTGATCAGCGGCAGTGTAACACCCGTTACCGGAAACAGATTCACATTCACCGCCATGTTCGCCATAGCCTGTATCACCAGGGTGATACTCAGTCCCAATGCGAGAAATGCCCCAAATGCATAAGGACAGTTCTTGAATATCCTGATACACCTGAACATAAAGGCCAGGTAGATGAATAACACAAAGGCTCCCCCTATCAAACCATACTCTTCTATGATGATGGCATATATAAAATCAGAATAAGGGTGAGGAAGAAAATTCCTCGACTCACTATTACCCGGACCCAAACCAACCCAGCCTCCTTTTGCTATGGCGATCTTTGCCTGCTGTACCTGGTAAGATGTTTCTTCTTTGCTGGCATACATGAATGTTTGCACACGCTTGACCCAGGTGCCTACGCGTCCCCTGGTCATCATCTCGGGGAGGTCTTTAGACTTGTTTTCACTTTTATCATAATAGGCAGCCGCAACTCCGATCAGGAATAAGATCGGAATGGCTGCAATGCCAATAACTAATGCAATATGTTTCAGGCTGACACGACCTATGAACATCAGGAGCAGACTTGTGGCCCCTACCAGCAAAGCTGTGGAGAGGTTGGCCGGTGCAATGAGAATACAAATGATCCCCACTGGTACGATGAGTGGAATGAATCCTTTCCTGAAATCCTTGATCACATTTTGTTTACGACTGAGCTGACGCCCCAGGTACATGAATAGCCCAAGCTTAGCCAGGTCAGAAGTCTGGAATGTCAGATTGATGATCGGCAGTTTGATCCACCTGCTTCCTTCATTAAGGCTCACACCAAAGATCAGCGTATATAATAAGAGGGGTATCGATGCCAGGAAAATGAATACTGCCACCCTCGAATAGATCGTGTAGTTGACTTTGTGTGCGAAATAAATGATCATCAAACCAATGGCAATGAATACGAACTGCTTGAACAGGTAAGACTCGGTACTCTTCGACAGCTTATAGGCCAGCGTGCCGGTACTGCTATACACCACCAGCAAGCTCACCATGGTCAGCATCACTACAATGCCCCAGATGACTTTGTCTCCCTTTGTTCTGTTATGTAATTCACTGATCATATTCTTCAGGTTGCAGGTGGCAGGTTGCAGGTTGCAGCAATTCTGTCACCATTCATTTAATTCATTGATCACATTCCCACATTCATCACATTCATCACATTATCTTAGAGTTCCCTTACAGCGTCTTTAAATTGCTTTCCCCTGTCTTCGTAATTACTGAACAGGTCGAAGCTTGCACAGGCCGGGCTCAGAAGCACAACATCTCCTTTTGAAGAAAGATGGAATGCCGCTTTCACTGCTTCTTCTGCTGATGAAGTATTTACCATCACTTCTACAACATTTCCAAATGCCTTATGCAGTTTAGTGTTGTCAATACCCAGGCAAACAATGGCTTTCACTTTTTCCTTGACCAGGTCGAACAACAAGGTGTAATCATTGCCCTTGTCCACACCGCCCAGGATGAGTATCACCGGCTTGTTCATGGTCTCCAGCGCAAACCAGGTGCTGTTGACATTGGTTGCTTTGCTGTCGTTGATGAATTCCACTCCCCTGACCGTTCCCACTGGTTCCATTCTATGTTCCAGGCTCTCAAAAGTTTTCACGGCATCGCGGATCTTCTCCTTCCTGATCCCCACCGTAGACGCTGCCACACATGCTGCCATAGTATTGTATTGATTGTGTTTACCCTTCAGGGCAAAATCGAAAACACTCATCGATAGTGTCTCACTCGTCTGAACTGTCATCATGTTGTTCCTGATAAATGCTCCTTTAGGTAATTCTCTGTTCATAGTCAACGGTAATGGGTTAGAGTTAAATGGGTAATGGCCAAGGTTTTCAATGGTTACGGGATCGTCTTCATTATAAATGAAGTAATCGGTTACGGTTTGGTTTTTCATGATATTGAACTTGGACCTGATGTAGTTTTCAACCTGGTAATCATAGCGATCAAGATGATCTTCTGTGATATTGGTGAGTACGGCAACATCCGGCCTGAACTTCTCTATGTCGTCTAGCTGAAAACTGCTGATCTCAGCTACGTATAATTCTTTTGGATCCAACGCCACCTGCCTCGCGATCGAATTCCCTATATTCCCCACCAGCGCACAATCTGCTCCTCCTGCTTTACAGAGATGATAGGTGAGGGCTGTAGTGGTTGTTTTTCCATTGCTCCCTGTGATCCCGATCATCCTGCTCTTCCCGATATGCCTGTAGGCCAGTTCAAACTCACTGATCAACGGCACCCCTTTTGCCAGCAGCTTCTTCACCATCTCATTCTTATGAGGGATACCCGGGCTCTTCATCACTTCATCTGCTCCAAGTATCCTCGCTTCATCATGCTGCCCTTCCTCATAAGCTATCCCATGTTCCTCCAGCTCTTTGCGGTATTTATCTTTCAGGGCACCTGCATCGGACAAAAACACTTCGTACCCCTGCAGCTTCCCTAATACCGCCGACCCAACTCCACTCTCTCCTCCTCCCAATATGACCAGTTTGCCCATATCGATTTTTTAAAAAAATGGTTCTTCAAGGGGATCAGAACTAGGCCTTTGCTTTTTGGGCATTGGTTTTCCATTAATCCCTTTATGAGTGTCACCTCAGTTTCAATGACATGATCGCTAACACAACACACAACAACGTCACGATCCAGAAACGCACTGCTATCTTACTCTCATGATATCCAAGTTTCTGGTAGTGATGATGAAGGGGACTCATCAGGAATACCCTTCGGCCTTCACCATATTTTTTCTTTGTGTATTTGAAATAGCTTACCTGGATCATCACACTCACCGTTTCCACAAAAAATACCAGGCAGAAGATCGGGATCAGGAACTCTTTTCTAACCATGATGGCCAGAGACGCGATGATCCCTCCCAGCGCAAGACTACCCGTATCGCCCATGAACACCTGCGCAGGAAAAGTGTTATACCAAAGGAAGCCGATACAGGCCCCGATCATGGCCGCAATGAAAATACTCAGCTCACCCAGGTTGGGGATATACATGATGTTCAGGTAATCGGCCACCCTGAGGTTGCCACTTGCATAGGCGAACAAAGCAAGACAAACTCCAATGATCGCTGACACACCGGTAGCCAACCCATCAAGACCATCTGTAAGATTTGCGCCATTCGAAACGGCAGTAACTATGAAAATGACGATCGCTATATACAAGAGCCAGGTATAATCCCTCAGGCTCTCCGGCAGCAATTTTGAATAATTGAATTCATGACCTTTTACAAAAGGAATGGTGGTGATAGGCTCATCCGCTTCAACAAAATACCTCTGCTTGCCATCGAAATTCAACACCTTCAGATTTTCCACCCCACTGGTATTACCTGTGTATTCCCTCCATGTTTTGGTACTGGGACTGAAATAAAGTGTAGCTCCGATGATGATACCCAACCCTACCTGGCCGATGATCTTGGACCAACCCGCCAGTCCATCCTTATCAGTCTTTTTATAGTCCTTACCCATCTGCTGTATCCTTCTCTTGGCCTGCAGTTTGAGCAGGTCGTCAACAAATCCAACTATTCCAAGCCAGACAGTGGACAAAAGAATAAGCCTGATGTAAACTTTATTGAGATCAGCAAACAACAGTGTGGGAATGAGAATGCCCATCAGGATGATGATGCCGCCCATGGTTGGCGTTCCTTTTTTGAGATTCTCACCAGCGAGGCCGAGTTCGCGAACACTTTCACCGATCTGTTTCCTTTTAAGCAGATTGATCACACGCTTACCATACACCATGGTGATGATGAGAGACAACAAAATAGCCATCAGGGCCCTGAAGGTGATGAACTGAAACAGTCCTCCCCCGGGGATCCTTACGCCACTATGTGTCATCCAATCAAATAAATGGTATAGCATATATTATCTTAGTTCTAAACATTCTTTAAGTATCTCTTTGTCGTCAAATGGTGCTTTCACACCATTGATATCCTGGTATTTCTCATGACCCTTCCCGGCCACCAGTACAATATCTTCCTTACCCGCAAGGCTAACCGCAGTTTTGATCGCTTCACGCCTGTCAGCAATCGAAATGAATTTTCTCCGGTTTTCAACGGACAGACCCGCTTCCATATCTTTCAGGATCTGGCCCGGATCTTCAGTTCTCGGATTATCCGACGTGAATATGGCTTTGTCGCTGTGCTCACAGGCCACTTCACCCATCACCGGACGCTTGGTCTTATCGCGATCACCGCCACATCCAACCACAGTAATCACCTTCTCATATCCTTTCTTCAGATTTTTTATAGTGGCCAGCACATTCAGCAGAGCATCAGGCGTGTGGGCATAATCAACAATACCTATAATGGAATCTTTTTTTGATACGATGTATTCGAATCTCCCTTCCGCTCCTTTGAGGCTGCTCATCACAGTGAGCACTTCATGCTTATCCTCTCCCAGGCAAACTGCCGCTCCATAAACTGCCAACAGGTTATAGGCATTGAACTCGCCGATCATCATGAAATTCACTTCCTGTTCGTTGATCACCATGTGTAATCCAGACAGGCCGTTGTCCAGTATCCGGCCCTTGAAATCCGCGATGGACCTGAGGCTGTAATAATATTTTGAGGCTGGCGTATTCTGCAGCATCACGGTGCCACGCTTGTCGTCAAGATTTGAAATAGAAAATGCATCGGGGCTAAGATTATCG
>DATGXN010000024.1:0-1543 GCA_035298945.1 Chitinophagaceae bacterium | reverse complement strand
GGTTCGAAACTGAAAGCAGAATGGTGGCTGACCACTTCAAATCGATCATCTTTACTTCAACCACAGGCAACGCTGAGTACTGCGGGTACCGGCACAGGGATCAGTGTAATCCTGGACACCTCAGTCAAGTACCAGACGGTTGATGGATTCGGTTATACATTAACGGGAGGAAGTGCACAACTGATCAGTGCCATGGAGGCGTCTGCCAGGGCTGCTTTATTGCAGGAGCTGTTTGGTTCGGGCGCGAATTCGATAAAAGTCAGTTATCTGCGGATCAGCATCGGTGCATCGGATCTTAATGCAGATGTTTTTTCTTATGATGATATACCTGCCGGCCAGACCGACGTCGAATTGAAGAGTTTTTCGCTGGACAAAGACAGAAATGGCGGTACCGGTCTTATTCCTTTGTTGAAAGAGATCCTGGCCATCAATCCCAGTATTAAGATCCTGGGTTCGCCCTGGTCTGCCCCCGTGTGGATGAAGGATAATAACAACTCCATGGGTGGCAGCCTTCAAAAAAAATACTACGATGTGTATGCCCGGTATTTTGTGAAATATATACAGCAGATGAAGGCCGAAGGGATCACTGTTGATGCCATCACTCCGCAGAATGAGCCCCTGCATCCGGGAAACAATCCCAGCATGTATATGACCGCAGTTGACCAGGCCGAGTTCATCAGGGATCACCTGGGGCCTGCATTCCGAAATGCAAACATCAGCACCAAGATCATAGTGTACGATCATAACTGCAACAAGCCTGAATATCCTATTGCGATACTCAATGATGCTACCGCAAAGGCATTTATAGATGGATCTGCATTTCATTTATACGAAGGCGATATTTCTGCACTTTCAACTGTCAGAGATGCTCATCCAGACAAGAATCTTTATTTCACCGAGCAATGGACCGGCTCGAAAGGCAGTTTTGATGGTGACCTGATCTGGCATATCAAGAATGTAGTGATCGGATCAATGAGAAACTGGAGCCGTGTTGCGCTTGAGTGGAATCTTGCTAATGATGCAGACTTTAAGCCACATACGCCGGGAGGATGTACTGAATGTAAAGGAGCACTCACGATCAGCGGAAACAATGTCAACCGGAATGTTTCTTACTATATAATCGCACATGCTTCCAGGTTTGTTCCTGCAGGTTCTGTAAGGGTAGGTAGTAGTGGTCCGGGCTTCCTGCCTAATGTGGCGTTTAGAACGCCCGCAGGGAAACTGATCATAATCATAGAGAACGAAAGCGATTCAGAGGCGAACTTTGATCTGAAGCTGGCATCTCAATCAGTGAAAGCAAGTTTGCCAGCAAAGTCGGTTGCTACATATGAGTTAATTCCATAGTAAAATGCATGATCATGAAAAAATTACTGTTCTTATTGGCCCTGCCCCTGTTTTTCGTTAATGCTTCTGCGCAGCGGATGATCTCTGTTTACACTACTGCCCAGAATACGGACAAAAAGATCAGCTCCGTTGGCATGATCAGTTTTGAGCCTATGCCTCAGCCGGTAGAGACACAGGTCTGTGTTTTTATTGATCCTAC
>DATGXN010000023.1:0-9996 GCA_035298945.1 Chitinophagaceae bacterium | reverse complement strand
GTTAGTGAATACAGATCCTCCCGGAGGGTTGCATACAAGAGGGCCATCTGATTTAGTAAATAAAGAAGGGGAATTGAATTTCAGCAGATCGTCCAGCTCGCAGGGTTTGAAATTGATATTGGTAAGATCGGTATAGCTGCCATCCTGAAAATTAAGGGTGAGTCGGTACATGTTCCAGTTATAGGTAGTGAGTGCTGCCCTGAGCGTGATGGGCTCTTCTACCACAGGTTTATCTTTCTGGCAGGAAAGGAAGAATACGGCGAGTAATATGGAGAGACAATTCCTAGTCACAGGTTGCAGGTTGCAGGTGGCAGGTTGCAGGTGGCAGGTTGCAAGTGGCGGGTTGCGGGAAGCAGTCTATTTCTGGTATAATCGGTGTCACTTACTAAAGTTAATAATATTCGGGCAAGGTTCAATTTACAGGTTGTAGGATAAAAAAAGGCCGGCAGTTAACCCGCCAGCCTTTTCATTTATCTCATTCTCACATTTCATTCCCACATTCATCACATTAATCACATTCATCACATTAAAATAAAAACCCCGGTAAACCGGGGTTTTTATTTTAGTAGTCCATTCCGCCCATTCCAGGAGCGCCGCCGCCATGGTTATGCATTGGCTCTTCTTTCTTTGGCTTGTCGGCGATCACACACTCAGTGGTCAGCAGCATACCTGCAATTGAAGCAGCATGCTCCAGTGCTACGCGGCTAACTTTAGTAGGATCGATAACACCTGCTTTCAACAGGTTCTCATACTTATCTGTACGAGCGTTATAACCGTAATCAGCTTTTCCTTCTTTTACTTTTTGTACAACGATGGATCCTTCGATACCTGCATTGCCTACAATAGTACGAAGTGGCTCTTCAAGCGCACGACGAACGATAGCAACACCAGTTGTTTCGTCGAAGTTCTCACCTTTTACTTTATCCAGAGCTTCTATAGCACGGATATAAGCGATACCACCACCAGGTACAATACCTTCTTCAACAGCAGCACGTGTTGCATGCAGCGCATCATCAACGCGGTCTTTCTTCTCTTTCATCTCAACTTCTGTAGCAGCACCGATATTCAGAACAGCAACACCGCCGCTCAGTTTAGCCAGGCGCTCCTGAAGTTTTTCCTTGTCGTAGTCAGAAGTGGTAGTGTCGATCTGAGCTTTGATCTGTGCGATCCTTGCATTGATATCGTCTTTCTTACCTTTTCCACCAACGATGGTCGTATTGTCTTTATCGATAGTTACGCTTTCAGCACGGCCTAAATAAGACAGGTCAGCATTCTCGAGTTTGTAACCCTGCTCTTCGCTGATCACGATACCTTTTGTAAGGGTAGCGATATCCTGCAGCATTTCTTTTCTCCTGTCACCGAAACCTGGAGCTTTAACAGCAGCCACTTTCAGGGTTCCACGGAGTTTGTTCACTACCAGGGTAGCGAGTGCTTCACCTTCCAGATCTTCAGAAATGATCACGAGAGGAGCACCTTGCTGAGCCACTTTCTCCAGGATATGGAGAATGTCTTTCATGGCAGATACTTTCTTATCGTAGATCAGGATATAAGGAGCCTGGAGCTCAGCTTCCATCTTGTCAGCATTGGTAACAAAATATGGAGAGATATAACCACGATCGAATTGCATACCTTCTACCAGTTCGATGCTGGTTTCAGTACCACGGGCTTCTTCAACAGTGATCACACCATCTTTCCCTACTTTCTGCATAGCTTCTGCGATCAGCTTACCGATCTCAGCATCGTTATTGGCAGAAATAGAAGCAACCTGCTCGATCTTCTTGGTATCGTTACCAACAGTAGAAGATTGTTTTTTCAGGTTGGCAACAACCAGGTCAACAGCTTTGTCGATACCGCGTTTCAGGTCCATTGGATTGGCACCGGCAGCAACGTTCTTCAAACCTTCAGTGATGATGGATTGAGCAAGTACGGTTGCAGTGGTAGTACCGTCACCGGCAACATCAGCAGTTTTTGAAGCAACTTCTTTTACCATCTGGGCACCCATGTTCTCGATGGGATCTTCCAGTTCAATTTCTTTTGCAACGGTTACACCATCTTTAGTTACAGCTGGTGAGCCGAATTTCTTTTCCAGTACCACATTACGACCTTTAGGGCCCAGGGTCACTTTTACAGCATTTGCCAGTACATCAACACCCCTTTTCATCTTAGCGCGGGCGTCGGTATTAAAGAATAATTGTTTTGACATAATTCTTTTGTTTGTTAATTAGAGAATTGGTTTTCTGCAGATGTGCAGGAAATTAAACAACAGCCAGGATGTCTGACTCCCTCATAATGAGGTAATCTTTGCCATCGATGGTGATCTCGGTACCGGCATACTTACCATAAAGTACATTATCACCGGTTTTCACTGTCATGGGCTCGTCTTTTTTGCCAGGACCGGCTGCCACAACAGTACCCTTCTGGGGTTTTTCTTTTGCAGTATCTGGAATAATGATACCGCCAGCTGTTTTCTCTTCAGCAGGCGCTGCTTGCACGATCACCCTGTCATGAAGTGGGGTAATGTTTAACTTCTTAGCCATAGCGTAAGATTTTGTTTAATATTTAAATGGAAGATTGATTAAATGCCCTTATCTACCGATAACGGGGCAGCAAAGGTACTCGAATATTGTACCATTTGGCAAAACAGGGAAAACTTGGCAGACTCATAGCCGAAACTGACTTGTTTCCTATACTTCATGTCAGGTAAGGCATTTCATATGTATGCCATTTTTTCATACCTCCTTACGCTGCTACTGGCTGATTATCCACTATATTTGCGGCCGAACAAGCTCTTTCAGGTATGATAAGTAGAAGAAATATCAGGGTTAAGGTTATGCAGACGCTTTATGCAGTGGAAAATACGTCACCTGCCTTTACCCAAGCCCAGGCCCTCAGTATACTTGAAAAACACCTTGATCAATCCCGCCAGCTATTTACCTACCTGGTATATTTCGTTACAGAAGTAGCCCGGTATGCGGAAACAGATGCCCGCCTGAAGGCATCCAAGCATCTTCCCACCAGTGAAGACCTGAACGTCAATATCAAGATCGCCGGCAATGAACTGGTTTGGCAGATCCTGGAAGATAAACAATACCTGCAGGCTGTAAAAGACCACCGGGTAGAGTCGATCCTGGATGCAGACCTGGTCAAGAAAACCTACCTGAAACTGGTTGAATCGCCAGAATACAGAACATATATTACGATCCCCTCCAGGGAGAAAAAAGATGAAAAAAAGATCCTGGAATTCATCTTTTCAGCCCTGATGCTTCCAGACGACAATTTCATCTCACATATAGAAGAATTATTCATTTCCTGGGACGACGATGCGGAAATGATGAACCTGATGATGTTGAACTTCCTGCAGAAACCGGGCACCTACCATTTCCTGGAACTGGTGAGCAAGGAGAAGCTGGATTTCGCCCGGAAGCTGGTCACAACCGCCATGGATAAGAAGGATTATTGCATGGAGCTCATCGTTCCCAAATTGAAGAACTGGGATGCCGAAAGGATCGCTATGCTGGACATGATCCTGATGAGAATGGGCACCTGTGAATTCCTTTATTTCGAAACCATTCCTGCCAAAGTGACCCTGAACGAATATATCGATCTGGCCAAAGACTACAGTACCCCGCAAAGCGGCCATTTCGTGAACGGGATCCTGGACAACATCCATAAAGAACTTACGCAGGCCGACAAACTCAGAAAAGTAGATTACAAAAAACAGTAGTTTTGACGCCATGAGAACGATCCTATCCATAATGGTATTGGTCCTGGTTTTCGCCTGCAATCAGGAAGAGAAAAAATCTTCCGATGAGGCCGTTCCCCATTCGCAGGGTCTGACAACGATCCAGTGGCTTGATACCGCAAAATCAGTTGGGAAGATCAATGAGGGTGAAAAAGTTCAGATCGATTTCCGTTTTATAAACTCCGGCCCTAACCCGCTTGTGATCAGTAATATTGGTGTATCCTGCGGTTGTACCGTGGCCGAGAAACCTGGTGAATTGATCGCTCCCGGAAAAGAAGGCGTGATCAAGGCGGTGTTCGACAGCAAGAACCGTGTAGGTACCAATCACAAATCTCTGACGGTTTATGCCAATACAGAAAAACCGATGCACCCACTTGCTTTTGAAGTAGAAGTGGTGCCGGCAAAGAAATAATTATCTTTTAATCAATACGAGTATGTTACAGTTATTACAAGCCTCTCCTAATGCCGGAATGATGCAGTTGCTGCTTCTTGGTGGTATGATCCTGGTGTTCTATTTCTTCATGATCAGGCCCCAGGCACAGAAAGCAAAAAAAGCAAAGGACTTCCAGGAGAAACTTCAGAAAGGTGATAAGATCGTTACCATTGCAGGTATACACGGTTCAGTTTCCAAAGTAAATGAAGACGGAACCATCCAGATGGAAGTAAGCCCCGGTAGTTACCTGAAGATCGAAAAATCTGCGATCAGTATGGAATGGAGCGCTCAGCAGAACGCGGCACCAGCCAAATAAGTTTACATCATTCATCCCGGCTCCGGCCGGGATCTTATTTTAAACATGCCTGTCAGAGTTGGCTTAACCGGCGGAATCGGCTCAGGAAAATCCATGGTAGCCAGGATATTTGAAGTTCTGGGCATCCCTGTCTATTATGCCGATGAGGCTGCAAAAAATCTGTACAAGTCTGATCCTGTTCTCAAAAAACAGATCATATCCCATTTTGGGGAAGAGGCTTATGTAAATGATGAACTGAACAGGAAATATATTTCCTCCATCGTTTTTTCCTCTCCTGAAAAACTGGAACTGCTGAACTCACTGGTTCATCCCGCCACCATCAAGGATGCTGAAAAATGGCTGATGGCACAAACTTCGCCTTATGGCATCAAAGAAGCTGCGCTCATCTTTGAAAGTGGCTCCCACCGTGACCTAGATTATGTGATCGGTGTATTTGCGCCGGTGCCACTGCGGATAAAAAGAGTGATGGCAAGAGATCATATCACCGAAGAAGAAGTGCGGCAAAGAATGAACAACCAGATAGAGGACCGTATCAAAATGAAATTATGCGATTTCATTGTCCATAACGATGAAAAGCAACTGTTGATCCCACAGGTTCTTGAGATCCACGCCAAACTGCTTTCGCTTTCCCCAACGCCTTCTTTTTTCAACTGAACATGCAGCCAACCTATATAGATCATATCCTTGTGCTGCTGCTAGGCCTGGCTCTCCCGTTTTTTTCGGGTATACGTGGCAGTGAAAAACTTGGGAGCATACATTTCGACGCACGCACACGCCGCAGGTTCTATCTTTCCAACAGCATGGTGCTCTGGATCATGGCCGGCGTAGTGATGGGGATCTGGTTCTGGAATAACAGGACTTTCAGCCTGATGGGGTTCAGGATGCCCGAACCGGAATGGACAGCGGGCATACTCTCTGCCGTGCTGATCATTCTCTATGTTGGTGATATTCTTTATTCCATGCTCTCTCCTGCCGAACTGCAGAAAACGCATGAACAATGGGAATCCAGTGTGCCGTTTCTGCCGGAGAGATACCGTGAATTACCTGCATATACTTTCATGTGCATCGCGGCCGGTGTATGCGAAGAGATCATGTACCGCGGATTTCTCGTGAATTATTTTATCGATCCCATGAAACCGGGATTTCCCTGGATGGCCGCTGTTTTCCCTGCCATACTTTTCAGCATCGCCCATTTTTACCAGGGCTATAAAGCCATCGCCAAGATCTTCCTGCTGTCCCTGTTATTCGCCCTGATCTTCATTTTTTCGAAGTCACTTTTGTTTGTGGTGATCATACATTTCCTGATCGATTTTACTGGCGGAATACTCGCGATCAAATTAAAAAGTAGAAATTAAAAAGTAAAAAGGGCAGGTATTCTGTTTATCCCGTCAACCTGATCCAGCCATTCACCGATCTGAACTTTTTTGTAATTTATAGGATGAAATACTTCTTCCTGGCCTTTACAATGCTCAGCCTGTCCGCCTCGGCACAAGACCTCAAAATCGGGGCATCGCAGGCTCCTATAAACCCTCCTATCCCTTCATACATTGCAGGACATACCAAGAACAGGAAGTTTACGGCTATCCATGACAGTTTGTATGTTAAGGCGCTGGTGGCCGATGACGGCAAGCACAGTATGGCCATCCTGAGTTTTGATTGTATTGGATTACTTTATCCTCAGTTGCAGGAAATAAGAACGGGCGTTCAAAAAAGATTAAAGGGTTTCATGTACAACCAGATCGTCATGTCATCCACGCATACCCATGCAGGCCCTGATGTGGTTGGCCTCTGGGGACCAGACCTCATGCACACGGGCGTGGATTCTTCCTACATAAAATTCCTGGTGAATACGGCCGTGGACCAGGTGGTGAAGGCCTGGAAGACCCGCAAAAAAGTAAAAGCATCTTTTAATACAGGCACCTACGGAGAAGAATGGGTCAGGAATATTTCAGAGCCGGAGGAACTTGACCGTTCACTTACCACCATCCAGTTCAAAGACAGCCAGGGAAGATCCGTGGCCACACTGACCAATTTCGCCTGCCATCCAACTTTTCTTGACGCCGTTCACCAGGTGGTGAGTGCGGACTACCCTGCCGGATTCTACCGCCATATGGATGCAACGATTGGTGGCGTGAACATCTTTCTGCAGGGCTCCATCGGCGGTTGGGTTCAGCCAGAGGGAGAGCCCCAAACCATTGAGCAGGCCTATCGCCGTGGAAGGGAACTGGGGAATGCAACGTTGCAATTATTACAGAATGCCCGGACTATAGAAGGATCGGCCATAAAATTCAATAACCTCGTATTTGAAATGCCCATTAAAAATGAAGGGTTCATACAACTCGCCAAAGCAGGCGTGATCAAAAGAAATATAGATACCAGCGCTACCACCGAGATCGCCCTGTTCAGCATCGGCAACGCGATGTTCGCCACACACCCGGGAGAAACCGTACCGCAAATGAGCCTGGAAACGAAAAAACTGATGAATACGATGGGGCCAAAAATGGTGCTTGGCCTGTCCATGGATGCCATGGGTTATATAGTGAAGCCCTATTTCTTTGACAAGGAGAAGAACATTCCCCATGCCGAATATCTATGCAGCATGTCTGCAGGCCCTGATACCATGAATAAAGTGATGGAAGTGCTGAGGCAGTTAGCAGTAAGCAGTGAGCAGTGAGCAGTGAGCAAAAAAAAGGTTGCCATTTAGGCAACCTTAAAAATATTCTTGATCAAAATTAAATTCTTCTGCTCACTGCTATCTGCTCACTGCTTACTGCTCATTTGAGGTTTGCCAGCGCCGTAGAGATCCTCCTCATCGCTTCTTCGATCTTTTCCATGCTGTTGGCAAAGGAGATCCGGATGCAGTCAGGTTCTCCAAATGCACGGCCGGTAACAGTGGACACATTCGCCGTATTGAGCAGGTACATGCACATATCATCTGCATCATTAACCGGTGTCTGGCCATCAGTGGTTCCGAAATATTTTTTAACCACAGGGAATACATAAAAAGCACCATCCGGAGCGGCACACTCTATATTGGGTATTTGCGCCAGCAGCGAAAGCATCTTCTCCCTGCGCTTGCCGAATTCTACATTCATGTCGTGCGTTGGCTTCATATCACCGGTGAGTGCCGTAATGGCTGCACGCTGTGTTACTGCATTGGCACCACTCGTGAGCTGGCCCTGCAGTTTCTCACAGGCCTTTGCCACATCGACCGGAGCTGCAATATATCCTAGCCTGTAGCCCGTCATCGCATATCCTTTACTCAGGCCGTTAATGATGATCACCCTGTCTTTCACTTCTCCAAATTGCGCAATGCTTTCATGCTTGCCTACAAAATTGATATACTCATAGATCTCGTCAGAGATGATATATACTTCAGGCCATTTCACAAACACTTTTACCAATGCTTCCAGTTCATCTTTGGTGTAAACAGATCCGCTGGGGTTGCAGGGCGAAGAGAACATGAACAGCCTGGTTTTAGGCGTAAGTGCTGCTTCCAGTTCTGCGGGTGTGATCTTGTAGCCATTCTCGATCTTGGTTCTCACCAGCACAGGTACACCTTCACCCAGCTTCACGATCTCGGAATAAGTGACCCAGTAAGGAGTTGGGATCACTACTTCGTCACCAGGACTTACCACGGCCCAAACTGCATTGGCAAGACTCTGCTTGGCACCAGTGGATACCACAATATTCTCTGCTTTATAATCAAGGTTATTGTCGCGTTTCAATTTTGTACATACGGCTTCCCTCAGGTCAGGATAACCAGCTACCGGAGGATAGTGACTCCAGTTATCATCGATCGCTTTTTTTGCAGCTTCTTTGATATGTGTAGGCGTATCAAAATCAGGTTCTCCTAAACTAAGGTCGATCACATCTACACCCTTGCTGCGAAGTTCACGGCCTAGTTTGGCCATTTTCAGGGTCTCAGGTTCATTGAATAACTGTAAGCGGGAAGAAAGATTCATGTTAAAGTCAAAATTCTAAAGTTAATAGTCAAAATTCGACGCGCGAAAGTACTTCAAAATGGTCAAAGACTAATACTGGAATTTGAATTCAGAGAGGTCAGGCTTGTGTTCCCGGGGCCTTTTCAACTCTTGTGCATAAATTCTTTCACCCAGGTATTTCATGAACGGGAATCCTACCTCTTCGTAATCGTATTTGTCGTCGTTCAGGATCCCATCCTTGTTGCAATAGATCACGGCACTCAACATGAACTCTATTCCTTTATCGAAATCCGCCACATAGGCGATATCCAGGAGGAAGCCGTATGCATCCCCCACCTTGTTGAAGATCCGTACCCCCGGCAGCAGGCTCGCATTTTTATCGGCGCCATATAAAAGGAATTTGCAATAAGCCGGATAATAATCAGGCCCTTTGTAAGAGGGGAAATCAGATTCGCCCGGCCACATAGACATGTATTTTCTCACCATCGCCAGGTCCTGATCTGACACCTGGAATTTATTTTCTGCTTTAACAGAATTGGGGAACATGATGGATTTCAACACATTATGCAGAGTAGGCAAACTGATCCTGTTCTTGTTTGAAAAACCCATAGGCTCCTCAATCTCTACCCCGTTGATCATATATCCCTTGCCTACAAAGTCGTGGCGTTTGAAATATGGAGTCTCATTGAATGCCAGATCCTGCGCCCATATCTTCTTCCCATTATTGTCATAAAAACTCACGGGGTTGGTTCTCCTGTTCTCTTCTTCCGGCAATGCGATCTGCAGCCGGTGGATGATCTCCGTTTCCGGATAACCTTTTGACCTGAGGGTTTCGTTAAGGTACTTCTGACCGAGGAATTCGTACATCCGGTTCTGGGCATCGTTGTCGCTCACCAGGAAAACTTTCTTCACATACTGCCCGATCGTGGGCCGGCCATCCGGGGAACTGGGGTCCACCAGCACTTCGGTTTGCCGGCCGTACCCCTTGCCGGTCACCATGGTGGTTGATGCATCCAGGCCCGGCAGTTGGGCCTTGTTCAGTTTTTCCAATGCCAGCATGGCTGTGGGCATTTTTACAGTGGAGGCCGGGTAGAAATACCGGGCCGGGTTGACATTGAAATAATAATCCCTGAAAACCGGCTTATTGTTCTTGTCCCTGTCGATCTGGGTATAGATCACCTGGATCATCAGGGAGTCTTTCTGGGCCAGGAAGGGCTTCAGCATTTTATCGTCTGAAAGCAGTTGCTCAAGGTATTCTTCGGTCCGGGTTTCAGATTTGACCTCCCCGCTGGGGGTGACATTGTATTTCATACGTTTAGATGTGGAACAGGAGAGCGTGAACAGGGCTAAAATGAACAGGAAGAGTACCCGATTTTTAAGCATATCCAAAAATAAATAAAACCCTTGTTTCCCGCCCCTTTTCCCCTATGATTGATGTTTAAAAACACTATCTTTGCCGGCCTGCCCAAAAACCCGGGCAGATTAGTAAATACCGACATATGCAACTGAAAGGTTTGATAAGATTTTTTGCTGTCGCGCTGATCCTGATCTCATTGTACCA
>DATGXN010000022.1:0-8313 GCA_035298945.1 Chitinophagaceae bacterium | reverse complement strand
ATAAATCCACCATCGATAGGGTAGTCGCTTCCCGTGATGAACGATCCCTCTTCACTACATAGGAACAAAGCCAGGTTGGCCACTTCCTGTGGCGTAGCCATGCGGCCGATCGGTTGTGTAGCCGCCAGTTTATCGTACATCTCTTTTTCTTTACCGGGATAGTTTTTCTGAAGATAACCATCTACAAAAGGCGTGTGCACCCGGCCTGGCGAAATACAATTGCAACGGATCCCTTTTTTCACATAGTCCTTGGCCACACTCATGGTCATGGAGAGAATTGCACCTTTTGATGTGCTGTAGGCGAAGCGATCCGGGATACCCACGCTGCCCACTACAGAACACATGTTCAACACCACACCGTTTCCCTGTTTCAGCATAAAAGGAATGGTAGCATGGATGCAGTTATAGGTTCCTTTCACGTTCACGTTCATTACCCTGTCGAAATCGGCTTCAAGTGTTGTCTCTGCGGTACCTACATGACCAATGCCTGCATTATTTACAAGAATGTCGATCGGTCCCATTTGCGCAATCGATTCCACAATATTTTTCACCTGGGCCTGATCGGTCACGTTTACGCCATAAGCGTATGCCCTGGCGCCCAATGCGGATGCTTCCGCTTTTGCCTGTTCTTCGTTGAGTTCGAGAATGTGCACCGTGGCGCCCTGGGCGTGGAAAAGCTGTACTATCGCGAGCCCGATTCCGCTGGCCCCGCCGGTGACTATGGCTGATTTTCCTGAAAGTGATAACATAAGCAGTAACTGGGTTGGAAACAAAGCTGAAATATAGTGCATTCCTGCCCGCACAACAAAACTGGGAAATTGGATTTTTTGAGTAATTTCCAACAATGCACCTGTATAAAAAAGACGACCACTGCTGGCTAGAATTCCAGGATAAAGTGTTCACCCATAAAGCCCATTGGGATGAATTGGTGAACCGTGTGAACTTGCACGATTATCTGCTGCACCAGATCCCGCACTGGCACCAGGTGGATTTTATTCCAGACCTGGTCTTCGATCCACCCATCCATGGACAGGAAGTCTGGGCCGCTGGTGTGACTTACCTGAGAAGCAAGGTGGCGAGAATGGAGGAATCCAAAGATGCCGGCGGAGGTGATTTTTATGATAAGGTTTATGCAGCCGACAGGCCCGAACTTTTTTTCAAGGCCCAGCCTTACCGGGTGTCAGGACATGAGGGCCTGATCAGGATCCGTAAAGACTCTTCCTGGAATGTACCTGAACCGGAGCTGACCTTGTTTATTTCTTCAGCTGGAACTATTGAAGGATATACGATAGGTAACGATGTAAGTTCACGCAGTATCGAAGGTGAGAATCCGCTCTATCTGCCCCAGGCAAAATCTTATGAGAAAAGTGCGGCCCTGGGTCCCTGTTTATATGTGCCCGACCAACCCCTTCCTGCATCCACCCATATCCATATCTCTATCAGCAGGTCAGATGCGGTACTGTTTGAAAACTCGATTCCCATCAGCAATATGAAAAGATCCCAGGTTGAACTGGTGGCCTGGCTTACCCGTGACCTGGTTTTTCCGCATGGCTGCTACCTGATGACGGGCACGGGCATTGTTCCCCCGGATAGTTTTACACTTAAGCCCGGGGATATAGTAGCTATCTCCATCGATCATATCGGTACCCTTCAAAATACAGTTTCATTATGAAGATTTTCTTTGGTCTTGCTTTGTTATTCGCACTTGCTAACGCTGATGCACAGACGAAATTAGAACCCTACGGTGTACTGCCTGCTGAACGGCAGATCAAGTGGCATGAAATGGACATGTATGTGCTGGTTCATTTTACTCCTACAACATTTGAGAACAAGGAGTGGGGATATGGCGATGCTTCACCTGCTAGTTTTAATCCCACGGCGTTCGATGCCAACCAGATCGTGAATGCCGTGAAAGCCGGAGGATTCAAAGGCCTGATCCTGGTGGCCAAGCACCACGATGGTTTTGCCTTATGGCCAACAAAAACAACAGATTACAATATCAGCAAAAGCCCTTTCAGAAATGGCAAGGGTGATATGGTGAAAGAATTTGAACAGGCCTGCAGAAAAGCAGGACTTGAATTTGGTGTGTATTGCTCGCCCTGGGACAGGAACAATCCTGCTTACGGCAGTTACGAATATGTAAAAAAATACCGCGAGCAACTTCGCGAATTGTATACGAATTACGGTAAGCTGTTCATGAGTTGGCACGATGGTGCCAATGGGGGTGATGGATATTATGGTGGTGCGCGCGAAGCGCGTAAGATCGACAGAACCACGTACTATGGCTGGGACACTACCTGGGCGATGACGCGTAAGATGCAACCCATGGCCAATATTTTTTCTGATATTGGTCCTGACGCACGCTGGGTGGGCAATGAAGAGGGGTTTGCAGCAGAAACCTGCTGGGCCACATTCACACCTGTTCCCGAAGATGGCAGTACCAAGGCCGGACCAGGCAGTATCAAACATTTTAACCTCGGCACTGGAGATAGGAATGGCGTACAGTGGACAGCGCCTGAATGTGATGTGCCCCTGAGGCCGGGATGGTTTTATCATAAGGATCAGGACAGCAAGGTCAAGACTCCAGAAAAATTATTTGAACTCTATTTGAAGTCGGTAGGTCGTGGTGGCTGCCTGGACCTTGGCGTTGCGCCAGATACAAGAGGTTTGTTGCATGAGAACGATGTGGCTTCACTGAAAGCATTTGGCGAGTTGTTGAATAAGACTTTTGCCACTGACTTTGCGAAGCAGTCAACTGGCGCTGCAAAAGCGCTAACGGATAATAATCGCTATACATATGCAACGGGTAACGAGTTTGTAATGGAGTGGAAAGAAGCCCGGGAGTTCGACATCCTGCGTGTGCGTGAGAACATCAAGCTGGGGCAACGCGTAGATGAGTTTGTGGCTGAAGCCTGGGTAGATGGAGCATGGAAAGAAATCGCAAAGGCCACCAGTGTGGGATCAGCTCGTATTCTGCAATTCCCGATAGTGAAAACCAACAAACTGCGGGTGCGAGTTACAAAATCGGCTGTACCGCCCGCCATCAGTGAGATTAGCGTATTTAAGAAAGCATAAACTTTAAAATAAATCCATGAGATATCTGATCGCTTTTTTGTTATTCTGCAGTACCGCATCAGTTTTTGCACAGAAAAATTACCTGAAAGAAACAACGCAGGAAAAAGATGCACGCATGCAGTGGTGGCGTGATGCCACGTTTGGGATGTTTATCCATTGGGGTGCTTATGCCGTACCTGCCGGGGAATACCAGGGGAAGGAAGTGAAGGGCATAGGTGAGTGGATCATGCATTCCGCCAATATCCCCATTCCAGAATATGAGCAATATGTAAAGCAGTTCAATCCCACATCTTTTAATGCTACGGAATGGGTCAACACCGCCAAACAAGCCGGTATCAAATACATCGTAATCACTTCCAAGCACCATGATGGTTTTTGTTTGTGGGACAGCAAAGTGACGAATTACGATATCATGGATGCATCACCGTTCAAGCGTGATATTTTGAAAGAACTGTCAGATGCCTGTAAGGCTGCAGGTGTGAAAATGTGTTTCTATCATTCGATCATGGACTGGCATCAGCCGGATGCGGAGAGTAAGAAAGACTACACGCACCAGCATACTGCAAATCCTGATTGGGCAAAATACAGGGAGACTTATTTGAAGCCGCAACTTAAAGAACTGATCACCAAATATGATCCAGCCGTTCTGTGGTTTGATGGTGAGTGGATCCCGGAGTGGACGGAAGACCAGGGGAAAGACCTCTATAATTATTTGCGCAATCTCAAGCCTGACCTGATCATCAACAACAGGGTAGGCAAGGGTCGTTCGGGCATGCAGGGGATGAGTAAAACCCAGGATGCGGCTGGTGATTTTGGAACGCCCGAGCAGGAGATCCTGGAAGGCACTTCAGACCAGGACTGGGAGAGTTGCATGACGATGAACGATACCTGGGGTTTCAAGAAGAACGACCATAACTGGAAATCAGCGCAGGTGTTGATCGATAACCTGGTAGACATTGCAGCAAAAGGCGGAAACTATCTTTTAAATGTTGGGCCTACTGCAGAAGGGTTGATCCCGGCTCCAAGTGTTGAGCGTTTGAAAGAGATGGGCAAATGGCTTGCTGTTAACAAAGAAGGTATTTACGGAACAAATAGTCGTAAGCAATACAAAGAAGGCGATGCCAAATTCACGGTAAGTAAAGATGGCACCACTACTTATGCATTTGTACATGCACAGAGTGGAGGAGAAGTTACGCTCACATCGGTTAAACCTGCCAAGGGCTCCAAGATCCACGTACTGGGCTGGAAACAGCCATGTATCTGGAGAGAGGAAGGCGATAAGCTGATTGTTAAGATGCCGCTTAAGCTGCCGTCTGAGTACGTTACTACGCTGCGCATTAAAACGAAATAGAGATAGAGCGATAGGGAGATAGAAAGATAGAGAGCCTCTTGGTTGCAACTTGCATCAAGAGGCTCTCTATCTTTCTATCTCCCTATCTCCCTATCTACAATGATCTCATATTTTTCGTAATACTTTCGGTTGCTTCCACTGCCCATTCAGTGCTTCGGGTTTTGGCCAGTATAAACGCATGATCATGCGAAACGAACCACCCGGTGCCGGAAGCCAATTAGATTCAAGATTCTTTCCGGGACTTTGATGCTGGATATATAAAGTGATCGCACCGTTCTTGTCTTTTTTTAATTGATTGAGCATGGTGGAGTTCAGCAAATAGCGGTTGATTGGATTTTCAACCAGGAGATTCGAGGAATCATACATGGTCAGGGACCAGAAAGCATTGACCGGAGGTAGTTGGCCCGGGGCGAATGTCAACTGGTAACTATTTTGCCCGTCCAAGGCTTGTCCTTGGTTGTCAACATAATAAACCGGATACATGGCTTCTTCCTTACTATTTCCATAGATGCCTCCGGCTGCAGAGGCCATCCTGAGTAGGTAATTATTGTTCAGGAATTCGCGCGTTCCAAAACCATCGCTGGAAGATAATTTACCCTGATTCAGCAATTGAATGATGCTGTCAT
This sequence comes from Chitinophagaceae bacterium, assembly GCA_035298945.1. Classification (GTDB taxonomy): domain Bacteria; phylum Bacteroidota; class Bacteroidia; order Chitinophagales; family Chitinophagaceae; genus Pollutibacter. The sequence continues at coordinate 3,261 of DATGXN010000022.1, read as the reverse complement.
GCCCTCTCCATGCATCTGCAATGCCCATTCTCATCGCGCTTAATGTTTCGGTAGCCAATTGTGTAGTGTCAAATTTTTTGCCCCGGTCAATTCCAATCTTCTTGAATTCTTCCAGCAATTGGGTCTCCGATGAATGGGTAGGGCATAAAGTAAGTGCAAAATTCAGGTGGTCAAACATCGCTAATGATGTTCTTTGTTGTTCCGGACTTAATGGTTTGGGAAATTCAGTCAACTGGGCTGTTTGAACCTGTTCTTTACCCAGGAATGAAGACAGGGTAAGCAATTTATAACCCGATTGTACTTTCTTGACATTGTCGAGGTCTTTCGGATTAAACAGTTGGGTTCTGATCAGCGCCATGGCGATCTCGGTTTCACACCTGATTACTTTAGATACGCCCTTTGGTGTTTCGCCTTTCCAGTTCGGTCCTGCTACCATGAAAACTCCACCATCGTTTCCAGTCGTTCTGCTACCCAGGTAATCGAAATTATGGGTGTACAGATCGATCAATTGTAAACTCCAGTAACGGGATGCTTCTATTTTGGGGATGATGAATATCACGGGCTCTGTCTTCAGGTCCAGTCCGGCCCATGAATAAGGAGTATCGGAGTTGGGTGTTTGAATGATGCGATCTTTAGGCGTAAACACCCTGGGAATATTGAACAGTACATTATAAGGCGCCTTATATTCCGGATCATTGCGATCAACAAAATAGGAATATTGCACCCGCAGGTTGTCAATGATCGGGAAGGCGTATGTATAAGCATCCCTGGTGATCCTCCTGATCTCCTCTGTTGATAAGGGCTTAGTTTCATCGGCCTGTTTAGTCTTTTCATTTGGACCGCACCCGGTCCAGAGAGCTAAAATGAATGCGGATATGATCAGAACTTTTTTTCTGTTCATTTCTTAAGATTTTTTTTGTGTGATAGCTAACCAGAACCTGCTTAATAACTAAAGCTTCTTTACGTCGGGCAGTTTGTATGCGCCCGACAATACTTCTTGTTTCGGCAGATAGCAACGCATGAGTAGGTTCCAGCCATCTGTGATGTCTAACCTGTTTTTTGCATTGGTAGGACAGGTTCCAGCCGGGCCATAGTGTACTGTAAAAGTTCCGTCTTTATTGTACTTGACATTAGACATATTGATGATGCAGTTCTCGCTTTTCATGAAGCCGTCTTTCCCATATACGGTAATAGACCAGAATGCTCCAACAGCCGGGACTTTATAGGTGGCTTCGTAACAGGCGTTGCCGGGCAGATTACCTCCATTATAATTGATGTATACTGCGTCTTGGTTCGGGAATAAACCCCATGCACCTGCACAGGCCAGGTGCCGGTTTTTTTCATTGACAGATCCCTTGGGCCCCATCCAGTCTGCAGGTATTTTTTCATAAGTGGAATATTCTCCTTCATACACTTTATGCAGGGAGTCAAGTGATACAGGATCCCATTGGGGTTCAGGAAAAGGTTCCGCACTGTTGGCAATGATCTTGAATTCATTTTGGATCTTGTTCACCTTAGCCAGTTCCAGCGAATCTTTTGGATTGAAGAGTTGAATGCGTACAGCCATGAACATATACCGGGTATCGGCGGGAATGTCATATTCACCCGGCTCATAGATCACCTTAGAACAATAGTGATCATTGTCTATGATCAGAATGGATGCATAGCGTTTATCCGGCATTTTTGGGAAGATCACTTTCGCGCCATTTTTTGTATCTACAAGTGCCGAAGAATAAAGCACATCCTTGTTCATCCTGACCACGCGCTGCAGGTCAAGCGGTGTTGGCGTTCTGAAATGATAGAACTTATTGATCCCTTCATTAGGAGGAGAGACAACGGCAAAGAACATTTTATCAGTCTCCGCCCGGATAAAATTTTCAGGAGTAACCTTCGGTTTGTCACTTTTCTTTTCTGGCGGCAGATCGGCATTTTTTTTCTCATTAACCTGGGAGCAACTGCAAATCAATACGGCAGCTGACATCAGCAATAACATAAACTTCATGATCGTGGGATATATTAAAGGTGAAAGATCTCTCCGAAATGAAAAAGCATATTATGAAAGATGCTTCGCGATAAAATTAGAAATTTCACTAATAAATGTATTCCTGATTATGTCCTATATTTTGGACCAAACAGACGACCTTTTAATTATAGAGTCAGATAGTCAGAGAGTCAGAGAGCCAGAATTTGGAAAGATGTTCCATGTGTCTGTTTCTCTGGCTCTCTAATTTTGACTTTAGCCAACCAGATCCTCACGTTTGCCATAAACCAGAATTACTATTTCAGTGACAAATTCGATAATTACAAACTGGCTAACAAAAAGAACATTGTCAACATGTTTGGAAACAAATGTGCAGGATTCGACAAATTCCTGGATTCAGAAAAGATCAATTACCATCGTTTTTCGAATATGCAGAAGGTCTTTGATTATATAGTTACCCACATCAAATAGAGTCAGGAAATGTCCCTTAAAATACTTGTTGCTGACTCGCAAGTTTAAACTAGTTCTGTTTCGACGTAGATATTTGTTGTTCGTCGATCTGCCAGAATAATGAATATTTTTTTTAACTTTAAAAGGCAACTCATTCTGTGAGAAAATTCATTTTATCATATATAGCACTCCTCGCCTTTAACCATAGCTTCAGCCAGAACACCAGCCCGTATTACAAGGTCAACCCCGGGCAAGCTTTAGAAGAAGTGCTTAATAATGAAATCAGGTTTTTGTATCCCGAATTCAAAATGGGTTTGGTTTTATTCCGTAGTGGGAGTTTAGGATCGTCAAAAATGAATTACAATTTCCTCTACCGGGAGCTTCTATTTATCAACGGTGAAGATACACTTGCATTGGATAAAGGCGAAGATATTCGCCATGTGGTGATTGAAAATGACACTTTTTATTTTAGGGAGAATGAATGGATAAGACAAATAGCTTCATCGGGCAAAGTACGTTTGGCCGAGGTGAAATTCCTGACCATGGTGGACATAGAAAAGATTGGTGCATACGGCCAGGAGATCTCGGGCAATTCCGTCGATGCTTATATGGTGACCGCCGCCAATATGCCCAAGAGGCTGGAAGCGAATCAGGTCCTTACTTTTGCCATGACCAAAAACTTCTATTTGGGTGATAGATTCGATAATTACCGGCTAGCCAACAAAAAGAACATAAGCAACATGTTTGGAAACAAATGTCCCGGGATCGAAAAATACCTGGAATCCGAAAAGATAAGCTACCATAGTTCATCGGATATGCAAAAACTTTTT
>DATGXN010000021.1:0-21605 GCA_035298945.1 Chitinophagaceae bacterium | reverse complement strand
TCACCGAGATAAAAGGACGGTTCAAGTTTACTGTATTTGAGCGGCAAATTCACTATGTTTGAAATGCGGAAGTAAAATACGATAATGCTTGCTTAAAGAAATCGTCATAGCCATACAATCCTACGGGAAGGCCCATCAATTCATACGTCAGCACAATTTATGGCGATGGATCATCATTCCCGGTATCATCTATGCCCTGCTGTTTGGGGTGAGCATGTATTTTTTTGGCAAAACAGCTACAGGCGTCATTGAATATCTGACCAATGCCATGGGTATGAGGGAATGGATTCAAAAGCTCCAGAATTCATTCCTGGGATTCCTTTTCACTGTAGCCGGCATCATTCTGTGGATCGTCCTCATGTTCTTTTATTTCTCTCTTTTTAAATATATATGGCTGATCCTGGGTTCTCCCATCTTTGCCTACCTAAGTGAAAAAACTGAAGCTATCATTGAAGGGAAAGACTACCCTTTCAACCTGAAACAACTTTTAAAAGATGCGTTCAGAGGGGTTAAAATGGCTTTGAGAAACAGTTTATGGCAAACCGTATATACCGTTTCCATCCTGATCCTTTCATTCATTCCTTTGATCGGTTGGGCCACACCCATCCTGGCCATGTTTGTGGAATGCTATTATTATGGTTTCTCCATGCTGGACTACAGCTTTGAAAGAAATAAACTCAATATGCAACAAAGTATAGAGTTTACAGGAAGGCATAAAGGCCTTGCCATCGGCAATGGAATGGTATTCTACCTGATGCATGGATTCATTTTTGTGGGCTGGGTTTTTGCCCCTGCCTATGCTGTGATCGCAGCTACCATCAGCATACTGGATCAGAAAAAGTATATACCCACCAACACAGTTTCTTCCTGATGAGTACCAAGGTTTACCTGATCCCCTGCCCCATCGCGGAAGACGCCCTTCACACGCTTTCACCCCAGATCCTTGAGGCCGTTAAGCAATGCGAAGTATTCTTTGTTGAAAATGAAAGATCGGCCAGGAGGTTCCTGAAAAAGATCTGGAAAGAAATGGTGATCGACAATTACAAATGGTATGTGATCCAGGATAATAACTCTCCTCATATTTTCGGGCAAAATGCGAAGGCCGGAAAAACAATTGGTATCATCAGTGAAGCAGGTTGTCCGGGCGTTGCAGATCCCGGCCAGGACCTGGTGGCCCTTGCCCAGGAACTGAAGCTGCAGGTGGTGCCGCTGGTAGGACCCAGTTCGATCCTGCTTGCCCTGATGGCCAGCGGAATGAATGGCCAGCAATTCAGCTTCCATGGTTACCTGCCCATTGACAGCATGCTCCGCGTCAAAGCGCTGAAAGAACTGGAAGCAGAAACCAGGAGAAAAGGAACCACCCATCTGTTCATTGAAACACCCTACCGGAATAACCAGATGCTGGAATCAATTCTGAAAAACCTTCAACAGGATCTTCGTTTATGCATAGCCGTTAATATTACCGGCAAAGATGAATCCATCGTCACCAGAACATTGGGAGACTGGAAAAAAAACATCCCGGAATTACACAAAAAAACTGCCATATTTCTTCTCGGCAAATAACCGTAATTAGATAGTAAGAGAGCGAGATAGAAAGAGAGGGAGAATTCTTATTGCAGATTGCATGAGAATTCTCCCTCTCTTTCTATCTTTCTATCTTACTATCTTAACATCAGTTTCCGTATTTATCAACCATGTATAAAAACGCCGCCATTACGCCCGCGCCGAGGTGCAATTCCCTGCGGCTTACATTTTCAAATACGTCCAAAGCAGAATGATGAATATCAAAATAACGCTGTGAATCCGGAGTTATGCTGGACATGATGGTACCTAACTTACTCAATGGCCCGATATCGGCACCACCACCGCCGTTACTGATCTCTTCCACACCATAAGGGCGGAACAAAGGCGACCAGGCTTTCATCCTGGCAGTCTTAGCCGAGTCAGGGCTGCTAACACCTATACCCCTGGGAACGAAGCCCCCTTCATCCGACTCCATGGCCAGTATATATTTTTTCTTATCCTGTGCTGCCAGTTCTGCATATTTGGTTCCTCCACGCAATCCATTCTCTTCATTCTGGAACATCACCGCACGGATGGTGCGTTTTGGCCTGATGCCAAGGTCCTTGAACACCCTGATCACTTCCATGCTCTGTACGCAACCAGAACCATCATCATTGGCTCCTTCAGCCAGGTCCCAACTGTCTATATGTCCGCCAACCGTGATCACTTCATCAGGAAACTCTGAGCCCCTGATCTCCCCGATCACATTGTGCGAAAGCACATCAGGCTGCATGCCACATTCTGCCTTGATATAAACCTGCGATACCATTCTCTTCTTTATTGCGGAGCTCAATACATCAGCATCATTGGTGCTGATCGCTACCGCTGGGATCTTCGCATAGGCCGTGTCATATCTCATGGCACCAGTGTGCGGGAAATCATCCGGATTGGAAGCCAATGACCTTATTATTACTCCAACTGCGCCATATTTTGCCGCACGTGAAGCCCCGCCGCCCCTGTATTTTCCTGCATCACTATAGGCCAGGAAGGTTTTGATATAGCGCGGATTCATGGGATAATTGTAAAAAACGATCTTCCCCTTCACCTGGTCTTTCATCCTCTCCAGTTCATCAAAATCTTTCACTTCTATCACCGTGGCCTTCAGTCCTTTGGCCGAAGTACCTTCAGAATTACCCAATGCTGTGATCTTCAGCGGTTGTCCTTTGCCGTTAGCCATGATCAGGCTGGCAGTGTCCCGGCCCTTCCTCACCCATTTAGGGACCATACATTCCTGGAGGTAAACCGTATCAGCACCCATTTCCCGCATCATACGGGCAGTTTCTTTTACCGCCATCGCACCCTGGGGTGAGCCAGACAGCCTTGGGCCTATCTTTTTACAGATGAATCTTAAATTCTCATAGGCCTTACCCCTGATCAGCACGTCTTCAACGATCTGGCGGATCATGACAGAATCTTCCTGGGCTTTAATAAATAATGGGGATAACAGCCCTGCAAGGACTGCTGCTACTAATCTTTTCATGTGCTGAATTTACTTATAATCAGAAATAGAGATCACGCTGTCTACCACATAATTGCTGTGTCCGCGCCAGGGTAAAGATCCATTATATTCCTTGTAATGAAGGTTGATGATCTTTCCTTCATTGGACATCAGCTTGTTTGCTATTTCTTCGTTGGCCACGGAAAAATCAAACTCGTAAGACTGGATCGTATTAGGAGTTTTGGAACGAAGGCCGGACTGCACCAGTTTCCCCTCCCAGGTTTTGAATACATACCCTTTTTTCACCAGGAAATTCAGCTCTCCCGCTTTAGCCCCCTCCCCGAATACAAAATAATACTTCCAGTAAATAAATGCCCCTAAAGCAATGATCAGGAGGAGCAAAACCCAGGTGATGAATTTTCCCATACGAAACAATTATGGCTGAAAAATACTGAATGATCGTGAAAATTAAGTTTTCGGACTATAAAATGACTCGTTTTTCTCCTCCCGGCCGGAACATTCTACCTTATCCACTAATCTGTATCTTCGTATCATGAATATCGGGATTGTTTGTTATCCAACTTTTGGCGGTAGCGGTGTATTGGCCACTGAACTGGGAAAAGCCCTGGCCGATAAAGGCCATAATGTTCATTTCATCACCTATCAACAGCCGGTGCGACTCACCGGATTCAGCGCCAATATTTTTTACCACGAAGTAAGGGTGCCAACCTATCCTTTGTTCGACTATCCCCCTTACGAGACCGCACTTGCCAGTACCATGGTAGATGTGATCAGGAATAATCACCTGGACCTGCTCCATGTGCATTATGCCATCCCTCACGCTGCAGCGGCTTATATGGCCAAGAAGATCCTGGAAGAAGAAGGCAAGAATATCCCCTTCATTACAACACTTCACGGAACCGATATCACCCTGGTGGGCAGGGATAAAACCTACGCACCTGTAGTGGCCTTTTCTATCAACCAAAGCGATGCCATAACTGCTGTATCCAATAACCTCAGGGAAGAAACTTATTCTACATTTCATATTGAGAAAGAAATTGAAGTGATCTACAATTTTGTGGATGTAGCCAGGTTTGACCGCAAGCCCATTGACGCATTCCGGAAAGTGATCGCACCAAATGGTGAACGTATTCTCATGCATGCCTCCAATTTCCGGAAGATCAAAAGGGTGCAAGACGTGATCCATGTATTTCATAAAGTGAACGAGAAAATTCCTTCAAAACTGTTACTGGTTGGTGATGGCCCGGAGCGCCCCATGGCAGAAGAACTGGCGAGGGAACTCAAGATCTGCGATGAGGTCAGGTTTGTGGGTAAGCAGAACGATATGGAAGAGATCTTTGCCGTCACCGACCTTTTCCTGCTTCCTTCAGAATACGAGAGTTTTGGATTGGCCGCCCTGGAAGCCATGGCAGCAGGCGCAGCTGTAGTTTCTTCCAACGCCGGTGGTTTACCCGAAGTAATTGAACAGGGAGTCTGCGGCTACATGGCCAATGTAGGCGATACAACTGCCATGAGTAATTATGCCTTTGATATTTTAAAAGACAATGACCGCCTGCAGCAATTCAAAAAAGCAGCAAAGGACCAGGCGCTCAAATTCGATATCCATAACATCGTTCCCCAGTACGAAAAATTATACGATAACGTGGCTAAAGGCGTTGTTGCCGGAGTTCACAAATGATCATTTTGCCCGAAGCAATTCTTTTGTCAGCGGAACCTTCACCAATCTTGGTGTATATATCGCAGGATATTTCAGTATATCATCAAAATTGCCACTGTTGATATCGTAGCTGATCAACATGGTTTTAGTTTTTCGGTCGTAGTTCTGTACACATTCCCTCGGCAGATACCCAAAATTATTCTTCAGGAATAACGGATTCCCGGGCATCAGTTCTGGCACTTCATAGATGGTCTTTTCATCAGACCAGGGGCCGGTCAACTCATTTGCCATTCTCATTTTTATCTTACTGGTCATAAATGCAAGATCGATCAGCATGATCCATTTTTTTATATCTGGATGATATTTCACCGTGGTGCTCCGGAAGCCATCGAACAGGATCTTTACATCATCATCCTTGAAACCGGTTTTCCATGCTCCGTCACTGGAAAAATATTCAAAAGGAGCAAAGAAATTTTTGATAAGGTCCATGGGCTTCCTGATCAAAAACTCCTGCTTATCTTTCCGGCTTCCGAACAGGTAGAGATATCCATCTTTGATCACAGCAGAATATAAAGACCGTTCAGGATAATTGTAACCCTGCAATGGGATCAGGTCCACTTCCCATTGATCAGGATGATCCATGGGATTGAGCACTCTGGCCAGCGAGTAGCCCAGGAGGGTGAATCCAAAAATATCGTCCGGAGCCGCTCCTTTCTTCTTGCCCACTTTATCCAACAACACATACAGTTCCCCATTATATCTCAGCGCATCTTTCACCCAGTAGGCATATCGGCTGGTATTTGAACTGAAAACCGGTTTCGGGTGATCAGTATACATATCTCTCCAGAAATAATGAATCTCAGTTTCCCCACTGCTCTTGCAGGTTTCAACGCCAAGCGTGCTGGATACCATGCCCATTCCTGGCCCGCGCTTTACCATGCTCTGGCTCCCTATATAGGTATCACTGAATATGAACAGGGTGGTACTGTCATTCAGTGTCACTGTCACATCACCATCTGCTCCCAACCATCCTTCTTTGAATGGAAAGGATGGTAAACAAGGTTGTGCAAAATCGATATCATTGACCAATGAAGTCTTACTATCACGGTGATCTTTATATTTAGTGCCAATAGCAGAAATCAGTTCAAGCGAATCGGGTTTTGAAAATATCCCTTCGTCTTCCCAGTGTGCATTCAGGAATGCAGCCAGTTCACCCGTACCCATCTCCAGCATGATGCTTTTATCCAGATCCTGGTAGGGAATATCTAATTTGTCTTTGGTTAATTTCTGGTAAAACCAACTATAGTTCAATCCTGACAGGATAAGTCTGCTGCCTTTGAGTTCAACTTTGAACAGATTATGAGTCCGTTGAAACGACTCCCGGAAAAAATCATCTCCCAGTGTATCTGGCAAAAAGGGAGCAAGGTCAAGAATAAGCCCTTTATCACAAGTTGAAAACACAGCTTCAAAAACGGATGGATTTTTATCGCTGCCGTAATCGAGATGATAGAAATTCTCACCTGCTTTTTTGATCCTCATACGGGTGTCGAACGTTTTGAAGTACCACTCTCCTTCCACCCCATTGATCAGCGTGGCTGTCTGTTCCGTAAATACCGGATTCAATGTTCTTATATCCTGGCCAACTATCATTTGGCAGACAAGAAATATAAGAACCAGTATAGACAGGATCTTTTTCATTACATAAGACTATTTACCATTAAGAAGGGCGCTCATCTCGGTAGCGGCACGGGCTTAAGCATTGTAGTCTCCCAGGCGGAATATTTTCGTTTCAGTTCTTCAAATTTTGCAGGATGAATTTGTTTCAGGTCATTGGTTTCAAAGGGATCGGCCTCAATATTGAAAAGAAATTCACCATCTGCCGTACCCAGATATTTCCACTCACCCTGGCGGATCGCTTTTTGCTGCTGGCGCTGAAATACTCTCCAATAAAATGTCCTTTCTTTCTGGCCAGCCCCATCTTTTATTATGGGCATGATATCCATCCCGTCCAGCGGGAATGCAGGATCCGGTTGGGCACCTGCCAGGGCAAGGATGGTTGCTGTCCAGTCCATGGTAATAACGGGTTGATCTGTTACGGTGCCAGGACTGATTTTCCCTGGCCAGTATAAAATAGCAGGCACCCTTACTCCTCCTTCCCAAAGCACCATTTTCTTCTGCTTTAATCCTCCCATGTTCGAATACTGTTCGCCGCCATTATCACTGGTAAAAATAATAACTGTGTTTTTTGCCCGCCCTTGCTTTTCTACGGCATCTATGATCTTACCGATCAGGCTGTCCATCCGCTCTACCATTTTCGTATATACCTGTTTTGATCCCCCTTCTTTCCAGGCCTTATATCCTTTTGGATATACCGTATCTCCCGGAGCCTGCCAGGGCCAATGGGGGGCGCTGAACTGCAGGCTCAGAAAAAATGGCTTTTCCTGTTTGCGGTTAATAAAACTGATCGCCTGATCGGCAAGGATATCAGTCATATACCCCTTCCTGTTTTCTATTCTGTAGTTATTGTAGAGATCTATATTGCCGAATGGATCAGTATGACTGACATAATCAATCGCCCCGCCTAAATATCCATAAAAACCATCGAAACCATTTGCCAGCGGGCCATACTGAGGAAGGAATCCTAGATGCCATTTTCCTACTAACTGTGTAGTATACCCGCTTTTTTTAAGCAGTGATGGAAGGCTTGGCTGATCATGGGTCAACCCCACAAGGCTGTCCTCTCGAACCTGGTCAAGCGGCTCTCTCAATCCTACCGCGATCCGTGCGGGATACCTGCCTGTCATGAATGCTGCCCTGGTTGGCGTGCATACCGGCGCAGCAGCATATGCTGAGGTGAATTTCATACCGCCCCTGGCGAGCCGGTCGAGATTGGGGGTGTGGACCTCTTTGTTTCCGTAGCAACTAAGGTCCGCCCAGCCCAGGTCGTCTGCCATGATGTATATGATATCAGGCCTGACCTGGCCCGAGCCCACGCCAGTGATACAACAGAGCAAGGCAATACATCCTGCTTTGAACAACATGTATCCAAGATACTCTGCTTATTGCAGATTTGCGAGCATTAAAACTGCACAATACCCTAGGCAGCTTTGCGGGATCTATAATAACTCAAGATGAAAAGAATCCCAACAACAATAAAAGGGAAGGTTACCGCTAATACCACATTAATGCTTTGTGCAATGCTGAATTGATTTCGGTTATGGTTCAGGTTGAAAATGAAAGGGGTCATGATCACCCCGATGGCCGTGAACAAAATACCTCCTGCCAGCTCCTTTTTCCATGCGATGGCCAGGATAAATGAAGGTCCCAGGTGCACCAGGAAATCACCGATCTGCTGCCAGATCGAAGGGCCCGGCCTGAACGCATCCAGGGCAAATATGCTTACAAACAAAATGGCAGCGATGCAAATAATGCGGGGCAACCAGTGCAGTAATTTTGTGGTGTTCATTTTAAGTGATTGACCAAAAAGTTAGGGAAAAAAATTTCCGGAAAAAATGACTCCGATCATGGATATGTTGAATGGATCCAAGCCTTCAACCGGCTACCATCAAACACCTGAAATAGTGTATTTTTTGAATATGACTAACTTCCCGCCCATGCCGGGCAATAACCTGATCTTGTTTTACCGTGGGTTTCCATTCAAATGAAATTTTTTTTTCATCTACATAAAAATTATCTTTCTAACAGACAACGATTCTTTCACCCCAATTTGAATAAAGGCTCCCAACTTCTTAATCGCAGATATGCATCTTACCGGCAAACATGTTTTGAATGCTCCTCCTGAAAAAGTCTGGGCCATGCTGATGGATACTGAACAATTATCCAGGATCGTGCCTGGCATTACCCGGCTGGAAAAGACTGCTGAGAATAGCTTCAAGTCAATCCTTGAAATTAAAATGGGGCCTGTCAAAGGGGCTTTCACTGGGCAACTGGACCTTGAGGAGATCAGCGAAAACAAAGGCTTTATTCTGAAGGTTCAGCAAAACAGCAAAATAGGCAATGCGCATTCCTCCATTAAAGTTGATCTTTTGCCAATTGAAGAAAACAAAACAGAGATCTCTTTCGACGGCGTGGTCAGAATGTCTGGCATGCTGGCCCACATGGGGCATAGAGTGATGGGCGGCGTCTCCCATACCCTAACGAACCAGTTTTTTTCAAATATGGAAAAAGAGCTGGGTATCAATACAACATCCTGAATTCATAAACTTCTAAATTTCCTATCGACATGCTTGTAAAAATTTCCGTGACCGTAAATGGCGTGAGCTACACACATGAGGTTGAACCAAGAATGATGCTTGTTCAATACCTCCGTGACGTACTCCGGCTTACCGGTACACATGTTGGCTGCGACACAAGCAGCTGCGGGGCTTGTAACATCCTGATCAATGGCACTGCTGCTAAAAGTTGCACCCTGTTGGCAGTGCAGGCCGACCAGTGTTCCCTAACTACCATTGAAGGCATAGCCACCGACCAGACCCTTCACCCTGTACAGGAAGGCTTCCGGGAATGCCATGGACTTCAGTGCGGGTTCTGCACGCCGGGTATGATCGTTACCGCCGTGGATATCCTGAACCATAATCCCCATGCTAATGAACACGAGATCAGGGAAGCACTGGAGGGCAATTTCTGCCGCTGCACAGGATATCACAATATTGTAAAAGCAGTTCAATACGCAGCTGACAAAATGAATTCGGTAAACCAAGGTAAAAAGGAGGCCATCGCATGAGCAACATAAATAGTTTCATCGGCAAATCCGTTAAGCGGGTTGAAGACATCAGGTTCATAACAGGAAGGGGCAATTATACTGACGATATCGTGCTGCAGGGGCAGACCTATGCATGTTTTGTACGCAGTCCATACGGCCATGCAAAAGTTCTGAACATTGATATTTCTGAAGCAAAGTCCATGCCCGGAGTGGTTGCCATTTTCACCGGAGCCGATGTGGCGCACATCAATGGTGTGCCCTGCGGATGGCAGGTGAATTTCAAAAATGGCGACCTGATGAAAGAACCTAAGCATCCTTTGTTATGTACCGATCGTACCAGGCATGCCGGCGATCCCGTAGCGATAGTAATTGCTGAATCTAAGGGCCAGGCAGTTGATGCTGCAGAGGCTGTACAGGTTGATTACGAAGAATTGTCTTGCGTGGTTGACGCCGCAAAAGCTACTATGCCAGGCGCTCCCCTGGTGCATGATGATGTCCCGAATAATATTTGCTTCGACTGGGCTCTTGGAAATCCCATAGCAGAAGTGGACGAAGCCATATCCAAATCTGCACACGTCACCAGCCTTGAATTTGTGAACCAGCGACTGGTACCCAATGCCATCGAGCCCCGGAGTTATAACGCCGCTTACGATAGAACCAATGATAAATACACGTTGTACACCAGCAGCCAGAACCCTCACCTGATCAGGCTTCTCATGTGTGCATTTGTACTTGGCATACCGGAACATAAAGTGCGCGTGGTGAGTCCTGATGTAGGCGGAGGATTCGGCAGTAAGATCTTCCACTATACGGAAGAGGCCCTGCTGACCTGGGCCAGCGCCAAGATCAACAGGCCGGTAAAATGGACTTCAGAGCGAACAGAAAGTTTTCTGCTGGACGCACATGGCCGCGATCATATCACCAAAGCGGATATGGGATTTGATAAGGATGGGAAGATCACTGCATTAAGGGTGAAGACTTATGCTAATCTTGGCGCCTACCTGTCAACTTTTGCATCCTGCGTGCCCACTTACCTGCATGGAACTCTGATGCAGGGTTTGTATACTACGCCTAAGATCAATATTGATGTCACCGGTGTATTCACAAATACCACTGCAGTAGATGCATATAGAGGAGCAGGACGTCCTGAAGCAACCTATCTCCTGGAACGATTGATAGAACTGGGCGCCCATGAATTGAAGATCGATCCGGCTGAAATCAGGTTCAGGAATTTCATACCTCCGTTCAATGGAGTGGATGAACCAGGATACCAAACACAGGTGGCGCTTCAGTATGATAGCGGAAATTATGACGGTGTGCTCAAACTGGCGCTTGAGAAACTTGGCTATGCAGATCTGCGTAAAGCGCAGCAAGAAGCTTCTAAGAATGGCAAGTTATTGGGAATAGGATTTTCCGCTTATATAGAAGCTTGCGGTATAGCTCCATCAGCGATCGTAGGTGCTCTTGGCGCAAGAGCTGGTTTGTATGAAGTTGGGCAGATCCGTGTTCAGCCCACAGGTAAAGTCAGTGTGTTTACTGGTGCACATTCGCATGGCCAGGGACACGAAACCACTTTTGCACAGGTAGTGGCCGACAAATTCGGGATACCCATGGAAGACGTGGCGATCATCCATGGCGATAGCGACACTGTTGCTTTCGGAATGGGCACTTACGGATCCAGGAGCCTGGCTGTGGGAGGTTCTGCACTGATGCTGAGTATAGAAAAGATCATCGAAAAAGGCAAACTCATCGCAGCCCATAAAATGGAAGTGAGCGCCGATGATATTGAATATAATTCAGGCCAATTCACGGTGAAAGGAACCAATAAATCAGTGGCTTTCGGAGAAGTGGCATTAACTGCCTATGTACCCCATGTTTATCCGAAAGACCTTGAACCCGGCCTTGATTTTTCCAGCTTCTATGATCCAAAGAATTTCACTTATCCATTTGGAGTTCATATCGCAGTAGTTGAAGTAGATAAAGAAACAGGCAAAGTGACCATGAAGAAGTTTCTCACTGTTGATGACGTTGGAAATATCATTAATCCGATGATCGTTGAAGGCCAGATACATGGTGGTGTGGTTCAGGGTATTGGCCAGGCCTTGTTTGAGGGTGCCGAATACAATGAGCATGGTCAGCTGACCAATGCCTCATACATGAACTACTGTATGCCCAGGGCAGATGATGTTACGTCTATCGAGACCTATACACAGGTAACTCCATGCCCGCATAATCCACTGGGTGTGAAAGGTGCCGGTGAAGCCGGAACCATAGGATCAACACCTGCTGTGGTCAATGCAGTATTGGACGCATTATGGAGCGGCGGTCATGAAGTCAAAGACATACCCATGCCGCTGACATCTGAACGGGTTTGGAAGGCCATGCAATCCTGATCAATTTATTCAACAAGAAAAAATCAATTATGGTACCAGTATCATTCGGATATAAAAAAGTAAAATCAGTTGAAGAAGCCATTTCAGAAATGGCATCTTCAGGGGGCACTATACTTGCGGGAGGACATAGTCTCATCCCTGCATTGAAACTCAGACTGAGTCAGCCATCTGAACTGATCGATATCAACGGGATTGAATCGCTTAAAAGCATCAGGGAACAGAATGGTGCAATCGTTATCGGCTCCCGTGCCACACATGCGCAAGTGGCAGGAGATGCGTTGATCCAAAAATATTTTCCCATGATGGTCACCGGGGCTTCACTGATAGGCGACAGGCAGGTCAGGAATTATGGAACCATAGGTGGCAGCCTTGCCCATGCCGATCCTGCTGCAGATTGGCCAGCCATGGTATTGGCATCAGACAGCACGATCGAAGTTCATGGAACCGCCGGTAGCAGGCTCATCCATTCTTCAAATTTCTTTAAGGGCCTGTTTCATACAGACCTCCAGGAGAATGAGATCATCACGGCCATTCACGTTCCGATACCTCCAGCGGGAACTAAGTCATCTTACCAAAAATTCATACAGCCCGCCTCCAGGTTCGCCATTGTTGGATGTGCAGTTGAAAGCCTCCCTGATAAAAAAGTCAGAATTGCTTTCACCGGTGTGTCTGACTACGCATTCCGTGATCAGGGGGCTGAGGCTGCCCTGGAAGGAAACAATATCGATGACCAGTCAATAGATAATGCTGTAAACGCAGCCCTGAAGGGCGTGCGCATCGCGAGCGACCACTATGCTTCGGTGGAATATCGAACCCACCTGGCGCAAGTCTACCTGAGAAAGGCACTGGTGGCAGTGAAGTAATTCTATTATGGGGCTTCTGCCATCATTCAACATGGAGTGCATGGCAGAAGCCTTTTAATGTAATTTCTTCTGCATCAGAAATACGCCAACAATCACTGCCCATATTACTGACAAAAGCAAATAAGCATTTAAGGCTATCTCATGCAATGCAGGTATTTCTAACATACCCGAGATGCCGTCTGCCAGGCAGGAAATACCCGTAACAGCTGAAAGAACGCCTATAAAAGAATATTTGTTCCTGAAAAGAGCGATGCCAACTGATCCCCACCATATGGCAGCAAAAAATATCTCCAGCAAATTCCAAAGCCCTCCATATACCATATCATTGAACAACTGAAACTGGCTTTTTAAAATCAACTGCGTTTCTGGCGAAGCTGTTACATACTCTTTCAATACAGCAGGATATATAATTGCAAGAATTGAAGCTCCTATGGAACCGATCAACGCATAAGCCAGTCCGCAAAAACTGATGACATTGGCCCAGGCCGTTTTGTTTTTCATCCAATCGTGAAACAGGTAGATGACCGGGATCAGCAGCATATAATAACCCAGCATGTCAAACAGCATTGACCAGCGCGCAGCCTGCACATTTACATTGGGTATGGATAAGATAAGAACGGGATTGGAAAACGCTTCGTCATTAAAATCAACGGCGACCATTCCTGAAACTATACAGGCAGCGGCCAGTACGCCCGAGACCAGGGTAATGATCCCAACCCTGGCTTGTTGTTGAAGTAAAGAGAGTGTCATGTATCATCGTTTTGATATACAAGTTTAGACACTCCCGTTATTAGATTGAAAACAGAAACCAATGAATTGAGTTATTGGCAGCATGAATTGTAAGTTCAATTCACCAACCTGTGTTCAGCAAACGGTCCAGGGAATATTTTCCGCTCCCCGTAAACAATAACCCCATGCAGATCCCAATCACCAGGAGATGGTATTCAAAACCCTCCCCTTTTTGACTGCCAAACCAGTTCATGAAAAAACCAAACTTGTAATTGGTGGTAACAATGGCTCCTGCCATGATGATAATGAACAGCAGCGCCCACAACCTGCTGCTCACCCCCAGGATAAATGCCAGGGAACCGAAGAACTCAATAAATATGATCATCATGGCGATCATTGAAGGTAATTTCATGGTATCAGTAAAATAACTCATGGTTGATCTGAATCCATATCCTCCAAATGATCCCAATAATTTCTGAGCGCCATGGGGGAGCATTACTACACCAATGATCAGGCGCAGAATGAAACCTGCCCAGGAATTGTCTGAATAGAAAATTAACTGCTTCATGTCTTTTTTATCACAAAACAAGACTGAAACGAAGGGAAAAATATTAATCTACATTAAGAAATTGAAGCGGTACGTTTTCTTCTCAATGTGCTTAAAAACTCAGGACTGATGCCCAGATAAGCAGCGATGAGTTTTTGGGATATACGTAATTCAAGATCTGGGTATTTCATTTTAAAATGATCATATCTTTCTTCTGCCGTCAGGGAGAGGTTCTGTATGATCCGCTGCTGCAGTGCTATGAACCCGTTCTGCCAGCGCATATTGGAAAATTTTTCAAATTCCGGTATCTGCTGGTGTAATAGTTTATAATTTGCCCTGCTTAATTGATAGAGGGTGGTGTCTTCAACGGCCTGTATGTAGTAGAAAGAAGGCCTGGCATTTAAAAAACTATCCAGGTCAACCACCCACCAGTTCTCGATTGCAAATTTTATTATGCACTCAGCTCCTTTTTCATCACTGTAGCACACTTTAAGACAGCCTGTATTTACAAAATAATCATATCGGCATATGTCTCCAGTTCTGATGAGAAAATCTTTTTTCTTAACAACCTTAGGCTCAAGAAGAGAAACAAAATATTCGATCTCGGCCTCAGTAAGTTTAATATTCTTTGAAATATTTGCTATGATGAGATCAAAATTCATACCCCTTATTGCGCATTTTTTATGTAATTCGGAGATTCACATTCCTGCCAATATTCTACAATCTTTACGATCACTTCTTTCAGTCTTTCATAATTATTGGGCTTAATAAAAAAACCCTGAATAGATCTGGAATAGGCATCAATCACATGTTTCTGTTCGGCGCTCGTGGAAAAGAAAAGATATGGGATAGATTTCAATCTCAGATCTTCATTATTGTGAACTTTCTCGCGCAGCTCCATCCCGTTCAGCTTGGGCATATTGATATCTGACAGAACAAGAAAAGGTTCAATTTCCGTGGCTGTCAAAAAGTCCAGGGCCTGAACACTATCGGCAAAGAAAATTACCTCGTTATTGTACTGAAGTTCTTTAAAAATATCATTCAGGAGATCCTGATCATCAATGTCGTCTTCAATAATAATAATGGGGCCCGTTTTATTCATTTTAGTGATATTGAACAGAACAAGGTACTGAACTTGCATTGAATTCCGATTGATGTGGCCTGATGTTAGATCTCATCATCCTTAGCCGCTTGCTGGCAGATAAATAAAAAAGAGCCATCCCATGAGACTGGAGATGACTCTTAACTGTTTATCTGATACTTTAACCGGCTAACATATTAACCGGATATCACATTTATCAATGTCCCTGTTTGACCTGCAAAACGTATGCGGGCAATAAGCCATGGGCTTCTTTATGTGTGCTGATCACTGATGCGGAATCTGGTGCCTCCGATAAGCACATGATCACACCTGCTTTCTCATCTGCCCAATAGTTCACAAAATTGACCTTGTATTTAGCTTCAACATTCAGGTCCTTTTCATGGGCGTCAGCCACATCTTTGGCGGTAAATGAACCTGGCTTCATTTCATGTACGTCAATATACATGGAACCAGTGCCTGTGGTAACAGCTTCCGGGCCATCAGTTACTTTATAAACCACTGCCGGGATCAATCCATGTGCCTCTTTATGCGTGCTGACCACGGAAGCTTCATCCGGGGATTTAGACAGACAATAGACTTTTCCTTTCTGTTCATCAACCCAATATTTAAGGAAGCTTACACCATATTTTCCCTGGGTGGCCAGGTCTTTTTCATGGGCCGCAGCCACATCGGCCAAACTTACTTTCCCGGGCTCGAGGT
Organism: Chitinophagaceae bacterium; assembly: GCA_035298945.1. Lineage (GTDB taxonomy): Bacteria > Bacteroidota > Bacteroidia > Chitinophagales > Chitinophagaceae > Pollutibacter. Next base: position 5,870 of record DATGXN010000021.1, on the reverse strand, counting down.
TGTGGATATCCATATAATAAGCAACCGGCCTGGGTGCTGGCTTCTGTTCAGGAAGCTGAACTGCCGCTTTGTTTTGCTGGCAGCTATAGAATACAACAATGCATAATAACAGAAGAATAGGTTTCATACATCCAGATTTAAATAAGCATTAGTGTAAGTGAACAAGAGGATTGGTGGAATTGAATACGCCTGACGGGTTATAAGACCATACCCATGCATGCAGAAGCCAGAGCCCGAACCCGGTGTTCCCATCCCAAACATCATTTGATCCTGAGAATCCCTCCGGCCTGGGGTTTCCAAGAGGAATGGCATATTCCACAGCTACCAGTTGCTGCGCGCCATTCTCATCTTTATTATACACCAGTATCTCCGGCTGCTTCATATCGAATGCTGCATCCACCTGTGATTTCTTCATGAAATGATGACCCATGTTCTCCACGTTTACGGCAATATCCTCATAGCCATCGGCAATAGCGTTCCTGATATTCTTATACCGGGCAGTGGCTGCACGGGCTTGTTGAAGTTCCCACATGGTTTGGGGCGATAATCCCTGGTACATGGTCAGGGTGTTGGCAGAACTGTTGGCCGCCAGATTCTCTACTGTTGCCGGGGCCTTCAGAACTTCTTTCTGACAGGAACTGAACAGCAAGCCGGCAAATAGCACCACCACACCCGCTTGGGACAAGATCTTAGATTTAGGGCCTCTGAATTGAATAATGCGTTGTTTTGACATTTGTTTCATAATAACCTCCATTGACTTTAATTGGTAAATTCATTAGTGGTTCAGGCAGAGGTAATGGAGTTCCGGATTGAAATTAAGACGAGTGCAAACTGAATTCAATCCCCTTCTTATTAACGGCAGCGTTGGTCTTATATCCGGCGGCGCCTATTCCACTATTCTTTATTATTTTTAGAACAGCAGGTCCAACAAAAGATCAGGACATATGCGCTTCTTAATCCTCTTCATATTAATATTCTCCACGCGGTTATTGCAGGGCCAACACCTGATGTTTGAGAATTATACATCAGAGAACGGCCTTTCCCAGAACAGTTGCTACGCCATGGCCCAGGATGATCTCGGGTTCATGTGGTTTGGAACCCAGGATGGCCTGAACCGGTATGATGGGCGCGAATTCAGGGTTTATTCCCAGAATACAGATTTTGGCAAAAAACTTCCATCCAATATCATCACCTCATTGTTTTTCGATGGCGATAAAAAATATCTGTGGGTAGGTACGGTTCAGGGAGTTTGTCTCTATCATCCTGCCGGTGATTCACTGGTCCGTATTTCTGAACTTTTTCCCTGGGCTTCTAAACTTGACCATCTTTCCATAAAAAAAATCATCTCATTCCGCCCTGATGAATATTGGGTGATCACTTTTAATAATGGCCTGATCAACCTCAATACAAAGAAAACTGAGTTGACTACTTATTTCAACGACGAAGAGAACAAGGGCAACATCACCAGCATAGTTATGCATGAGAACAGGATCCTGGTTTCACTGCTGTACACCATGCATGAAATGGTACCCCAAAATAGCGCCTACCAGGTGAGGCCATTCCACCCAAATTATCCGTTCCCACAGATCAAGGAATTATACTCCTACAACAATCAACTCTGGATAGGGACCATGGCAATAGGTTGCTACTATATTAAAACTCCTATCGATAACCCTGACAATATTGTTGTGTCGAAACAGTTTTTTGGCGGAGTGGGTGGATTCAGCACAGACCGGGATAATAAATTGTGGATCGGCACAAGAGGAAGCGGACTATATCGATTTGATCCCGAAAGTGGCGCAGTAACGCGTTCATTGACCAATCAATTCGATCCAACTACACCCTGTTCAAATTATTCCCTGTCCATGTTTACAGACAGGCAAGGCATTGTCTGGTGCGGATTCAGCGGAGGCATAGCCAAATATGATCCATTGAGATACCAATTCCGGAATATAGACGACAGAACCTCACTGGACGGATCCCTTTCTGATAAGGTAATAGTGAGAATGTATAAAGCGAAAGACGGCAAAACTTATGTTGGTACGCAGAATAAGGGCATTATGGAATGGGATCCGGCAAAAAATTATTTCAAGCGATACGAAGGTTCAGAGATCGTGGGCACAGCCAACAACGTGGTGTATGATATTTCTGAAGATAAAATAGGAAACCTATGGGTGGCCAGTTGTGGAGGATTGATGCATGTAGACAGAAAAACAAATGGCATCAGCTACTATTCAGATAAAAAACTTCCCGAGCTGAATAAAATGTACGCCATTATTAAACTGAGGAAGGCAGACAGTCTCCTGATCGCCACTGAAAATGGTCTAAGATTTTTTTCGCTGACTGATAAGAAATGGCATCGATTGCCAGACTATGTCAGGCTCACCACATTCATGGGGGGATTATATGTCTATACAGGAAGATATTTTTATGAAGATGCCAACAATTCAGTGTGGATCTGTACAGAAGGCTCCGGACTGGTGAGATATAATTATTTAAGAAAAGAATTTGAAAGCATTGCTCCTGTAAATAAATTTTCATTATTCATCAGGCACTTGCTGGCAGATGGACCCCTGTTCTGGCTGGCAACTGATAATGGCCTGATCATATACGACTGGCAGCAAAAAAAAATGATCAAACATGTGCCGTTGAATACCAACGGATCATCCAATGTTTGCTATGCCATCCAGAAAGATGCAAACAATGATTTCTGGGTAAGTTCCAATCTGGGTTTGTATAAATTCAACAGGCAGGGTGAATTCATTCAGAAATACAATACCGGTAATGGCCTCTCCTTCCTGGAATACAACACGGCATGTACATTAAAAGACAGCGTTGGCTCCCTATATTTCGGCGGCATGGGAGGGATCACAAAATTCGATCCATCTGGATTGAAACATAATACCTACAGTCCTCCCCCTGTGATAACCATGATAAAAGTGGACAACAAAGCCTGGGACCTGAACATGAATCCGGCACTGGCCACAGAATTAACTTTTAATCACCTGCAGAACTTCATTACTATCCAGTTTGCAGTTAATAACTTTTCCAATGAGGCGAACAATATGTTCAGTTACAGATTAAAAGGTTTGAATAACAATTGGACCGAAAGAACCGTCAGCAATGTTGCCAGTTTCACCAGTCTGCCTCCGGGCAATTATACTTTTGAATTACGATCTGCCAACAGTGACGGTGTATGTAGTAACAGCCTGGTCCAACTTCAGATCAGCATCCTGCCGCCCTGGTGGCAAACCTGGTGGTTCATTGCATTAGCCTTGATAGTAGTGGCCGCACTGATCAGCCTTGCCGTTACCTCCAGGATCAGGAAGATCCGGCATGATGCATTTATTAAACAGCAGCTTGCCGAGATGGAGATCAAAGGATTGCATGCCCAGATGAATCCGCATTTCATATTCAACAGTCTGAACAGTATCAAGGAGATGATCCTGGAAGACCAGAAGCAAAATGCCAGCCGTTACCTGAGTAAGTTTGCCCAGCTGATCCGGACAAGCCTGGAACAATCCAGGCAGGCCTTTATTACCATTGATCAGTGCGTGGACCACCTGAAGCAGTATCTCGAAATGGAAAAACTTCGATTTGAAGATTTCAGTTATGAGATCAGGGTGGATGAGCAACTTGATGCAGACGAGATCCAGATAGCGCCGATGTTGGTGCAGCCCCTGGTGGAGAATGCCATCTGGCATGGCTTGCGAAACAAGAAAGCGGACCGTAGGCTCATGGTACACTTTTATAGGGAAGGAAACCAGGTGATCTGTGAAATAGACGACAATGGTGTAGGATACCGGCATACCATGAATGGGAAAACATCCGTTTTGCCTATGCACAAATCATTAGGCATCACCAATATCAGGGAACGACTGACCCTGCTCAACGAGAAATATCATATTAAATGTTCCCTTAGCATCAGGGATAAAGCAGATCTACCTGATAAAACCGGCAGTGGTACTGTTGCCACTTTACAACTAACCATTTAAACAAAAAGCATGTACCGTACAGTATTGGTAGACGATGAACCGAGGGGCCTGAACACGCTGAAAAAATTGCTGCTGGAATATTGTCCTGAATTAAGGATCGTAGCTGAATGTGCAGATGCCGACAGTGGCCGGGAAAAGATCGAGCTATTGGAGCCCCATATCCTTTTCCTCGATATTTCGTTGCCGGGCAAATCTGGATTTGATATGCTGGCGGAATTGGAAAAGATCAGCTTCGAGATCATCTTTGTAACGGCTCACAATGAATATACCCTGCAGGCATTCAGGTACAGTGCTGTAGACTATTTGGTAAAACCGATTGATGAAGACCTGCTGGTGAATGCTGTAGCCAGGGCGGTAAAAAGAATATCTGCAAAATCTGCCCATGAAAACATAAATACCCTTCTCCATAATATCGGGAGATCGCCATCCGGCCAGGATTCCAGGCTCTGCATCCCCTCTCTCAAGGGATTCCAGGTGGTTGAGTTGAAAGACATCATATACTGTGAAGCATCAGGAAGTTATACCAACATATATTTCACCGATGGCAGTAATATATGTGCCTCCAAACCCATCCTGGAGTACGAGGAATTATTGGCCGATGCAGGATTTGTCCGTATACATAAATCTTACCTGGTCAATATCATCCATATCCGTGAATACCTCCGCGGTGAAGGTGGCTCTGTAGTATTGAACAATAATATGGAACTGGAAGTATCAAGAAGAAAAAAAGAACTGTTTCTCAGCAAAATAAAAACTTTTTATAAGTTCTAGTCTTCAACTACTGACTATCAGCCTGCTTCAATTCCCTGCCTGCAATCAATGATAATGGAAGAGAGATACAAACCATTAAGATCATTGCCGCAATGGCGGCATTTTTCAGTTTGAATGGCGGAGGGTTGATAAGTGAAAAAGGCATGATGCAAAAACGCACAAATGCCCACATGAATATTCCATAAAGGATCACAAGCAGCATCTTCTGAGTAAGCAGATTCGGGAACCAGGAAACAAGGGCGAAAAATAAAAAAGTAAAGGACATCGCGATCATAAAATGAAAGATCAATCCTGATATCACGATCATTGTACCGCCCTCAAATGCCTGTTTCCCAAACACTCCGCTGGCAACATACATCAGAACGCCCTGTGGATTTTTACCCGTGCTGATGAAATACTGGATGCATGCTGCAGCGATATCGAAACAGCCAACCATCAGTCCTGCCAATAAATGCCGTGTTGTAAAGATCTTATTCATGTGGTTTGGTTATGTCTTATACCTTCAGGTTCTGCTTCCCTGTACATGCATTGTTGCCTTTTATCTGTTAGCATGTTTTTTCAGAAACTGTTTGCTGGTATTCACTTCGAGTCTCTCAGTGGGCCCATTTCCTGCCAAATTTACCAACTGCTGTAAATAAGCTGGCGCCTTCTGCATATCACCCATCTTCTCCGCAGCCATACCCGCCCCATAAATAGCATTGAACCTGTTGGGATGTATCTGCAAATTGGATTCATATGCCTTAAGGGCCATTGCCGGCTCACCCAGCACCATCAACATGTCGCCAAGTAATTCCTCTGCAGGAACCACTTCGCCTGGCGTTACAGGGTGTTTTTCTGTTTTTGATTCCATATCAGCAGCAGTTTGCATAAGGGCAAGCGCCTGAGGTTTCTTCCCTTCTTTCATCATTATCCAGGCAGAGCCTGCTTTTATTTGTATGGCCACCTGGTTGGCAGTATATGTTTCTCCTTTATTGATCAGTGTATCATGAAGATGGTTCAGCGTTTCAAGCTCGAATTTAGCAGCTGTCTGATCGCCAATATGAACAGAGCCTAACAAACGGGTAAAATGAAATATGGCTTCCTGCCAGGGGAAATTCTTCCAGG
>DATGXN010000020.1:0-2275 GCA_035298945.1 Chitinophagaceae bacterium | reverse complement strand
GTATCGGATCTGTTCAGCTATGAAGAAAGAGGAAAGGCCATGGGATCGGTGATCTCGGCATTTGCCATTGCTTCCACATTTGGAGTGCCTTTTGCGCTCTACCTGGCCAACCTGATCAGTTGGCATGCACCGTTCTTATTTGTGGCCATAGCGGGGCTGGGAATATTTCCTTTCCTGTATAAACATATACCTCATATGACAGAGCATATGAGATCCCGAAGTGGTGAGAGTCGTTTCCATGCCTTGTTACAGGTGACTGGTGATTCAAAACAGTTGCTGGCCATGTTATTTTCGCTGCTCTGGTATATGGGGCATTTCTTTATCATCCCATTCATCAACCCTTACATGGAATTCAATATGGGCTATTCCAAGGTGCAGACCCCCATGATCTACCTGGTAGGAGGTTCTGCATCTTTCATTGCGGCAAATATTTTTGGGAAACTGGCCGACAAGTATGGCAAGCTCAGGGTATTTGTGATCTGCATGCTGTTCAGTCTCGTATTTGTTCTCCTGATCACCAACCTTACTTCTTTGCCCAGGATGCCTTTTGCCATCGTCCTTTCTTTCTTTGCCTTGTGGTTCATCTCCAGTACGGGCAGAGGTGTGGCTTCACAGGCTTTGATCAGCAATGTGGTGCCTGCACAAAGCCGGGGCAGTTTCATGAGTTTCAACAGCAGTGTACAGTCGTTGGGTACCGGTCTTGCTTCTTTTGCAGCCGGCGCAGTGGTTACTGCTGATGCTGCGGGGGTGCTCCAGCATTACAGCTGGCTTGGGATCATCAGTGTTTCCGTGCTCTTCCTTTGTATGTTACTCGCAAGATATCTATTTGCAGGTATGGATCAACGTTAGTTTATCACCTGGTAGGGGTTGGTGATCGCCTGGACCCTTACAGCATTAAAGTCGGGGAGAAAGCTGATGCTCAGCGTATAGGTATAATCAATAGTACGGTTGTGCAAAACCGCAGGATACCATCCGGGAATGGATTTCACTACCCTCAGTACTTCATCAGACATTGTGGGCAGTTGCGTGCCAATGATATTCGGCGTGCTCATGACGCCCTCTTTATTCACCGTAAATTGAATGGTTATAAAACTGACATCGTTGAGATTCAGTTTTTCGGGAAATTTTAAACTGTCGGTCACATATTTTTCCACGCCGCCATATTTGCCTTTAATGGCCGGAAGCCGGTTGATGGCGCAGTTCATGCCCAGCGAATTTCCCGAGCTATCGAAGCATTCAAAAGAAGCCAGTAATCCTTCGGTATATTTTTCCAGGGTAGCTTTCCGGCCGTTTTCGTGGTACCATTCCCATGTACTATCCGGTATTCCATTCTTGTAGAATCCTTTCGCTTCAAGCAGACCGTTTTCAAAATATTTCCTGCTTGCTCCATTAGCCATGTCGTTAGCAAAATATATGGAGTCTTTGATCCGCCCGGAGGGATACCAGGTTTGCCAGAGATCTGATTTAAGGTTTCCGGTGAATTTCCCCGCCACGGATCGCTCGCCTTTCTGATTATAATAAATGAACCAGCCGTCTTTGATCAAACAATCAGGGTCCTTGTATTTTCCACGCATAATCACTTTCATGGAATCGTTGTAGATGATGGTGCTCCAACCAAATGGGTCTTTGATGGCGACGCCTATGAAAACGGCCTGTTTTTTCTTCACGGGCTCGAGATCCACGCTGAAATACCTGACCAGGGTGTCTTTTTTCTGGGAGAAGCTGCTGAGGGAAACTAAAAGGAAGAGGGTGGTTAACAGGTTACGCATGCCAGCATGTTTACTAGCCCTAAGCTAATATATTGGCCGGGAAAAAGGCAAAAAAAAGCCCTCCCGGGTTGGGAGGGGGTATGATTTGGTAAGTTGTTGATTCTTAAGCAGCTTTAACCACTTTGCTGAGCTTCCTTTTCAGGTTGCTGGCTTTATTCTTATGGATAACGCCTCTTTTTACGAGCTTATCGATCTGGCTTACCACATCAGGCAGAGCCTCAACAGCATCTTTACCTTTCAGGGCTTTCAGGTCTCTGATAGCGTTACGTGTTGTTTTACCGTAGTAACGGTTGCTGTCCCTGCGTTTGCTGGCCTGACGCACATCTTTTTTCGTTGCCTGGTGATTTGCCATAATTATACTGACTTGAAATTAGGACGGCAAAGGTAGGGGAAAAAATCAAAACTGAAAACTAAATGGGAAAAAAAGTCAATGGAGCGCTGGGCGAGGGGCGAGAGGCGAGAGGTGAGGGGCGAGAGGCGAGGGGCGAGAGGCGGGAGGCGATAGG
>DATGXN010000019.1:0-7755 GCA_035298945.1 Chitinophagaceae bacterium | reverse complement strand
GTAATTTCTGATTCCCATATTCTCCATGTCCTGGAACTACAGTTTTCAAATTCGGGTAAGCCTGTTTGATCTTTTCGACTGTACCTGACCAATCTGTAAGATTAGCATCGCCTAAAAAACCTTTACCTGCATTTATTTCTTTTATTAAACATCCGCCAAACAATATATTGTCGCCCGGGAAATAGCCAACTACATTATCTTTTGTATGTCCTTCTCCGAAAAACTTTGCAATAATATTTTCGTCACCTACTTTTAAAATAAGTGAATCCCTGAAGCTGTTTTTGGGAACAACCAAATTATTTGCTTTTGCCAGTTCAATGGTTTTGAAATTGGCATAGGATGGAATCCCATGTTGGTCAAATGCTAGCAGTCCTCCCAGGCAATCGTCGTGGAAATGAGTGGGAATGATTGCGTTTATTTTACAATGAAGCGTTTCTTTTATCCATTTGATCAATTCTTCTGAACTTTTGTCTTTGGTGGGCGTGTCGAAAACAATAACCTCTTTTTTATTTCTCACGATAAGGCCGTTACAGGGAACATTCCCAAAATCATTGGTTTGTAAAAATGAGGTATGTTCAAAAGAATTTTCGTCGATCTGGGTTATAATTAAATCATTTGATTTGTAAACCTGTCTGGGACTGAACACATCTCTTTTTTGAGCACCACAATTTGAAGTTGTTGCCGAGATGACAATGATCAATAGAATTTTTATGATGACTTTCATTTTTTCGCTGCAATTATGATTCCAGAAGCCCAGTTCTGTTTAGTTAAAAATAAGTCATCTCTTGCGTCTAAATATTCAATCAGTTTTGTTGCCTTTTCCTGATGCCCGTCTGGCCAATTAGACTGAGGTAACATGTCGTCAATTATATACAATCCTCCTTTGTTTAACATAGACAATACTTGATCAATAAGTGAATATTTCCCGCTCCAGGGCGTGGAGCCTACAGGGCTTGCCGCAGACCGGCCATATCTACAAGCTGGACTATTCTAAATGCCCGTATTGTGGCTAATGCCTTATTGGACAAAGTAAATATTCATTTAAGTATTTGAGTTCTTTTTAGAGCCCTTTAATATTGCAACTTTGTCTGATATAAATCTACCAAGATAAATACCAGCAATGGCAGGTGCCGACCACAATAAATAAATGACTAATTCAAACGGTATCATGTTATGACTGCCCCGATAAACTGTGGCTTCATAAAAAGCAGTTATCGGAAAAATTGATATAAGAGAAATCCCAGACAGCCATGGATTCCATTTCAAATAATATCCAATTAGCAAGCCTGCTATTAGAAATATACAAGCTGTGAGAACTGTATAATTGTTTCTTAGAAAACCAGAGTAGTAGTATTCTCCCGCTTGAGGGGGAGGTACATGCTGAATTCTGCTGGAAAGAAGTATAATAAGCAAGCCTGCAAATATTAAAAGAATGAATTTTGCCAGGCGAATCATAATCGCTAACATATAATATATCTTATAGGTTATATTTTTTTGTTGATTTGTTGCGGCCAGCACTTAAATATACGCACCCACATGGGGATCGACAAGTAGTGCATCATGTAAACGTTTATTCCTGCTTCAGTTGACGCTCGATATTCATCCAGCAGGAGTCACCTCTGCTTGAGAAAGCCCACAACAAAAAAAGAGTACCCAATCGGTACTCTTTCTTGTTTATCTTCTGCATTCTCCGGCTAGCACACTAACCGGCCAACACATTAATTATGGGAATATGCCCAGCTCGGTATAGCTGGTTCCAACTTTATTGATCGCCACTACAAATGATGCAGTACGCATGTCACGGATATCAGGATGTTGCTTCCACATCTCAACGATCTCATGCGTAGCACCGATCATGGTTTCTTCAAGACCACTGCGCACCAGGTCGATCTCATCAGGACCGGAGATCAGCATATCCCTGATCTCTTTGCTAACGCCCTGCCCGGTCAGTTTTTCGATCTGCTCCAGCATGCCTTTGTTCTGGTTCTCGGTAAATCTTTTCTCAAGGCGGCCGTATCGAACGTGGCTGAGGTTCTTCAGCCATTCGAAATAGGAAACAGTCACACCACCAGCGTTCAGGTACATATCAGGTATAACAAGTACTCCTTTGGCTGCAAGGATCTCATCCGCTTCAGGCGTCAGAGGTCCGTTAGCTGCTTCACCAATGATCTTTGCTTTCACGTTAGGAGCATTCTCACCATTGATCACGTTCTCCAGCGCAGCAGGGATAAGGATATCACATTCCAGTTCAAGGGCATCCGTGTTCCTGGCACAATTGGTAGCACCAGGGAAATTCAGGATGGACCCCGTTGCCTTACGATGGGCAACTACGGCATCCACATCAAGTCCTTTTTCGCTGTAGATCGCTCCTTCATATTCAGCCAGGCCGGTGATCTTTGCATCAGCTTCTTCAAAGAATTTAGCTGAATGATATCCCACGTTTCCAAGACCCTGTACAACAACACGTTTACCAGCCACACCAGTTTCCAGGCCGAGTTTCTTCATCATCTCGGGCATATTGCATACTTCACGGATCCCGTAGAATACGCCAAGCCCGGTGGCTTCGCGCCTTCCACGTACACCACCCTGGGTTACAGGCTTGCCTGTTACACAAGCCATGGCATCCACTTCGCCGGGATTCATCGCACTGTAGGTGTCAAGTATCCACGACATCTCCCTTTCTCCTGTTCCATAATCAGGGGCGGGAACGTCTTCACCCGGGCCAATGAAATTCTTTTTAGCCAGTTCTGTTGTGTAACGGCGTGTGATCTTTTCCAGCGTGTACGCATCGTAGTTGCGGGGGTTGATGGCGATACCGCCTTTTGCACCGCCGAAAGGAACGTTCACGATGGCGCACTTGTAGGTCATGAGCGCAGCAAGCGCCATTACTTCATCCAGGTTCACCATATCACTGAAACGGATACCTCCCTTGCAGGGAAGCTTATGGTGGGAGTGCTGAACGCGGTAGGCTTTTACCACTTCTATCTTGTCTCCAACTTTAACGGGAAAGTGTATACGAAGAACCGAGTTACACTGTTTGATCTGTTCAAGTATTCCTTTGTCGAATTTGGTGTAGCCGGCAGCCCTGTCGAAACTATTGCAGACGGCGTCAAAAAAACTGTATTCTGCAGACATGCATTAAGGTTTTTGATTTTTTATATAGCAAGCATTAAAGACATTATGATTCCCCTTTTTCCAGTTTGCTGATCTTCCTGTCGAGACGTACAAGATAGAGTATCAGGCCGGCAAGTATGGTCAGGATAACAGCGATCACCACATAGATCTTCCCGTTGGTCCTCATTGCATCAGCCATTTCGGCGGTTTGTGCTTCCTGGGCAAAACCATTATATGCATTGAGCAATGCCATTGAGATCAACAATATGTAAGAGCTTTTATTACGCATTAAGCCATTTTTTTTCTTTGAGTAAACTGAGCCTGATCTTAAGTGTAGTGATCCAGACACCGAGCAGGGTCCATCCGATCACCGCCGGGTAAAACACCACCCTCATCCTGGCATCTATGTCATTGAAATTAAGAGCAGGGTTTCCCTCCCGTCCCGGGTGTAAACTGGGCAACAGCCTTGGAATGATCCAGATAGAAGGGAACAGCATCGCATAGGCGAAAATATTATAGACAGCACTCACGCGTGCTTTCTTATCGATATCGGTGATGGAACTTCTCAATACGAAATAGGCGAAATAGATCAGCAAGGCCATGGCGGCTCCGATCAGTTTGGGTTCCCTGACAATGGATCCGAAAGATGCATATGCGGGGTTATTGGGGTCAGCCCAGGTATAAGAGGCCCAGATGGCTCCGGTAGCATAACCCAGCAAACCCAATACAATTCCGGTAGAGGCATATTCTTTGGCCCTGATATCACGATTCAGGTCCAGGGTCCGGAGGTATTTGATGCTCTGGATCACGGAAATAGTGAATAAGGTCATCATGGCAAACCACATGCAAACATGGAAATACAGGTTTCGTATGGTTTCCTGGAGCTGCCGGAGTGCGGGCACGGGGCCCAATAAACCCAGGATCACTGTGTAAACAAGCAAGATCACACAAAGTATTTTCCACCACTGTCTGTTCATTCGTTGATTTTTAAGCTGGTTTATGGTTACAATCTGCCAGCTTGTGAAGGCGATGCAAATTTAGGAGATACCCTCAATCTTTCCATAAAAACGGGAATAAAATGACTGAGAGTATCACTATCCCAAGGTCAAGTGACACCAATAACAGAACTACCTGCGAAACCACCCCCTCCCTGAAAGTTTCAGCGAAGGCCACTTTAGAAAGCCGGATCAGGAGTAATAGCTGGGGGATGATGATCGGGAAACCCAATATGGCCATCAGGGAAGCCTGTTGCATGGCTTTTGATGCAATGGCCGCAAGCATGGTGAAAACCAAACTCAGACCAAGCCCGCCCAGGTAGCTGATCCCTATGAATTGGAGGAGATTTGAGGTGGGATCCCCCATGAACGCCAGGTAAAGGAAAAGGTTTACCGTGTTCATGATGGTCATCAACAGCATATTATACAGGATCTTGGCCATGACGAATTCCACCGGATGGCTGATGGTGAAGAAATATAACATCCTGCCCCTGCTTTCCTGCAGAAAACTTTTGGCTACGGCATTGATACAGACAAACAACTGGGTAACCCAGAACAGTGCATTCCAGGTTTCATAATTCGTTTCCCCCATAGCCAGGTAGAGTACGAAAATGGTGGAGGCTACATAGAGCAAAACCCCGTAAAATGCATACTGTTGCCGCATTTCCAGCATCCAGTCTTTCCTGAACAGGGTCCATATCCTTGATAATGTCTGCAATGCTTAATGTTTTTGATAGCAGACCCGGCAACGCGGTTCATATAAATTCTTTTCACCGATCATGACCTGCCCCTGGTCATCAGTTTTGCGGTAGGAATAATTGGCAATATGACCACATACCATGCAGATCGCATGCAATTTGGTGATATAGTCCGCTATGGCCAGTAAGGATGGGATCTGGCCAAAAGGTTTACCTGTATAGTCCATATCCAGCCCCGCAACGATCACCCGTGTGCCCCTCAGTGCCAATGTGTTGCAGACATCAACTATGCCTTCATCAAAAAACTGGGCTTCGTCTATCCCTACCACGTCAACTTTGCCGATGAGGTTAAGGATATCGGATGATTTATCCACAGGTGTGGATTGAATTATGTTATCATCGTGTGAAACTATATGCTCGGGGTGGTACCTGACGTCTATGGCAGGTTTGAATATCTGTACGGTCAAATTGGCTATCCGCGCGCGTTTCAGCCTTCTGATCAGTTCTTCCGTTTTACCTGAGAACATGGATCCGCAAATTACCTCGATCCAACCCCGGGTAGTATTCCCATTATGCGGTTCTATAAACATTTTGTTAGGATAAGGTATACATAACTTGTTTGTACCTTTACAGGTCTGATGTACAAAAGTACCATTGTCTATGGAAAGAGCCGAGGTTTTAATGTTGAAATTACAAGAGCAGTACAGGAAGAAAGAAAATCCTGAACAAATGCTTCTTACTCTTCAGTTGCTGCAACAGGAACTGATGCAGATGAACACGTCCTCACCTCAACAGGTCAGGGAACGTTCTAAAGTTTCGGTGGTACTTCCATTCCCAAAAAAACAAACCGTTCAGGACCATCACCAGGTTCAGGAAGAAAAAATAATCCAGGTTCTCCAGGTTGACCAGGACGAAGTGGAAAAAGAACTGGAACAGATGAAACAGTCCGCTGAATTAAAGAACGAGATCAGCATGAAAATCCGGCCTGTCTACCAGGACCAGTATGACCCGGTGGAAGAAGTTCCTACGCTGGCATCTCATATCGCTCCATTGGAAGATATCCCTACGCTGGCATCCCATATCGCTCCAACTATGCCGGAACCGGCAGTTCCAAAAGAACCAGAGCCTTTACCTTATTCCCCATACTTACCGCAAACGCCTAAACAACCTGAGGTTTCAAAGATCAACAGGCCCAAGATCCTGTTTGAAGATATAACGCCGGTAGAAGCAGCTCCTGCAAAAGAACTGAATGAAAAACTTAAGGAGCCAACCCGGGAAGTAGCACAGAAACTACAGGATGTTCCTATCAAGGATCTACGCAAAGCCATTGGTATCAACGACAGGTACCTTTATATCAATGAATTATTTAACGGGGATGAAGCCATGTTTGAGCGTTCAGTAAAAACGCTGAATCAGTTCTCTATTCTGCCGGAAGCTGAATTCTGGATGCAAAGGGAACTTCGTATCAAACTGGGCTGGAAAGAAGATAATCCGCTGGTTCAGCAATTTGTTCTGCTGGTAAGAAGGCGTTTTTCCTGAATGTACTGCATGATCTTATCTGTTGCACCTGCTTTAGACTCTACATACTGAAGCGCTTTTTGGGCCGCATTCATTCTCAACTCATCATCCTGCATAAGCGTCGAGGCGATCTTTTCCAATTCAAGGGCCGATGAGACCGTAAAAGCAGCTCCCATTTCCAGCATGTCGATGGCTTCCCTGAATTTTTCATATTCAGGTCCGAAAATGACGGGCTTCCCGTGAACTGCCGCTTCCAGGATATTATGGATGCCGTTTCCAAATCCTCCACCCACATAACAGATATCTGCATAGTGGTAAAGCCTGGACAACATTCCTATATTGTCAATGATCAGCACATGCGCGTTCCCGTTAGTTGATGCGTTCATTAATGAAGAATACCTGGTGCTGTCTTTGAACAGTTTACCGATCTGCCGGAGATGGCCTTCATATACTTCGTGAGGGGCAATGATGAATTTCGTTTCAGGATGAATATTGGAATAGTGGTCCCAGACTTCCTCATCTTCCTCCCATGTACTCCCTGCAACAACCACCCTGGACTGGCCACAGAATTTTTCAATGGCCTCTATCGGCTCAAATTTGTTTCTGATGGCGATCACCCGGTCAAACCTGGTATCTCCGCTCAGTGTATAATGTTGCACGCCTGCGCCTTCAAGGAGCTCAGCACTCCTGGGATCCTGGACAAAAAAATGGGTGATCTTATGCAGCAGGTTTTTCCAACGTTGGCCATACCATTTGAAAAACACCTGTCCGGGTCTGAAAATAGCGGAAATCATCAGCACCGGTATTTTGCGGTTGCTCATTTGCTCCATGTAATTCAGCCAGTACTCATATTTGACAAAAATGACCAGTTCAGGATCAATGATGTCCAGGAATTGACGGGCATTGGAAACAGTATCCGGGGGCAGGTAAACCACCGCATCGGCCTGATCATAATTCTTACGGATCTCGTACCCGGAAGGGGAGAAGAAACTGAGGACGATGAACCGTTCGGGATAATTTTTTCTGATCTCTTCAATAACCGGCCGGCCCTGTTCAAATTCACCGAGCGATGCACAATGGACCCATATCTTTTTTTTCCCTCTGGCCTTTTCCATCAATTGCAGATACCTGGTTTTCCAGTCTTTGCGTCCATTTGTCCACAAGCGGGCCTTGGGGTTCCATAAAGAGGCTAACCTGATACCGTACGTGTAGAGCAGTATGGAAAGGGAATAGAGCAAGGGTTTATAGTTAATATAGCACAAATCTAATAAGCCTCCGCCGTATTATTTTATTACCTTTGTGCCCGTTAAAAAACCTCTGATGACTCCTATTCAAATGGTTGATCTCAAAACGCAGTACCATCATATTAAAGACCAGGTGGATAAAGCAGTTTTGGATGTTCTTGAAAGTTCTGCGTTCATTAATGGGAA
>DATGXN010000018.1:0-3480 GCA_035298945.1 Chitinophagaceae bacterium | reverse complement strand
GAATAAAGGCACAACGAAAGATACATTGAGAGTAAGAACCCCGGGTACATATTGGGGCGAAGTACAATACAAGGGCTGTACTGTCAGGGATACTATTGTTGTAAGTTATGTAGATGCGGCAGCATTCAGTTTAGGTGCTGACACAACAATTTGCACCGGTGAAATATTGGAGATAAAAACAAATATCAGTAACGCCATACATGAATGGAGTACGGGCGAGACAACAGGTTCCATCAGGGTGAATACTGACGGCACATATTGGGTCAAAGTCAATAATGGATCTTGTACTGTGACGGATACGATCAGGGTGAAGCTGCAAGACAAACCTGTTTTCGATCTGGGCATTGATAAAAATCTTTGTGCAGGCGAGACTGCTTTATTAGAACTAAATATTCCCGGTGCGAAGTACCAGTGGCAGGATAGTTCAATGAACAATAGTTTCAATGTCAGAACAGCAGGCAAGTATAAAGTGAACGTGAATCTTAATGGATGTGTGAGTGCGGATTCGATCAACGTGAGTTATCGGGGCCTTCCCATTCCGAAACTTGCGAACGATACCAGTTTTTGCCAGCAGCAGAGTCTTAGGCTGGACGCATCTGATCCATCCGTACAAAGTTATGAATGGCAGGATGGAACTACAACTTCGCAGATAACGGTGACCAATGCAGGCGTATATACAGTTAAACTTTTGGGTGCTAACGGGTGTGTCAACAGGGATACGATCCGCGTGAATGCAACAGCGCTTCCACAATTCAGCCTGGGTACGGATACGACGTTATGCGACAGGCAAGTGCTGAGGCTTCGAACCAGTTTAACGAATGCGGGTTACCGGTGGAGCGATGGCAGTGCAGGAACAGAGATGGTGGTGAGCAAGCCGGGAACATATTGGCTTGAAGTTCAACAGAATGGTTGCAGCAAACGGGATAGTATAACCGTAAATTTTAAACCGGTTCCAACAGTTAACCTTGGAAGAGATACCACGCTATGCGAAGGGGTTACAAAAACGCTTAACGCCTTGTACGACGGGGCCAGGTATACCTGGCAGGATCTGTCTGGCGCTTCTAATTATCAGGTGACAAAACCCGGTATGTATCATGTTGCCGTGGATCTTAATGGCTGTGTGGCGCGGGATTCAATATTTATAGCGTATAAGACCAGGCCGCAGTTCAGTTTGGGCAGGGATACCGCGATTTGCACGGGAGAACAACTTGTATTAAGGCCCCTGTTGAATAATGCGAGTTACAGGTGGCAGGATGGGTCAGGTACAGCGAGTTACCCGGTTCGCGAGGCGGGAGTGTATTCATTGACTGCGACGAATGAGTGTGGAAGCAGTTCTGGTGAGATCGTTATAACCAAGGGGATTTGTAAATTGTATATGCCGAATGCATTTACTCCTAATGGCGACGGCTTGAATGATATTTTCCGGGTGAAAGATCCCGGGTTCATCGCAACAATGGATCTTCGGGTCTATAATCACTTCGGCGAACTCATTTTCCGCACTACGGATCCCCGAAAAGGATGGGATGGCAGTTACAAAGGCCAGCAACAGCCAAATGGCAATTATGTATGGCAGATATCCATTACAACAGCTGATGGGGAAAAGGATTATAAAAAAGGCACTGTGTTACTGACCAGGTAAAGTCATTCCTGTTTTTGATTTTTTCCTTTTTACTTTTGACTTCGAATATGATTAAGCTGGCGGGACAGAACGACTTCGATTTCATTTTTAAACTATACATGCATCCGGATAACAATCCCTGGTTACTTTATGAAGAGATGGCCAGGGATGAGTTTTTCCCGATATTCAATGAGTTGATATCCCGGAACCAGCTTTTTATTTTCCATGAAAACGGTAGAGATATTGGGATGTTCAAGCTTCAGCCCATGAAATACCGCAACAGTCATATCATTTACCTGGGCGGAGTGGCCATTGATCCAGGATGCAGGTTGCAGGGGGCAGGTAGCAGGATGATGCGGGAGATCTTAGTGCAGGTGAAGGAGATGAATTTTACCCGCGTTGAACTTACTGTGGCAACAGTTAATCGTGTTGCGATCAAATTATATGAGAAGATGGGATTTCAGAATGAAGGGCTGTTGAGAAACTATAGTTTCCTGAAAAGTGAGAACAGGTATATTGATGAATTTGTCATGGGTTTGATCTTTTAACAGGCAGGTATGAAAGACATTACGATGAAATACAGCAACGGAGAGGTGACCATTATCTGGAAACCGTCTCTTTGCAAACATTCCGGCAATTGTGTGCGAGGCCTCCCGGCCGTATTTAATAATAAGCGTAAGCCCTGGATCGATGCCAAAGCAGCGGGTACCTATGAGATCGTTGAGCAGGTGCAGCATTGTCCTTCCGGGGCCCTGACCTACCTGATGAACCACGAAGGAGCCTAGGCCTTGATCCTCAACGAGTAACGGCATTTGGGAGCCGTGTTGTTTATGGATCCTACCCCCAGTTCTGGTCAATATTTCTTTTAAGGGGAAAAAATTGTTATTTTTCTAATGGCCGCCCCCTGAAGAGAACTACCATTATTTATTGTATTTCAATTTCAAACCGGACTAAACCAACACTTCATGCTGCGTTTACTAAGTGTATTACTCCTGCTGACATTTTCATTCTCTGCTGTTATGGCTCAGCCCGGGCCTCCTGAAAGAGTCAGGGTCATCAAAGGAGAAAAAGTCAAAGAGATCGGATCATTGAAAGATTTCAAACCTGATCCCCGGGTCAAAGACATAGCTGTCAGGGACTGGAACGGTGTGATCTGGGGAAATCGTATTAAGCCGCAGAAGCCACCATATGATGAGAGCAGTGCCGACCAATCTGAGGGCGCAAGGCAGGATGTCTACAACAATAAAAATCTTCCTGAGGTGCCCGGAGACAATGCTGCCTTTGGAGGGGTTGGGGCAACTACCGTTGCACCCGCAGACCCGACGCTGGCAGTGGGTCCCAATCATGTGATCCAGGCTGCTAATGCAACAAGTGGTACGCTATTCAGGATATTTAATAAAAATGGAACTGTATTGATCAATGATACATATCTCGATCAGGTAACAGGGTTTGGTGGCCTCGGAGATCCGGTAGTGCTGTATGATCAATTGGCAGACAGGTTCATTATGACTGAATTTGCCAATAGCGGTGAAACCACCAATGAGGGTTTAATCTTCGCTGTTTCAAAAACATCGGATCCTGTGAATGGTGGATGGAATATTTATTTCTTCAGTACAGGCTCCGTATTTCCTGACTATCCTAAGTACTCAGTATGGCCCGATGGTTATTATGCCACTTCAAATGATTTTGGATCCAGTTATATCGGCTCATCGATCTATGCGTTTGACAGGGCCAAAATGCTGGCTGGTGATAACACAGCTACTTTACAGACATTCAGATTCAACACCACTTCGTATTCCAGGTACTTTACCATGTGTCCTGTTTTATTGCAGGGGACCACATTGCCTCCATCAGGAACAGGG
>DATGXN010000017.1:0-25727 GCA_035298945.1 Chitinophagaceae bacterium | reverse complement strand
GATATTGTATGCTGTCGATCAGTTCCTGCGGATGTTCTATCCTGACCCCCAATGCAAAGGGTTTGGATTCTATCAGTATTTTTTTCCGATGCAGCAATTCGTAGATGTCGCGTGCGGAGTGGCCTGTTGCCAGTATATACGCTTCTGCTTCGAAACGGTTGCCTTTGGAACTAATGGCAGCCAAGATGTTACCATCCCGGATATCAAAATCGGTCAGTTTCTCTTCAAAATGCACTTCACCTCCACAATCAATAATATGTTCCCGTATAGCTGTAATGATCTTGGGGAGTTTATTGGTGCCGATATGTGGATGAGCTTCGTAAATAATGCTCTCGTCAGCGCCGAATTTGACCAGCAACTGGAGAACTTTGCTGATATCGCCTCTTTTAGTGCTCCGGGTATAAAGCTTGCCGTCGCTATAGGTGCCTGCACCTCCTTCGCCGAAGCAATAATTACTTTCGGGGTTGATCAGCCCTTCTTTGTTCAAAACGGCAAGATCCCTGCGACGCTCCCTCACATTCTTGCCTCTTTCAAGTATCACCGGTTTTATGCCGAGTTGCAACAATTCCAGCGCAGCGAAAAGTCCGGCCGGCCCGGCACCAATGATCACTACTTTTTTTGCAGTTGATCTTACGTTGTGAAAGTGAAAGGGAATATGCGGACGTTCAATGAAAGGCTCATTGAGCGTAGCCATCAGAGTCAGATTCACCCAGGGCTGCCTGCTCCGGGCGTCGATCGATCTTTTTACAGTGTAAAAACCAGTGATGCTGGAAGGTGCAATACCTTCAGCAGTGGCGAGATGGGCTACAATGGTATCATAGCCCGAGGCTTCTGCAGGCTTCAGCCTGATGGTATATTGTTTCTGCATGTCAGGTATTTATCCTGAAAACAAAATGTTTTAGAAAGGAAGGTCGTCAGACGCATCAGCCTGGAAGTCAGCGGCTGGCATTGGCTGGTTCGCAGCGGGTGCATCCTGTTGCATACTTACCTGCTCGATTCTCCATGCATCCAGATTGGTGATATAGTTCACGTTGCCGTTCTTCTCCCATCTTGTGCCCTTGATATTGAAATGCACTTTCACCGTATCACCTATGTTAAACCTGTCCACCAGGGTGGTTCTATCCTGAACTGATTGAAACTTAATATAGTTAGTGATGATCCTTCCATTGATATCCTCCGAAGTCTCTATCACAAATTCCCTGGTACGAAAAGTTTCAGTACGCTGTACGGTATCGAATTTAGCAATTAGCTTTCCCGTTACATCAAATCCCATAGCAAAATTTTGACAAATGTACCGCTATAATTTAGCAAGTGGGAGTCAGAAAAAAAGATATTTTTTCGTTTTAAAATAGATACCTTCAGCCCATACCCTAGCAGCTATGCGTTACAGGTTTTTTTTCCCGGTATTTATTGTTTTCTTTTTCAGCTGCCATACAGTTTATCATCCCGGTTCAGTGCAGTATTCTGGTTATGCCGTGAGTGGAGCTGCCATTGCTGACACTGGTTTTGCGGCCTACCTGAAACCATTTCGTGACAGTATGGATCTGACCATGAGCGAAGTGATTGGCGAGGCTTCGAAAAGAATGGATATCAAGCGGCCTGTCAGTACGCTGGGAAATTTCATGAGCGATGCTTTTTTGACTATGGCCAGAGAGAAGTTCGATCCGGGAGCAGATATCAGTGTGATGAAATTTGGTGGTATCAGGCGTCCATATCTTGAAGCGGGTCCAATCACCCGGTCCATGGTGTTTGAGATCATGCCTTTTGACAACCTGATGGTACTAGTAACCATAAATGGGGATGTGCTGGAAAAATTTCTCCAGGAAATTGCAGTGGAAGGTGCGGGTGTTTCTGGTTTCACTATGAAACTGGCTGATAAAAAAGCTTCAAGTATCCTGGTGGATGGAAAGCCTATTGATCCTGCAGCAGAATATACACTGGTATATTCTGATTATAACTATAATAACACCGCGATCCTGAAAGGATCAAAAATAAAAATGACCAATTACCTGGTAAGGGATGCCATAGAAGACTATGTTAAGAAAATGAAACAAAAAGGCACTCCTGTTGGGGAACAACTGGAAAACAGATTGTATGTCGGCAACTAGAAGAGATTTCATCAGATCAGCAGCGCTTACCGGGGCATCATTCCTGGTATCGGATCCTTTATTATTTGCGACAGAAAATAAAAGCCGCAAGCTGACCATTCTTCATACCAATGATGTACATAGCAGGCTGGATCCTTTCACCGATGGAAATTATAAAGGAAAGGGTGGTGTAGCGGCAAGAGCTAAGCTGGTGAGTGAGATCCGGAGCCAGGAGGAACATGTTCTGCTGCTGGATGCAGGGGATATGTTCCAGGGTACTCCTTATTTCAATCTGTATAAGGGTGAGCCTGAGATCAGGGCCATGAGCATGATGGGATATGATGCAGGCACCATAGGCAATCACGATTATGATGCAGGCATTGAGAACCTGGCCGGCCAGATCAGGACGCATGCTAAATTCCCGATCATCATCTGCAATTATGATTACAGCGGAACACCTATGGAGAATAACTATCATCCGTATCAGGTTATAAAAAAAGGTGATTTGAAAATAGGCATCACCGGTGTGGGGATTGAGATGAAAGGGCTGGTGGGTGACGGGCTTTACGGAACAACCAAATACCTCGATCCGGTAAAGCTGGCAACAGAAACTGCTTCCTATCTGAAGGACAAAAAGAAATGCGACATGGTGATCTGTTTGTCGCATCTTGGAGATAAATATGATGATGGTACGGTGAGTGATGAAGTGCTGGCGCAGCGCAGCAGGAATATTGATCTGATCATCGGTGCACATACCCACAGGTTTTTTGAGAAGCCAAGGGTCTATAATAACGAGGCGGGTGAAAAGGTGATCGTCAACCAGGTGGGTTGGGCAGGAATTCAGTTGGGAAGACTGGACTACGAATTCAGCCGCGGCAGGAAAAAAATGTCGCAGAATTCGCAGCTCGTCATAGCTGAAAAAAAACTATAATAAAAAATTTTTTATTCACTTTTTGCTGTTCTATATTCGCTACCCTTTTTGAAAAAAAACAGTCAAAATATTTTTTCAAAAAACGGCGAGGGAAGTCCGAAAAAAAAAGTATTTTCAAGAACGATGATGCAGAAGGCTCATAAACATCTTACCATAAAATTCCGACAGCGATCCTGGTTTATCCACACTCCAGAGTCCTCGGAAAAAGAAACCAACCTCTGACAGATCACTTGAATCACTTTCCCTCACCAACCCTATGAAATCAGAAAGGACAATCAACTAGAACACTAAAGAATTAATTGCTTAAGGAAGAATGGAGAAAACTCACGATAAAGTCTGGAACAGTTGCTTGGATATCATAAAAGACATCGTTGAGTGGCAACATTATAAAACCTGGTTCGAACCCATCAGACCCGTTGCACTGAAAGAGAAAGTTCTCACTATTCAGGTACCCAGCCAGTTCTTCTTCGAATACCTCGAAGAACATTATGTAAACCTGCTGGCAAAAACTTTGAAGAGGGAATTGGGAAAAGAGGCAAGACTGGAATATCGCATCATGGTTGACAGTGGTAACGGCAAGGATAAGCCGCTCACAATGGATATCCCGGGAAACGGATATAAAACATTCAATAATAATGAAATGGATTTTCCACTGGTCATAAACAACCCGGTAAAAAATCCCTTCGTTATTCCTGGTTTGAAGAAAATGCAGATCGATTCGCAGTTGAATCCGATCTACACATTTGATATGTTCGTGGAAGGTGACTGTAACCGCGTTTCCCGCAGGGCCGGTAAAACGGTTGCGGAAAAGCCGGGTGCAACATCTTTCAATCCCCTGGTCATTTATGGTGGAGTAGGTCTGGGTAAAACCCACCTTGCACAAGCCATTGGTAACGACGTGAAAAGGATACATCCCAATAAGGTGGTGTTATATGTAAGTTCAGAGAAATTCATCAACCAGTTCCAGGACCATAGCCGCAATAATGCGATCAACGATTTCATACATTTCTATCAACTCATTGATGTACTGATCATTGACGATGTTCAGTTCTTCAACCGGGCTGAAAAGTCGCAGGATGCATTCTTTGCCATCTTTAATCATCTGCACCAGTCTGGTAAGCAGTTGATCCTTACATCGGACAAACCGCCTAAGGATCTTGAAGGGGTCCAGGAAAGGTTGCTCAGCCGTTTTCGCTGGGGCTTAAGTGCTGATATCCAGGTACCTGACTACGAGACCAGGATCGAGATTCTGGAGAAGAAGATGCGTAACGACGGCCTTGAGATGCCTAAAGAAGTGGTGAAGTATATCGCTTATAATATTCAGAGTAATGTACGTGAGCTGGAAGGGGCATTAATCTCTCTTTTGGCACAATCTTCGCTTAACAAGCGTGAAATAGACCTTGATTTGGCTAAGAAAGTACTCCGGAATTTTGTGAAAACATCATCCAAGGAGATCACGATCGACACTATACAAAAGATGGTGTGTGATTACTTCGATGTACCGTACGATAAACTCTTGCAGAAAACGCGTAAACGCGAGATCGTGCAGGCGCGCCAGATCACTATGTACCTTGCTAAGATCTTCACCAAGAATTCATTGAAAACGATCGGCGAGCATTTTGGAGGCCGGGATCATACTACGGTGATACATTCCTGCCAGACTGTAAAGGATCTGATGGATACCGATAATATGTTCAGGGAGAGTGTGATGGAACTGCAGCAGAAAGTGCAGCTTGCAGCGATGTGAGTGCCCACTATAAAAGAATTTTAAAATGAATCCCGCCCCCGCGGGATTTTTTTTGCATATGATGAAGGCAAAGTCGATAAAAATAAGCGGTAAGGTCCAGGGTGTCAATTTCCGGTACTATACAAAACAGGAGGCGTTGAGGCTTGGCATACAGGGTACCGTGATGAACCTGGACGATGGATCTGTGCTGGTAAGGGCCGAAGGAGAGCCGGAACAGATCGAAGCCTTTATCAATTGGTGCAAAACCGGGCCTTCCAGAGCCAGGGTGGATGGGCTGGATATCAAGGATGTACCGGTGGAGGGATATGCCGGATTTGTAATTCTCAGATGATTAAATGAAATTTTGGAGGTTGGCATCATGTTCATTATTTTTGCCCCCCTTTCTTCAGCTAGCCGGTGAGGTGGATGAGTGGCTGAAATCAACGGTTTGCTAAACCGTCGTAGGGACTTAAATCTCTACCGAGGGTTCGAATCCCTCCCTCACCGCTGACCAAAACTAACAGCAACCCCCGCACGAGCGGGGGTTTTTTATTGGATAGGCCAATTATGGGAATGTGGTGAATGTGATGAATGTGGGTAATGTGGAACTTCACGTGAATTGGAGTCAATGAATAATTGTCATATGGAATTACACAACTTATTATTATCAGCCCTTGGGCATCTTTTTTTTTGAACTACCCCAAGCGAGCTTGTTAAATTGATCTTCGTTTTTTTATCTCAATCCTTGGCTGCATTTTTCATGAAATGCAAAAGCCGGTCACTTTGACCTTCAGTCGTCATATTGATATGATAACAATAGTTGAACTCGATAACTTTGTTCTGAGCTCACCAATCAGACTTTTCAAATGAAATAATTCAATACTGCAGATAACACGATTGCATAATTGCTATGTGGAAAATTATTCATTGGATTTGTTTTCTGCTTTTACATCACGAACTATATATTTATGCCGATATAGATCAGATGATGATTCTTTTTTGTTGAAAGGAGTTTTCTGATCATATTTCAATTGACTGCATGCCTTACCAAAACACCGCAGAACATTTTCCGTACTGTATAAACCGCACTGCCATCGAGTGGTTTGTCGCAAACAATTTCCTGAATTCGAGGATAACATCACCCAGCTATCACAGTTTCAGTCCGACAAATACAAGCATTACATCAGATCTGCTTCTCGGTTATGCCCGCTTGTCTGGGAGGGAACAAACAAAGGTCGGAGCCTATTTTCAAACTCATAAAAGTAATCATGAATAAATTGAGATCATGTACCCATTGTTTTTTTCTTATGACGTTACTACTTTCCTTTAAGTCCAATGCTCAATTGAATAAATGGACCTGGTTGGTAGGTGGCTCAGGAAGTTTTTCGTCTACCAAAAATACTTATACAAGCCAGGCCATTTCTCAAACTTCAGATGCAACCGAAATTAATGTTTCAGCCAATGTTGGTTATTTCCTATTGGACAAATTTGTCGCTGGTTTGAAACCGAGTTATACAAAAAACAAGAATCAGGTTAATACGCCGGGAGGAGGTTACAGAAATGAAAATAGAATAGAACTTGGACCATTCGCTCGTTACTACTTCCTGGCCAATGACAAACCATTTAATCTTTTAACGGAAGCTTCCTATCAATTTGGTGTTTACAGCTTTAAGCCGGCAAAAGGCAACATCAATACGTTGTCTCTTATGGCTGGACCTGTTTTATATTTTAATAGTTCTGTTGGGTTGGAGTTCCTTTTTGGCTATTATAAAAGGAATGAAACAATCGAAGACATAGATAAAACCGAAAACAAAGGATTTAGAATATCAATCGGACTCCAGTTTCACTTAGAGAGTGAATAAATGAATAAAGTCCTGTCGTCTCAATCCCCACTTTTACAATTTTATTTCGCCCTGATTATGGAAATACTTTAACCATTATGAAAAATTAGATATGAAGAAACTGATTTTGTTAACCAATTGTTTTTTTCTTGGGACGTTGTTTATTTCTATAGAATCGAAAGCTCAACTGGATAAAGGAACCTGGTTATTTGGTGGATCAGGTAGTTTCTCCTCTACAAAAAATACTCTTTCAAGAGGCAATATATATTTTGAGGCAGACGACGTTGATATCCTTATATCTTCAAATGCTGGCTATTTTATTGCCGACAAGTTTTCCGCAGGCCTGAAACCCAGTTACACAAAACACAAAGCTAAAATAATTACGCAAGGAGGAGTTAGCTTTAACAGCGACATTTTTGAAATTGGACCATTTGCTCGCTACTATTTCATCAATAAGAAAAAGCGATTCAATCTATTAACCGAAGCAGCCTACCAGTTCGGATGTAGCAATTTATCTTTTGGGAATGGACATAATGGTACGTTGTCCCTAATGGCTGGACCCGTTTTATATTTTAATAGCTCAATTGGGTTAGAGTTCCTTCTTGGTTACTATAATCGAAATGAAACAATTGAGGGAATAAGCGAATCTGAACAGAAAGGAATAAGAATGACAATAGGATTTCAGTTTCATTTGGGGCGTATGACTGACTGAAAGTGCGATACTCTAGAGGCATTTGTGAATCAGACGTCGACCCTCCTCTCACTCTGCCTTTCTGACTCTCTGCCTTTCTGACTCTCTAAATGGTTGGCATCCATTTTATGGATTATACGAGGAGCCGCTTATGGATCTTCTTAAATTGTAGTTTATGAAATGGATAGGAAACCGGGAAAGTACCAACGTTGATGACCGCCGGGGTATGTCAGGCAGGGGATTGGCTGTAGGCGGCGGCATTGGAGGACTGATCATCTATCTTCTTTACGCTTTGCTAACCGGGAGTCCCATAGATCCTTCGCAAACGCAGATCGATCCGGGTAGCCAAACAACGGCGCTCAGTCCCCAGGAGCAGGCCGCGGATGAAGAGCGGGCAAAATTTGTAAAAGTAGTATTGGCGGAAACGGAAGACGTATGGCATAAAATATTTGCAGAAAATGGAGGGGAATACAGGGAACCCACTTTGGTTTTGTTCCGCGATGTGGTGCAGTCTTCCTGCGGTAATGCAAGTTCTGCTTCCGGACCATTTTATTGTCCAATGGATAGTAAAGTCTACATCGATCTTTCGTTTTACCAGGAACTCCAGGAGCGTTTCAGGGTAGAGGGAGATTTTCCGATGGCCTATGTACTGGCCCATGAAGTGGGTCATCATGTTCAGAATCTGATGGGCACGGCAGAGAAAATGAATCGTCTCCGTGAACAGGTAAGTGAATCTGAAGCCAATAGGATATCCGTGATGATGGAGTTGCAGGCGGATTTTTATGCCGGTGTATGGGCCAATCGTACGCAGAAAATGAAGAATAACCTGGAGGAAGGAGATATTGAAGAGGCACTGAATGCAGCAAATGCGATCGGTGACGACAGGTTGCAAAAACAGTCAACAGGATATGTTGTTCCGGATGCATTTACTCATGGGACTTCAGCGCAGAGAATGTACTGGTTCAAAAAAGGGTATCAAACCGGCGATATTAAACAGGGTGACACTTTCAATGCGAAAGACCTCTGATAAAAGATCAAGGTAAGAAAGTTCAGACTTTATCAGTCCCTTGACCTTCAGCGTATTCACTTAGCAGAAGTTAACCCCGCGTGAGCGGGTTTTTTTTTCGGTGGGCAGAAGGTGTCAAATTCTTTGGAAAGGGTTTAAATATCCTAAAATGTTTAATTTCATGCATTCTAAACTGCTAACGGAGATACTGGAATGCCAAAATTGCTGGTAGAGTCAAGTTTAATTCTCGGTGTATTGGTAATTATATTATTACTCTACTACAGAAAGAGAAGTATTAATAATAGTAATGTTTTATTGGCGGTCAATATTGCCTGTATCACTTACCTGTTATTTATCAATCATCTGAATTACTCCAGGGAAATGCTTAACTACCCCATTTTTGCCCGCACGGGTAATATTTCGGGATTCCTGGTATTGCCGTTCCTTTATTTGTATTCCCGCAATACTTTTTACCCTGGTGTCAGATGGCGTAAGGTGGACTGGCTCATTTTTGTTCCGGCGGTATTTTACATTATAGATTTCATGCCTTTTTTCCTGGCCGATCCTGAATACAAATCAGCAGTTATGAAGGCCAATCTAGACGATCCTTCCAGAATGACGAGGGTGGGAGAGGGCTGGATTCCTTTTAAAGGAATCCATTATGTGATCATGTATTTCTGGAGTATTGCTTTTATGATTCTGCAACTCAGGCTGATCGTAAGGAACAAACATATGGGCAGAGAGCGTGAGTCTTCCATGAACAGAACATTATTCTGGTTTATTGTTACACTTACCGGATTTCATATTCCATTGATCTTCCCGGGCATTTTTGGCCTGATATTTCAATTAAAATGGTATTCAATCGGGTACCTGAATTGGGTTTTGGCTACCCATTTGATAACCACCGCTGTTTTCATCCTTTTTACCCCAAAGATCCTATATGGGTTTTACCCCCAAATGGTGATGGAAGATCAGAAGCCACTTGTTGACCAGGAGGAAAATGAACAATCAACCGACGTCGCAGCTCTGAATAAAAACAGTCTTTCCTCCATTGAAATTCAGATGATGATCAGTAAAATAGAAGACTACATGGCGGAATCCAAGCCATATCTGAATAAACAATATACCATCCATAACCTCGGTGATGAGGTTGGAATACCAGTTTACCAGTTATCGCCCATCATCAACCAGCATTATCAATCCAATTTCAATGCCTGGGTGAACAGTTACAGGGTAAATCATTTCATAGAATTGTGCAAGAAACAAAAAAGAGATGTACTGACTCTGGCCGCAATAGCTGAAGAATCAGGATTTAATAATCGAAGTACCTTCATATCTGCTTTTAAAAAAGTGACCGGTTCCACCCCCGGAAATTATCTGAAACAGTTGCAAACGGCCTCCTAGAGCCATTTTAAAGTCAACATTTAATGAATTCATACTGCTGATTTAGCTGTGTTCCTGTTTAAATTTCTTAACATTTCCCCTTTTTAGTCAAGATCAAGCAAATCCTCACAGACTAGATCCTGCGTTTTATACTATCGGTATTTCTGCATTCTATCTTGTTGGCTCATTCGAACATGAATTGGTCTTCAATATTCATTCTTGAGCTGACTAAATAAGTTGAAATGCATAAAGTTTTTGCCTTTTTCTCAATCATCCTCGTGTTTTTTGCCTGTCAGGCTCCGGAAAAATCTGATAATAGTACTACGGAATCAGGTGCAGTTTTGCCCTTCCCTTCCGCGCCAAGCGCAAGTACTGCCGGCGAATCCCTAGCAGAAAGCAAGCATGTTCGTCGTACTGCAAACAATCATCTTCCCAAGGATGCCCCCAACATTGTAATCGTATTGATGGATGACGTTGGTTTTGGTACGCCTTCCACTTTTGGTGGTGAAGTGAATACGCCTACCCTATCCAGGGTATATAACCAGGGAATCGCATATAATGAATTTCATACTACGGCCATTTGTTCCCCCACCAGGGCAGCGCTCCTGACTGGCCGGAACCATACCCGGATCGGTAATGGCACTATTGCAGAACGTGCAGTAGACTGGGACGGATATACGGGTATTATTCCCAAAGAAGCGGCTACCGTATCTGAGGTACTTAAGAATTATGGTTATAGTACTTCGGCATTCGGGAAATGGCACAATACGCCTGCCAATCAGACCACCAATGCAGGACCTTTTGACTATTGGCCCAATGGCTATGGATTCGAACATTTCTATGGATTCCTGGCAGGTGAAGCTTCCCAATATGAACCGCCACTGGTGGAAAACTACAACCAGGTAGAAATACCTGAAAACAAGAATTATCATCTCAGTACTGACCTGGCAGACCATGCCATCAGTTGGCTTAGCGAACACCAATCTTATGCTGCAGATAAACCGTTCTTCCTGTATTTCGCCCCTGGCGCCGGTCATGGACCTCATCATATTTCCAAAGAATGGGCGGATAAGTATAAAGGAAAATTTGATGATGGGTGGGATGCATATAGAGAGCGGGTATTTAAGCGCCAGAAAGAAATGGGCTGGATCCCAGCCAGTGCACAGTTGACACCAAGAGATAAAACAATGCCTTCCTGGGAAAGTATACCCGAGTCTGAAAGACCGTTTCAACGCAGGTTGATGGAAATATTTGCCGGCTTCGTGGAGCATGCCGATACACAGGTAGGCCGGGTTCTCGATCAAATTGACTCGATGGGCCAGAAGGAAAATACCATTGTCATTTATATCTGGGGTGATAATGGTTCCAGTGCCGAAGGCCAGAACGGATCTATCAGCGAATTATTGGCGCAGAATAGTATTCCCAATACCATAGCACAACAACTGGCGGCACTGGATAAAATGGGCGGGTTGGATGCATTAGGCACGCCGCTGACAGATAATATTTATCACGCAGGATGGGCCTGGGCGGGTAACACACCATTCAGGCACACTAAACTGGTTGCTTCACATTTCGGAGGCACAAGAAACCCCATGGTGATCAGTTGGCCTAAAACCATCAAGCCAGACAAGGCACCCCGTTCACAATTCCACCATGTAAATGATATCGTCCCTACCATTTATGATGTTTTGGGAATAACCCCGCCCAAGTCAGTAAATGGGTTTGCCCAGATACCAATGGATGGCATAAGCATGAAATACACGTTTGACAATGCCAAGGCACCTGCCGCTCCCAAGACACAGTTTTTTGACAACAATGGCAGCCGGGGTATTTATCAGGACGGTTGGTAT
Source organism: Chitinophagaceae bacterium (assembly GCA_035298945.1). GTDB lineage: Bacteria > Bacteroidota > Bacteroidia > Chitinophagales > Chitinophagaceae > Pollutibacter. The sequence goes on along the minus strand of DATGXN010000017.1, from coordinate 14,212 downwards.
GCCTGCACCTTCGGCCCCTTATATCCCTGGATACCCGCACAAACTGGTCTGGATAAATGGGATTCCAAAAAAGATGTTTGGGAATTATATAACCTGAATGATGACTATACCCAATTCAACAACCTCGCTGCAAAAGAACCAGAAAGGCTGAAAAAAATGCAGGAGCTGTTTATGCAGCAGGCAAAAGATAATAAGGACCTGCCAATAGGAGCAGGCATCTGGCTGAGACTTCATCCTGAAGATGTGATCACATCTCCATATAAAAGTTGGGTGTTCGACGAAAACACGAAACGCATGCCTGAATTCACGGCCCCGGGACTTGGTAAGAAAAGCAATAATGTGGCAATTGACGTGGATGTACCGGCAAATGCTAACGGTGTACTATATGCGTTGGGCGGAGCAGGTGCTGGTCTTACTGTTTTTTTGGAGAATGGTAAGCTCGTGTATGAATACAACATGATGATCATTGAAAGATATACCATTGAAACCCGGGAAAAGATCACCCCCGGAAAGCACGTGATAGAGATTCATTCACTGATTCCAAAACCTATGGGGCCCGGCGATATCACGATAAAAGTTGATGGTAAGGAAATGGCAAAAGGCGTGGTAGCTCGCACTGTTCCGGCTGCTTTCAGCGCCAGTGAGTCATTTGATGTGGGAGCGGATATGGGATCTTCCGTTTCCCTCAGGTACAACAAAAAAGCTCCTTTCAAATTCAATGGAAAGATCAACCGGGTTAAAGTAGATCTCCTGTAACTCAGAAAAAAAATTAAATAAAACCAACACCAGTAAAACATCTAGCAATGAAAAAATTAGTCTTATCGTCAGTATTGTTATTCATTACTACAGCAATCTTCGCACAGAACGGAGTATCAAAGTCGTATTTCGGATTGAAAGCAGGAGTGAATGTGTCAACAAATAATTATGACCCGGATGTCAACGGTTTTGATATCAGTTCAAAAACGGGGTTTGCGGGTGGAATCTATTATAATATCGGGCTTGGAAGATTATTCTCCATTCAACCAGAATTATTGTATTCTTCCATGGGTTCAAAGTTTGCAACTAAAACAATTCCAAACACTTCTGGTAGTTTGAACCTGAATTATCTTTCTGTTCCTGTTCTTTTCAAATTGACTCCGGTTTGGAGGCTGGGCATATTTGCAGGTCCTCAGATGGATTTTTTAATGGGTGCTAAAACCAAGATCGACGGCCAGTCAGATGAAGACATCAAGGATCAGATCAAAGGCACTGATTTTGGCGGTACCGTTGGTGCTGAGTTCTGGTTGACCAGGAATATTGGTGTATATGGCCGATATATGACCGGGTTTAACAGCATCAATGAAGACAACTATGGTATTCCAAATACCGATGTAAAAAACAATGCATGGCAGTTTGGCCTCACTGTTGGATTTCGTCATAAAACAAAAGCGCCGGTAGTGGTGGCTCCGGTAGTTCCCGTTGTTGTGGATACTGATGGAGATGGTATCCCCGATGGTGAAGATAAATGCCCAGCTGTTGCAGGTACTGCAAAATACCAGGGATGTCCGGTTCCTGATACAGATGGTGATGGCATTAACGATGAAAATGATAAATGCCCAACCGTGGCGGGCACAGCAAAATACCAGGGATGTCCTGTTCCTGATACAGATGGTGATGGTATTAATGATGAGAATGATAAATGCCCAACCGTTGCAGGTACTGCAAAATATGAAGGCTGCCCAATCCCGGATACAGATGGTGATGGTATCAATGATGAAAGTGACAGGTGTCCTAAAGTTGCCGGAATTGCAGGTAACCTGGGATGTCCTGAAATGATCCTGTACTATAAGCGTGATGTAGCTACACTGAGCGCAGAAGATAAAGCCAACCTGGACAAGGTGGCAACATTCCTTACTAATAATCCGGATATTAATATTACACTGGAAGGTCATACCAGCACGCTTGGCGACACCAAGTATAATCAAACGCTTTCTGAGAAGCGTGCCAATAATTCAGTGGCTTACCTGGTATCAAAAGGAATTGATAAAAGCAGACTTACCGCCATTGGTTATGGAGAGCAGTATCCAATTGGTGATAATAGTAAAGAAGAAGGTAGAGCACAAAGCAGGAGAACAGTAGTTAAAGTTACACAGTAGTTTTTGGTTTAGGTCAAGGCCAGGGAGAATACGGTCTATCAGTATTCTCCCGACCTGACCTTTTTATCCATCATTATCAATAATAAACAAATGAAGATTCTAAAAATAGCTTTAGTAGTACCATTTCTAGTGATGGCCCTCGCATTTATGCCGGGGATGCCGGCATCTGCCAATTTCGACAACTGGCGCGAGCTGGGCAGGGTGAAAGCCGGGCATAATGGCGATCATGATGTCATCCATGTTGATGGACCCTCTGATACGTTCCGGAAATTGAAATTCAGGGTAACCGGATCACCATTAAATATGAGAAAAATGGTGGTAACCTATGATGACAAAGGCGTTCCTGAAAATATCGATGTACGCAATGATATTCCAAAAGACGGTGAAAGCAGGGCGATTGATTTGAAGGGTGGAAAAAGAAAACTGAGAAGTGTGGAGTTCTGGTTTGAAACCAAGGGGTTCCTGAATGGAAAGGCTGAGGTAACACTTTACGGGTCGAAGTAAATAAGTTTTTAGGATAAAGTTTTCACGTTTAAATAATGCTTTATGAGGTCCATTATTATTGTTTTCCTGCTGGTGTTTGCATTTGCCTGTAAAAGCAGTCCTGATCAGGGTCAGAAAGAAATTGAACCCAGCAGCAGTTCATCTGATTTATCAGATGAATCAGGAGATGTACTGCCGTTTCCGGTAACTCCTTCTGCTTCGAAAGCAGAATTGACAATGGAAACATCTACCTATAAGAAAAGAGTGGAGAAGAAACATCTGCCTGATGACGCACCTAATATCCTGATCATTCTTATGGATGATGTTGGTCCGGGTACTCCTTCAACATACGGAGGCGAAATTAATACGCCTACTCTCAGTCGTGTTGCCAATATGGGTATCTCTTACAACCGGTTCCATTCCACAGCCATGTGTTCACCTACCAGGGCAGCTTTGCTCACAGGACGTAATCACACTTTTGTAGGCAATGGCCAGATCTCGGCGATCGCGAACGATTTTGATGGTTTCAGTGGAACTATTCCAAAGACCTCAGCAACAGTTGCGGAAGTACTTAAAAACTACGGATATAACACCTCTGCATTTGGCAAGTGGCATAATACACCAGAGGAGCAAATCACCAACAAAGGACCTTTTGACTATTGGCCCACTGGTTACGGTTTCGAATATTTCTATGGTTTCCTGGCGGGAGAAGCTTCACAATATGAGCCAACTCTTACGCGAAATACAACTGCTGTGATACAGGAACCTAAAAAAGGGTATCATCTTACAGAAGACATTGCAGACGATGCTATTACCTGGCTCCGTGAGCAGAAAGCATATGCCCCTGAAAAACCTTTCCTGATGTACTGGGCTCCGGGAGCATCCCATGGTCCGCACCAGGTGATGAAAGAATGGGCGGATAAATACAAGGGAAAGTTTGATGATGGTTGGGATAAATATCGTGAAAGAGTTTTTAAGCGGGCCAAAGAGAAAGGTTGGATTCCTCAGAATGCACAACTGACTCCACGCCCGGCATCTATGGCTTCCTGGGAATCGATCCCTGATGCTGAAAAGCCTTTTCAGCGCCGGCTGATGGAAGTGTTTGCCGGTTTTACTGAACATGCTGACTACAATGCTGGCAGAATCATTGATGAAATAGAAAAGCAGGGTGAATTGGATAACACCTTAATCTTTTATATCTGGGGTGATAATGGTTCATCTTCTGAAGGCCTTAATGGTACTATCAGTGAACAGCTTGCACAAAATGGCATCCCCACAACAATTACGCAACATATAACAGCCCTCAGTGAATTCGGGGGACTTGATGCACTTGGCGGTCCTAAGACTGACAATATGTATCACGCCGGATGGGCATGGGCCGGCAGCACACCCTACCAGGGAACTAAATTAATGGGATCTTATTTTGGCGGCGTTCGCCAGCCAATGGCCGTATCCTGGCCGAAGCGTATTAAAGCTGATGCAACACCAAGGCCGCAGTTTCATCATGTGATCGATATTGTACCTACCATTTACGAATGTGTAAAGATCAAAGCGCCAAGTGTTGTTAACTGTTTTAAGCAGGATCCTATAGCCGGAGTCAGTATGGTTTATACGTTTGATGATCCAAAAGCAAAGGGTACACGCCAAACACAATTTTTCGACATCATGGCCAGCAGGGGTATTTACCATGAAGGATGGTTTGCCAGTGCGCCCGGCCCGCGTGAACCATGGGTGAGTGGCATACCCAAAGGAATAAAAGAATGGTCACCATTGACAGATAAATGGGAGCTCTACAATATCGATGAGGATTGGAGCCAGTCGAATGACCTGGCTGCGAAGAATCCGGAAAAACTGGAAGAGATGAAGAAATTATTCATCGAAGAATCCAGGAAAAACAAAAACATGCCAATTGGTGGCGGCATGTGGTCAACCGCCATGTTCCATCCGGAAGATGCTCCTGCGCCAACAGCCACTTCTTGGTCTTTCGATCATCCCATCACCCGGATGCCGGAATCTGCTGCACCCAAGTTAGGAAAGAACAGCAGCCTGGTAACCATGGAAGTGAATGTACCGGCAAATGCTAACGGTGTACTATATGCGCTGGCTGGATTTTCCGGCGGTGTTACATGCTATATGAAGAACGGAGTCCTTTGTTATGAGTTCAACCTCTTCGAAGTTCAGCGTACAAAAGTCAGATCGAAGGCCAAACTGCCGGTTGGGAAGCAGAAAATTGAAGTTGAATCGAAGCTTGTCAAAGGCATAGGCGGCCCCATGGATATTACACTAAGGGTCAACGGTGAAATAGTTGGGCAAGGCCAGGTGCCTGCAGCTATGTCACTTCATTTTACTTCCAATGCAACTTTTGACATTGGCATTGATCACGATTCTCCGGTTGCACTGGATTATTTTAACCAGGCTCCGTTTCCATTTAATGGATCGATCGGGAAAACAACAATTAATTACCTGAATAAATAAATAGTAATGAAAAGGTCAAATGTTAGAATGATAGTTGCAAGGTGGTTCTTTTTTGCCTGTTTATTGACTGCGGCAAACCAGACCATTGCCCAGGAAGCCGGTGGTGAGTTTTCCATGGGTCCTCGTTTTGGTGGAACAACCGCATTAAGTATGAAGAAACATTCCAATTCCAATAAGTCGGCTTTAGAATTGATTGGCGGATGGAATTTTGATGAAAATGTGGATGGCGTTTCAATTAATCTTCTGTGGGAGAAACTGGCTCCCCTGTCTGGACAAAGGCTGGCTGCGATCATAGGCGCAGGACCTGGATTTGCTTTCGGGGACGAATTTCGATTTGGTGCTGCAGGTATTATAGGTCTTGACTGGAGGATCAGCAATGTAGTTAACCTTCAGTTCGATTGGCAACCGACGTGGTATTTTGTCAATGGATCTGATTTCAGTGCCATCAATGGAGGTTTCACTATCCGGTATGTATTCAACAGGAAAAGAAATAAGTCAAAATAGATTTATCCTTTCTGAGGTTCGCGATTGAAGAGGCTCAACATAAAAATATTTAAACGTAGCAAATGCAGAATTTCAAAAAACTTTTAGCAGAATTTATAGGTACGCTCTGGTTAGTATTAGGTGGTTGCGGAAGTGCTGTCCTGGCCGCAGCATTTCCTGAGGTTGGAATCGGGCTTTTAGGTGTTTCCCTGGCATTCGGATTAACAGTGGTGACCATGGCCTATACAGTTGGCCATATCTCGGGGGGGCATTTTAATCCGGCGGTATCCATCGGGCTCTGGATGGGTGGAAAATTCAGTTCATCAGAATTGCCAGGGTATGTTGTTGCACAGGTAGCCGGTGCGGTAACGGGTGCTGCTATTCTCTACCTTATTGCCAGTGGTAATGATTCGTTCAGCCTTTCTGGTGGTTTTGCAGCCAACGGATATGGAGAACATTCACCTGGAAAATATTCCATGATGTCTGGCTTTCTCACTGAGTTTGTGATGACTTTCTTCTTCCTGATCATCATTTTAGGAGTTACCAGTGAGGACGCTCCAAAAGGTTTTGCCGGATTAGCTATTGGCCTTGGACTTACATTGATTCACCTGGTTAGCATACCAGTAACCAATACATCCGTAAACCCGGCTCGAAGCACGGGGCAGGCATTTTTCGCAGGATCATGGGCTGTTGATCAGCTATGGTTGTTCTGGTTAGCGCCTATCCTCGGCGCTATGGCAGCAGGAGCGCTTCATAAGTTCATGTTTCAGAAAAAATCAAATCATTAAGTATGGCATCTTTTTCTTTAAAACGGACCATCGGGCGCGGTATAGCCCTTGCATTACCATTGGCCATCGTGGTGTATGTTCTCTATAAGTTCATCAAGATATTCGAAAAGATCATGGCACCCATTGCGAATAAGTTCGGGATCGAACATGCATTGGGAGAAATCACACTTACTTTTTTTGCCATACTGGCCATTCTTGCCATCATCTTTCTCCTGGGTTTATTAATGCAGATTTCTGTTGTTGCTGATGTGAGGAAATATGTAGAAGGATGGATCCTGAAATTTGTGCCTTCTCTGAACCATCTGAAATTGATGGCAGCGGAGAAAATGGATCTTGATAATGCCACGTTGAATTGGAAACCTGTCTTGTTGCTTAAAGGCGATCAGTATTTACCTGCGTTTATTATTGAAGAAAATAATGAATGGGTCATACTGGGCATCGCAAAGGCACCTGGTACTGAACCCAAAGACATGTTGATCGTAAAAAAGAATTCGGTTAGTTATAAGGAGATCACCATGAAGCAAATGCATGATTGCAACAAGCAATTTGGGAAAGGGTATTTGTCTGTTATCAATTAACAACCCTCCGGCAATTATCACTAAGCTGTAATTAATTGAACAAACATTTTAGAAGGTAATCATTAAACCAGTAACTGTAATAGCAGTATGTTTTTATTTTGGAAATATTGTTTGATTTAATTAATCCTTAGTATGCGAAATAAGATATTGCTTTTCCTGATTGTAATTATAATCAACAGTACATCTGTTGCGCAGAAGAGGCCTAATATCGTCGTCATCATGGCTGATGATATAGGAATGTCAAATCTTGGTTGTTATGGCGGTGATATTATGGGCGTGCCTACTCCCAATATTGATCTGATTGCAAAACAGGGAAAGAAGTTTACATCTTTTTACGCACAACCCAGTTGTACAGCTGGACGTGCAGCATTTATCACAGGTCAGTTACCTGTAAGGACCGGACTCACAACCGTTGGTATTGCCGGTACCGATGTGGGATTACAACCGGAAGATCCAACCCTTGCCGAAGTCTTGAAATCGCAAGGCTACAATACGGCTCAGTTTGGTAAAAATCATTTGGGTGACCTTGAAAAATTTATGCCTCATCGTCATGGTTTCGATGAATTTTTTGGAAATCTCTACCACTTGAATGCAAATGAAGATATTGAAGATAAAGACCGGCCTGATTCTCCCGAATTTAAAAAGCAATTTGACCCGCGTGGAGTGGTTTCAGGCACTGCAAATGGGCCCACAAAAGATGAAGGGCCGTTGAATGTTGAGAGGATGAAGACATTTGATGTGGAAATATTAGCTAAAACAATCGATTATATAAAAAGAAAATCAAAAGAAGACAAGCCATTTTTCGTTTGGTACAACCCAAGCAGATTGCATGTATTTCAGCACCTGCTGGATAAAGACAAAGGGCAATCCCGTGCATCGCATAATGGAGAAGATATTTATGGCGATGCATTAGCGGTTCATGATAAAGAAGTAGGCGAATTATTAAAATTGCTGGATGATTTAAAATTAACGCAGAACACTATTGTTATATATACTACCGATAACGGCCCATATCAATACATGTGGCCCGAAGGCGGGACAACACCTTTTAGAGGAGACAAAGGTACCACTTGGGAAGGAGGTGTAAGGGTGCCTTGCCTGGTGCGCTGGCCCAACAAAGTAGAGGCAGGAACTGTGAGTAGCGAAATTATGTCAATGGAAGACTGGTTTACTACCCTTGCGTCAATAGGTGGAGAACCAACCGTTACCGAAAAATTAAAAAATGGGACATCGTATAATGGAAAATCCTTTAAAGTATTATTAGAGGGTTTTGATCAAACTGATTTCATTCTGGGTAAGGCACCTTCTAAAAGGGATTTTTATTTTTATTATGATGAAGCTAATCTTACGGCAGTCCGCTATAAACAATTCAAATTAACTTTTTCATCAAAGCGAAATGGCAAATGGGATGGATTTCTGGAACCCTACGGAAGACCACTATTGGTTAATCTGTTATTAGATCCCTATGAAAGGCAGGTAGACAGTGACATACCCCGACAAATGTCTGAACATAAAGGTTGGGTGTATGCACCTATGCTCGGTCTGCTTCAAAAACACCTGTTGAGTTTTAAAGAGTTTCCACCCCGGCAAGCACCATTATCCGGTGATTTTACCAAAATGATAGAGGGAATGATGCGACAAATGAAATCAATCGACTAAATATTTAAATATTGACCGGTTTTATATGAAAAATACAACAACAGCGCTATTTGTAATTTGCATTTTGATGTCTAACGCGATCATCGCCCAGGGCGATGGACCCCGCAATATCCTTTGGGGCCCCACCGGTGTTACTGCACTGAACGCGAAATGGATGAGTTTGAATCAAAACATTACACCGGGTAATATTTACATCAAAGATGCGGAAATCAAAATTGATGTATTTCCCCTGACCCTTGTACATAATTTTAATCTTGGTGGTCGTTTTGCACAAATTATGTTTAATGCAACGCCAGGATCTGCGAGTGGCAGAATAGTACCGGCTCCGCCGACTGGGCCAACTCCCACAGTAGACGCTTCCGGCTTTGGCGATGGATTTGTTGGATTGAAAGTGGGATTGATCAATCAGCCTGCATTAAATGTTATAGAGTATAGCAAGTATAAGCATGCAACATTTTCCATGATGTTGTATACCCGGGTTTGGTATCCTGGAACCTATGATAAAAACAACCCTCTTAATATGGGTACTAACAGGCTCAGTTTTGACATTGGGGTACCTATGAATATTCAGTTAAGTAAAAACCCCAAAAGGCTTACCTGGTGGGAATCCTATCCAGCACTTCATTTTTATGCGGCCAATAATGATCCAACGGTTGCAACGCAGGGAGACAAGTTAAAGCAAAAGACTCTTTTTACATTCGAGAATCATCTCTCACATAATTTTTCAACGAAGTTTTGGGCTGGCGTCACTTTGCGTTACCAATATGGAGGAACTGTAAAGCTGGATGATGTTGAAAACGATGAGACAACCATCAATATGTTAGGGACCGGTGCAACTATTGGTTACCAGGTTCTTCCTATGCTGTCCCTTTCAGGTGGCTATGGAGTTGTTCTGGCTGGCGATAATGGTGCTAAATCCAATATGGTACGAATTGGCGCCGTACTTACGTATGTAAATATGAATAAGCTGAAGGCAAAAGCTGCTGCTGCTGCTCCGGTAGTTGAAGTGAGTGTTGACACTGATAATGATGGCATTGCAGATTCAAATGATAAATGTCCCGACAGGGCTGGAGTTGCGAAATATAACGGTTGTCCTGTTCCTGACAGCGATGGTGATGGTATCAATGATGAAAATGATAAATGCCCTAACCAGGCAGGCACGGCTAAATACAATGGTTGTCCTGTTCCTGACAGTGATGGTGATGGTATCAATGATGAAAATGATAAATGCCCAACCGTTGCGGGAACAGCAAAATACGAAGGCTGTCCTATCCCGGATACTGATGGAGATGGTATCAATGATGAAAATGACAGGTGCCCTAAAGTTGCCGGAATTTCAGGTAACCTGGGCTGCCCGGAATTGATCCTGTATTACAAACGTGATGAAGCTACACTGAATGCGGAAGATAAAGCCAACCTGGACAGGGTGGTCACCTTCCTGAACAATAATCCTGATATCAGTATTACCCTGGAGGGCCATACCAGTACGCTTGGTGATGCAAAGTATAACCAGACGCTGTCTGAGAAACGTGCCAATAATTCAGTGGCCTACCTGGTATCAAAAGGAATTGATAGAAGCCGGCTCACTGCCATTGGGTATGGTGAGCAATATCCTAAAGGAGACAATAGTAAGGAAGAGGGAAGGGCACAAAGCAGGAGAACTGTTATCAAAGTTTCACATTAATTGTGGATCTGACATTGAGTGTGAGTCGACGATGACAAATAATTAATAAGGTTTATTCAATGAGAAAGTATTTAGCTATTTTAATTTTATCTGTTTCAATTACACAGGTATCTGCGCAGGACAAAAGTATTTTAGATTCCATAAATTTCTATGGTGCCTTGCAGGTTCAGCTTGCGGCATTTGACAAGGGTATTGAACTCCAGGAAAACAATCCGCAAATGGGAATGGATTTGTTCCGGGAATTGAAAAATGGATGGTCGGTGAATGGAAAGCTCGAGTTTGGCCTTCATTTGATCAATGGAACCAATTTCAACAATGATGCAAATTCTTCCGCTGAATTTCTGGCTAATCCATTCAAGAAGAAAGAAGTGTTCAATTCAAGGCTTGCCTATTTTGGTATTGCAAATGAGAAGTTGGGTTCTTTGACTTTTGGAAAGCAATGGGGCGTTTATTATGATATTGCCGGATTCACTGATAATTTCTCACTGTTTGGTGGTGCGGCAAATGGAGTCTGGACCGGAGGGACAGACGGCGGATGGAAGGGCACTGGCAGGGCGGATAATGCAGTGCAGTATCGAAACACGATTGGCAATTTTGAAATTGCCGGCCAGGCTCAGTTATTTAAGAATACGGAAAGTTACGGCATTTCTCTGCAATATCATATACCCATGGGTTTAACCATTGGTGCCGCCTACAATGATGCAAGTATTGCTGAGCCTATTAAGATAGTGGTTGATGGGATTGGAAATCATACCACTAATTTCATATCAGGGATCAATTATAAGAAAGGAAAATATTATGGCGCTTTTACGTTTTCCGTGAATGATGATAACATCGTTGTACAGGATACGGGTTATGCATTGTCTCTTCCTTCTTACGGGTACGAAATGTCCCTGGGATACACACCCATACCCCGTTTGTCATTTCAGGGAGGATTCAATTATGTTAAAGCCAGGGAGTCTTTGAGCCTTTATCCTGACAAATCAGTATTGTTCCAATTGATACTCGGTGCTAATTATTATTTCACCCCGGAGACCAGTATATATATGATTGGCCGGTTAAGCAATACCCAATATGAAGAGTTTTCTTCTTATGTGAATGCGTTTGCTTTTGGTTTCAGGTATGCATTTGATTTTGGATGGAAAAAGAAAGATGGCCAGTAATGGAAAGGTTCAATTTGATCATCTCTATAATGATAACACATGTTCAATGATAATCTGTTAGACAATAGTCCTGGTTGGCTTATTTTTTTCTGCTCCTTCATTCTTATGCTTGTTAGTAATTACTATGGATACAAGCTGGGATTGTGGCATCTTAAGAAGAAGCCAGAAACTGCAGATAGTTCCAACGGAGAAATTATGGGCGCTATTTTTGGAGTATTCGGTTTCACGCTTGCTTTTCTTTTTGGGATGTCTCTCACCCGGCTTGAACACAAGAAAGAGCTGGTGATGTCTGAAGCCAGTGCAGTTTTGGCTGCCTATCAGAATTCACAGTTTTTGCCAGAGCCATTTAAAAGTCGAACTGGCCGGATGCTGACAGACTATGCCAGGCTGCGATATCATATAGCGGAATCTGCCAGGGAGAATCGGGACATTAAATCTTTGCGCGAAGGTGTATTGCTTTCAGAAAAAATCCAGGATTCATTATTGAAAGAAGCCATGGCCGTGAGACAGGTTCCCGATGCAGATGCGTCATCTTTTATTTCTTCTGTTTCCACTATCATAGACATAAATATGCGGCGCATTAATAACAGCACCGGCGACCGTATCCCCAGGTCGTTGAAAATACTCATGTATGTCATGGCCCTGATGGGTCTCGCAGGAATGGGCTATGGATCAGGATTAAAAGGAGGCAGGTCACTTTTACCCAACATTATTCTTGTTGTTGTATTTGCGGTGATCATAGGTATCATTGTAGATATGGACCACCCTGCGAATAGCCTGTTTAAGATCAGCCAGCAGCCTATGCTCGATGTGATCCGAAGGATAGGGTCTATGAGTTTGTAAGCTGACTATCGGCAAATAACGGCTGTTGAGGTTATCATCACCAACTTTTTAAGCACGTCGAACCTGAATTTTATATTGGGTTGGCGATGCTGTGCAGCCCTGCCTTCCCATTCTTAATATGTGGGCTTAGAGAAACTCAATATTTTCATTCACGCAGTTTCATTTAGAGCGTGAGTAAGAAATTGATTCATAAGTTTTACATTCAGCAAATGAAGAAACATGGTTTTCTGATCATTCTGATTTTATTCAACCAGGTATGTTTTAGTCAGCCTGCCAGTAATTATGATATCGTGATCTACGGCGGCAGTTCGGCTGGGGTAAGCGCAGCCATCCAGGCTTCACGGCTGGGAAAGAAAGTAGTTTTGATCGAACCCACTAATAGAATTGGTGGATTAACAACCGGTGGGTTGGGACAAACCGATATAGGCAACAAGCAGGCCATTGGTGGGATTGCCCGCGAATTCTATCAGAATGTAAAAAAATACTACCAGCAGCCTGAAAACTGGAAATGGCAGCAAGCGGTGGAGTACCGCGATGGAGGCCAGACCCGCAGCGATTCCAGAGAAGATGCGATGTGGACTTTCGAGCCCTCGGCAGCGCTGAAAATATTGCACCAGATGCTCGGGGCTGAAAAAAATGTCACACTCGTACTGAACCAACGGCTCAACAGGAAAAACGGAGTGCAAAAAAAGAAAGGGATGATCTCATCCATTTCAATGGAAACTGGCGAGGTATATTCGGGAAAGGTTTTTATTGATGCTACTTACGAAGGAGATCTGATGGCCACTGCAGGTGTTCATTATACTGTAGGCAGGGAATCAATCAAACAGTATCACGAAACGCTTAATGGCGTTCATACTGCCGACACGGCCCGGACCATGACCAACCAGCCCTCGCACAATTCCATCAACCACAATTTTGTGCATGGAGTGGATCCCTATCGCGAGAAAGGAAACCCTGCCAGCGGGCTCCTGCCGTTCATCGATCCCAAAGGTCCAGGCCAGGAAGGCTCTGGCAGCAAGGGTGTACAGGCTTATTGTTTCAGGCTCTGCCTGACCAATCATCCGGACAACCGCATTCCGTTTGAAAAACCGGCATCATACAATGAATTGGACTATGAGCTTCTGCTGAGAAATTACGAGGCTGGCGAAAAAGGATTTCCATGGATCAACTCGGACATGCCTAACCGAAAAACAGATACCAATAACCGGCTGGGATTCTCTTCCGATTTTATAGGTCAGAATTATGATTACCCCGAGGCAACCTATGCGGAAAGGGATGCAATTGCGGAGCGGCATCGTAATTATCAGAAAGGATTAATGTGGACGCTGGCTTACCACCCTCGAATGCCGGAACATATTCGGAAAGAAGTGTCGACCTGGGGCATGTGTAAAGATGAATTTACTGAAGGCAATGGCTGGCAGCAACAATTGTATGTTCGGGAAGCACGCAGGATGGTGGGGGGTTATGTGATGACCCAGTACAATTGCGAAAGCCTCAGGGTTGCGTCAGATCCGGTAGGTTTGGCTGCCTATGGCATGGATTCCCATCATGTGCAGAGGTATGTTACCAAGGAAGGGTTTGTAAAAAATGAGGGGAACATAGAAGCCAGGGTTAAAGGACCTTACCCGATCAGTTACCGTGCCATAGTGCCTAAAGAAAAAGATTGCAAAAACCTGCTGGTGCCGGTTTGTCTAAGCGCCACACATATCGCATTTGGTTCCATCCGCATGGAACCGGTCTTTATGGTATTGGGACAATCGGCTGCGATTGCGGCTTCGTTGGCCATTGACAGGGACATTCCCGTGCAAAAACTGGATTACCAGGTATTACAGTCAGCATTGGTGGAAAATAAGCAAAGACTGAAATAATTAAGCCTCCCTTCTTATCGTAAGAAACCAATATGTCCGCCCGGAGATGC
>DATGXN010000016.1:0-21989 GCA_035298945.1 Chitinophagaceae bacterium | reverse complement strand
ATCCTTTTTCGATAAGCATTTCGGTGAGTCTCTCATCGCTCAGGGGTTTGCGTTTACTTTCTGCTTCTACCATATCGCTGAGGATCTTTTTAACCTCGCGGGTAGATACTTCTTCACCGCTTTCGGTGCTGAGCGATTCAGAGAAAAAGAATTTCAGGCGATAAGTACCGAATTCGGTTTGCACAAACTTACTGTTGGCCACGCGGCTGACCGTAGATATATCCAGGCCGGTTTTTTCAGCAATGTCTTTTAATATCATGGGCCTCATGGAAGTTTCATCCCCGGTGAAGAAGAACTCCTCCTGGTGCATCATGATGGCCTCCATGGTAATGTATAAAGTATGTTGCCTTTGCTTGATGGCGTCAATGAACCATTTTGCTGCATCGATCTTCTGCTTGATGAAGATCACGGCTTCTTTCTGGCGCTTGTCCTTCTTGCTGCCGCGATCATATTCCCTGAGCATATCACGATAGCCTTCACTGACCCTCAGGTCAGGAGCGTTCTTTGTATTCAGTGTGAGTTCCAGCTGGCCGGCATTATTATACACGAAGAAATCGGGAATGATATAACTGTCCACCGAGTTCTCGCCGATATTACCGCCGGGCTTGGGCGAAAGTTTGATGATCTGGTTGATGGCACCTTTCAGGTCTTCATCAGTGAGGTTCAGTCCCCGCTGGATCTTATCGTAGTGTTTCTTGGTGAACTCCTCAAAATAATGTTCCAGGATATTGATCGCCTGGTCTATCGCCTCCTCGTTAATGTGGATCTGTTTACGATAGAGTTGCAACAACAAACATTCCTGCAGATCCCTGGCAGCAATACCAGGAGGATCAAACTGCTGGATCTGCCTGATCAGCATCTCAACTTCTTTCGCTGTGGTGGAAATATTCTGACGGAAGGCCAGGTCGTCAACAATGGAGTTGGTTTCGCGGCGCAGGTAGCCGTCATCATCAATACTTCCCACGATCTGTTCTGCGATCCGTCTCTGGTCTTCCCCCATTTTCAACATGCCCAGTTGCTCGAGCAGATAATCGTGGAATGAAGTCTCGATCTTGTTCTGAATGGTTCTGCCTTCGTCGAGCTCGGGGTAATTATCGTCTTTCAGTTTGTATTCAGCTATATCATCATCTTCATCACTGACGTACTCGCTGATATCCAGGTTTTCATACTCATCAGCGCTCCCGTCCAGTTCCGGATCCTCAGCGTCTCCCTCTTCATCGCCTGTGAATTCATCAGCCAGATCCGTGTCCTCTTCATGCACATCCTCACTCTGTTCAAGGGCAGGGTTCTCTTCAAGTTCTTCTTTAATACGTTCTTCCAGGTTGGCAGTAGGCACCTGTAACAGCTTCATCAGCTGGATCTGCTGAGGAGAGAGTTTCTGAAGGAGTTTTTGTTGTAGACTTTGCCCTAATGCCATAATCTGTCCAATCGTTTAGACCGGCTGGACTGCACCAGAAAAAGACTAATTTTATGAGGTAGCAGAGGGAGCCGGCCGAGGCCACAAAAATCGAGCCGTAAATCTACTAATTAAATCAGATGAAATGTTGCAACGATTTTTAATTCTTCTTATTTCATTGATTTTACTGCATCTGGCGGGCTTTTCACAGGAGCAAAAAAATGTTAAAAAAAATTTCTACCGGCCCGCAATAGCAGGTGGCAGGTTCCAGGAGGCAGGTTGCACTAATTTTTTCACCAGCCTGCAACAACGGGCTGGCATAGATACTGTGACATTACGATCTCCCGGCGATGCCCGATATATCTCCCTGAATCCCATGACTTATCAGTTCGAACTGAAGCAGGGGATCATTTGCCAAAAAGAATACCAGTTGGAAAAGAAAACGGGGGTTCCCTTTCGCCTTCGATTAGGTAGTTTGGAGTATGTGGATAGGATGGAAGGCAAGATTAGATAGAGAAATAGTTAGATAGGGAAATAGGGAGCCTTTTATTGCAAATTACATCCAAGAGGCTCTCTATCTCCCTATCTAGCTAATTTCCTATCTAATTATCGGTGGCACCTCCGCCGGTTCTGCATAATATTTTAAACGAAGACTATCACTCCAGCCATTGGGATTGGAAAAGAAGTTCTTGCTGCTGAAGAATATAGCACCCTGGATATTGGGTGTTTTACGAAGTGCTTCGATCTGGCGGGTCAACAATGTGGAATCTTTCCAGGCAGCATTTGAACCAGCCCGGTAAATGCCTAACCCGATATAACAATGCCTGCCGAATGTGTTCTTGCTCCACCAGTCCAGCAGCACCTCATAGGGCGCAGCCTTATGCCCGAACTCCCAATAGAGTTGCGGCGCTACATAATCGATCCAGCCTTCTTTCAACCATAACAAGATATCAGCATACAGATCGTCATAGTTCGTCTGGCCCGCTTTTGTATTACTGCCGCGCGGATCCTTGTCAATATTCCTCCATACTCCAAAAGGTGAAATGCCGAATTTGCAGGCAGGCCTGGTAGACCTGATCATGCGCGACAGCATCACAATGATGGAATCTACATTGCTTCTGCGCCAGTCATCTTTAGGCAGGTAAGCCCCGCTCCTCCGGTACGAAGCAGAATCAGGGAATTCCTTGCCGGCAATTCTATAGGGATAAAAATAATCATCGAAATGTAGCCCGTCAACGGGATATCTCGTCACAATATCCCTGATCACTTCTGTTACAAAATCCTGCACTTCTTTATTCCCGGGATCAAAATATCTTTTACCGCCATAATCCAGGAACCATTCGGGATGGATCCTGGTCACATGGGTTGGAGCAATGGATGATTTGCCGATGGCAAATTCCGCACGATAGGGATTGCACCAGGCATGGAACTCCATTCCTCGCTTATGCGTTTCCGTTATCATGAATTCAAGGGGGTCATAATACGGCGAGGGAGGAACTCCCTGTTTGCCGGTAAGCCATTCACTCCAGGGCTCATAAGGTGAAGGATAGAATGCATCTGTGGCTGGCCTGATCTGCACGATCAATGCATTCATGCCATTACGTTTATGCATATCGATCATCCGGATGAATTCCGCCCTTTGCGAATCGGCAGGCAGACCTTTCTTCGAAGGCCAGTCGATATTATCCACCGTTGCGATCCAGGCCGCACGGAATTCATATTTAGGACTCTGCTGTGCAAAACCAAACAGACTGAACATCAGCATCATCAATATCATTGGTGCCACCCGCATCTTATCAAGCAGTTTATTCAGTGTTTTCATCTCCTTATCACTGAGCGGGCCAATGATATTATCCATCTGTTGATTCTTCTGGTCCATCTTGGCCAGCAACTTCTTGCCCCTTTCTGTGATCTGTACTTCCACCAGGCGCTTATCCGTTTTAGAAGCCTTCTTACTGACAAGTCCTTTGATCACCAGCCTGTCTACGATCCTGCTGGTATCACTCATCTTGTCCAACATGCGTTCCCTGATCTGCAAGGTAGACAGAGGCTGGGGCGCACTGCCCCGCAGTATCCGCAGGATATTATATTGCTGCAAAGTGAGGTCTTCCGTTTCCAGCATCAGCCTTAATCTTTCAGTCACCCAGTTATATGTGTAGATGATGTTGATGATGGCTTTCTGCTTCTCGTTCCGGAACTTTTGTTGGTTAATGTCCTTCTCCAGGCTCATGCAATTCGTTTGGATGTGAATGATTGTTGTGTTCCACAAATTCACTGCTGTAAATACGTATCAGTAAGATCAGGTATGAAATAAGTAAAGGGCCGAAAATGAAACCCATGAATCCAAACAGTCCGAGGCCGACGATCACACCCAGTATGGTGATCAATGGGTGTACGTCACCGATCTTGCGCATCAGTGTTATTCTGAACAGGTAATCAACATTTCCGGTAACCACAAAGCTGTAGATCATTAATCCCGAAGCCTGCCAGGTTGCACCCTGGGCATAGAGGAAGATCACCAGCGGCGCCCAGATCAGCGTGGTACCTACCACAGGGAAAAATGCAAATACGCCCGTAAGGAAACCCCAGAGTCCCCATTCGTTCAGACCGAATATCCAATAACCCAAAGCTGCAAAAACACCCTGAACCAGTGAGATCAAAGGAATGCCGATGGCATTTGCCCGAACCATACTCATGGTTTCCACTGCAAGCTTTTCAACACTGTCTTCATGTAATGGTATGAACCTCCTGATAGCTACTTCCATGTCCTCACCATGCACATACATGAAATAGATCACAAAAAAGGCCATGGCCAGGTTACCTAAAATAGTGAGCGAGCTGTTAAGAAATGTTGGAATGAAATTGGCCATCATTTTTTGTACTGCAGCCAAATTCTCCTTGGTCAGCACCTGTGCACCCGTATAATGGTAGACCTGTGCCGAAAATTCGTTCAGGCCCTTCATCAGTTCTTCTGAATGCGTGAATACCTCGCTGATCCGGGGCAACATCAATTTCACTATGAAAAACATCGGGCCCAGGATACAAATGATGCTGAGGATAATAAAAAACAATGCGGTCGCAGAACGTTTCCATTTCTTCTCATTGACAAGTTTCAGGTATGAACTGCGGGTAAGTATATATAGTGTTACTGCTCCAAGAAATCCCGGGACAAATACATAGAGTTCCTTAATGATGAGGAAAGCCAGTAATAAGATGATCACCAGCAGAATGATCTGTCTTATCCTGTTATTGAATCTCGCAAATTTTTCCACGGTAATTTAATTAGCCCCAGACTTTTGTGCCTTCGCTGCAGTTTGAACAAATATCAATGTTTTTCCGGCTATTCATCAACTGTTTCCGGAATGTTCTGTATTTCTCATTGTCCCAGGCCGCCCTGAAAGATTCGGTCCTCAGATCGCCCAGTTGATGTTCTGCATCCTTATCAAAACAACATGGCACTACCAGCCCATCCCAGGTGATTACATTTGCGTGCCAGAGCTTCCAGCAATGGTTGGCCAACTTGTTTTTTGGAACATATTTACCCGCTGTAGTTTTTTTATAACGACTATACTTATCTGTTGTTGGGATCAGCTGGTTAGGATCGTTCTCGTAGTCGTAAACCTGTGCCGTCTTAAACCAGACATCATCAACACCGGTTTCCCTGGCAAGTTTCTTAACATCCTCCACCTGGTGTTCATTGGGCTTCACCACCAGGAACTGGAAGATGACAAAAGGCTTGCTGCTGTTAAGCTCTTTTTTCCATTTCACAATATTGCGTGCGCCTGCGAGTACTTTGTCCAGCTTCCCACCCACACGGTATTGCTGATATACTTCCTGGGTAGTGCCATCGATGGATATGATCAGACGGTCCAATCCTGATTCAATGGTTTTACGGGCGTTTTCCTCTGTGAGATAATGCGCATTCGTAGAGGTGGCCGTATATATTTTTTTGGAAGATGCATAGCTGACCATATCCAGAAATGCCGGATTCAGGTAAGGCTCGCCCTGGAAATAAAATACCAGGTATAGCAGTTCCCGATGCATTTCATCGATGGTTTTACGAAAGAACTGGTTGTCCAGCATCCCGGTTGGACGGGTGAAAGCGCGCAAACCACTGGGACACTCGGGGCATCTTAAATTGCAAGATGTGGTAGGCTCGAAAGAGATGGAAACGGGATACCCCCATTGAACCGGCCTCCCGGTCAACCGGCTCACATAAAACGAGCCCAACACCTTGATACCATTCCAGGTGCGGCGAGGAGTAAGTTTGGAGAGCAGGTTGAGTGAATCTCTTAGATTAAAGTTTGGCATCCGTTTATTTACAGGTTGCAGGTTGCAGGTTACAGGTGGCAGGTGGCAGAAATATTGCAACCTGCGACCTGCTAATGAAGACTAAAATTAATGATTAAGCGCTACGTTATATGTAGATATGAACCGAAATTAGCATTATGCGGAGATGGATCTTCCTTGTATTTATAATATGTTCACTGATACAGCATAAGGTTGCTGCACAGTTCCAGGTTTTTGAAAAAGAAATTGCACGTTACCAGGCCATGACCGGATCATCCATAGCCGGTTCCAATGCCTCTCCAGATTTTAAGGTTGATCATTACCGCTTCGAATGGGAGATCGATCCCGCTGTCCGCTATATTAAAGGCAAGGTCAGCTCTTCCATCACCATCACTGCCAATACCAGCTCGATTCGGTTCGATCTCACGGATTCACTCCGGGTTGACAGTGTTCTTTATCATGCTAATAAGATCAGTTTCACAAGACCGGGAAACCACCTCCTACAGATCAATTTCCCTGCGGCGCTGAATACCGGTGCCAGGGACTCGGTATCCATATATTATCAGGGCGCTCCCCCCGCCAGCGGCCTGGGTGCGTTTTCAGTCTCTAACCACACCGGGGTACCCATCATCTGGACCCTTTCTGAGCCCTATGGCTCACGGGAATGGTGGCCCTGTCGCAATGGATTGGACGATAAGGCGGATTCCATTGACATCTTCATCACCACACCCGACCAATATTTTGCCACTACCAATGGCATTCAAATGGCCAACCTGGTCAATGCCGGCAAAAGAACCACCGTATGGAAACATCGTTACCCCATCGCCAGCTACCTGGTGGCCATGGCTGCCACCAACTACCAGGTCCAGGAAGATACTATAGAATTAAACGGCAAAATACTGCCGTTGCAGCAATATGTTTACCCGGAAGCTGCGGCAGCCTGGGCAGCCACTGTTCCAGATACGCGCCGCATGATGCGGGTGTTTGAACAGTATTTCGGGCCTTATCCTTTCCGAAACGAACGCTATGCGCATACACAGGTTGGATTTGGAGGGGGTATGGAGCATCAGACCAACTCTTTTATGGGTAGCACCAATGCTTCATTGATCGCCCACGAACTCGGACACCAATGGTTTGGCGACAGGGTCACCTGCGGCAGTTGGCAGGATATCTGGTTGAATGAAGGCTTCGCTACCTTTCTTACCTATTTTTATTTCGAAGGCGTACTGTCTGAACAGAACAGGATCGCCTGGTACCGCAGTGAAGTGGATTATATAGCCGAAGAACCCGGTGGATCGGTATATGTGAAAGACACAAGTTCGGTAGGTTCCATATTCAACTACAGAACCACCTATGTGAAGGCGGGATGGTTATTGCAGATGCTGAGATGGAAATTGGGCGATGCGGCATTTTTTGAAGGCCTGAGAAATTATCTCGCAGATCCCAGTACCTCATATGAATATGCAAGAACAGAAGACCTGAAAAGAAATCTCGAAGCTTCGAGCGGACAAAACCTCACTGCATTTTTTAACAACTGGCTTTATGCTGAAGGTTATCCCAGTTATCAACTGAGTTGGTTGCCATTGGGAAACAAAGTGCAACTCACATTGAGCCAGACCACCTCCCATCCTTCTGTAAGTTTTTATGAAATGCCTGTGCCCGTACTTTTTAAAAATGCAACCCGCGATACACTGATCGTGATCAACCACACAAAAAATGCACAAACAGAGATCCGTGACCTGGGATTCATACCAGACACTGCATTCATCGATCCCTATGTGAAACTGATATCATTCAATAACAAAACATCAAAGGCGGGAACAACCAATAAGAAGAATGATGTGACCACCTATCCCAATCCGGTTGGAGATCAATTCAATATTTTATTAAGAAACTTCAGTTCAGATAAAGCCGGCATCACCATTCATAATGCAGCAGGACAGTTGATCTGGAAACAGGAACTATCGCTTCCCACCGGATCTGACCTGCTCAGCATACCATCTTCAACATGGTCGCGCGGCATTTATATTTTAAGTGTGAATAGTAAAGACAGCAAGTTTGTCAAAAGGATTATGAAATAAATTAATTTGCAGGCCTTTACCTGCCATGCCCTCACGAAAGAAAAAACAATTACCAAAAAAAATACTGCTGGCCCTCTTATTCCTGGTTTCATTGGGAGTGGGTGGTTATTTCATTTATTTCTGGTGGATGGAGAAACAAGCGGGCTTCGCGCACTATCCCGGCTTTGGCATTTCACTTCCCATCGATTACCAGATCCACGGCATTGATGTTTCGCATCATCAAAGCGTGATCAGCTGGGAAGAAGTAAAGAAGATGAAGGTGAAAGATGTGCAGCTGGGTTTCGCCGTGATCAAAGCAACTGAAGGCATCACGCGGGTGGACTGGCAGTTCCGCCGCAACTGGCGCGAAGCCAAACAGGTGGGCATGGCCCGGGGTGCTTATCATTTTTTCATTTCTTCAAGAGATGGAAAGCAGCAGGCGGAAAATTTCATAGCAACCGTAAAACTCGATAAAGGAGATCTTCCTCCTGTGCTCGATATTGAACAGACCAACAGGCAGAGTCCCGAAGTGATCAGGAAAAGAGCCATGGATTTTCTCAGAACACTGGAAGCCCACTATGGCGTGAAACCGATCATTTATACCAATGTTGATTTCTATGAGCAATACCTGGGAGAAGATTTCGCCAGCTACCCCTTATGGGTGGCCCACTATATCCAACGCAACCGGCCACGCATAGAACGCAAATGGCTATTCTGGCAACACTCGGAAAAAGGAAGGGTCAATGGCATTACTTCCGCCGTTGATTTTAATGTGTTTAGTGGAGACTCCTCTGAATTTGATCAGTTGAGGGTCCGATAACACAGAGACGCAGAGAAATAACGCAGAGACGCAGAGGATTTCTCCCGTGTCTCTGCGTCCCTCTCCGCGTCTCTGTGTCCCTCTCCGTGTCTCTGCGTCCCTATTTAAAGTCTGGAAGACGCCCCGGCGTATACGGCGCTTTATATTTCTCCAAAACCGCTTCCAGCTTCCTGATCTCCTCGCCTATCGACTTCACTTCATTATATACGGGGCGGAATTGTTTTTCCACCAGGTCATAATCATCCTGGTAATTAGCCGGATCGGCGGCGGTGGACGACCATAACGCACTGGTCATTCTTCCTAACCTTTGATTGATCGATGGAGGTGTTTCAAACTCACGGCTCGCTTTTGCACGGTCACCATTAAGCGCCACACCTGCCGCATCCAGTCGTTTATCCAGCGCTACCATTTGCTCAGAAACCTCCAGGGGAACTGTTCCGGCTTTCTGAACCGTGGCTTTAAGATAACTGAGCTTGGTTACCTGCTCACGCCTGTAAGCCTCTGTACCGGCAATAACCCGCCGTAATTCTGCTAATTTTGAGGTGAACGCACCGAGTGCTTTTTTGTCTTCCACCTGGAGACTGCCCGCGGCCAAGGATATAGCTTTAAATGGAACCGGTTCTGTTAGTGAGGCATATTTGCCATCTTCAAATTTGCTCATGCTCACTTTATAATTGCCTGGCAGAGCCATCTGTCCCATATCGGCGGAACTGAAAACCATCGACTCATCAAACGTAGAAAAGTTCACCGGAGCTGTGGATTCATACCTGAAATCCCAAACGATCCTGTTCATGCCTTTTTTCGCCGGCGCTTTCAATCGCCTCACAACCGCGCCGGATTCATCGGTAATGGTAAATAAAATATGAGGCTCAGGTTGTTCGTCTTCCATCTTCAAAGAATCCATGGGCGGATAATAAACCGGGAGTTTGTTTTTGATCAACTCAGCTTCTTTCTCCTTCCGTTTATCTTTCAATGTTTTGATATCATTTTTCAGGTAGTAAGTGAAGGTTGCACCCACAGGCGGATTAGGTGCCGTGTAAAAACTTTCGCCCTGGAATCCTTTTCCTCTTACACCCAAAGGCAGGGCAGGTATGTACATCAATGCATCTTTAATTGGATAGATCATGGCTTCTTTCTGCAGATCCTCCAGTTTCATAGTTCTCAATGGCGTGTAGTCGTCAAGTATATAAAATCCTCTCCCGAATGTAGCCAGTACCAGGTCGTTCTCGCGCTTTTGGATCTCGAGATCGCGCACTGCAATGGTGGGCATTCCACCTTTAAGCTGCACCCAGTTTACTCCTCCATTCACGCTGGTGAACAATCCGAATTCTGTACCAAGGAAAAGAAGATTTGGATTTACATGATCTTCTGCAACTGTATATACCGATCCGCGTTCCGGAAGATTATTCTGCAGTGCCGTCCAGGTTTTACCCGCATCAATGCTCTTGTAGAAATAGGGTTTGAAGTCACCGTACCGATGTTGGTTGAATATAGCGTACACTGTGTTCTTGTCGTGCTGCGAAGCCAGTACCTGGTATACATAAGCATTAGCGGGTACGCCTGCGGGATAGCTCATCGCCGTCCACGATGCTCCTGCGTTTGTAGTGACGTGGAGGGCTCCATCATCCGTTCCCACATAAAGCATATTTGCATCAAGCGGAGATTCACTCAGGGTGGTGATATTACCATAAATATCGGTGGACCCGTTTTTCGATACAGCATCTACACTCCACACACGCCCCATCACTTCCAGTTTATTTCTGTCGATCTGTTTAGTGAGGTCAGGACTGATTACTTTCCAGGTATTGCCCCGGTCATCGGATCTGAATACTCTGTTCGCCGCATGGTAGATCCTTGTGTTATCGAATCTGGAGATCACCAATGGCGCGTCCCAGTTCCATCTGTATGCTGGTGCACCCTCTTCTTCGATCGTTTTTATACTAAGCATCTCTCCCGTTTTGCGGTCATACCTTACCAGGCCCCCGTACTGCGACTGGGCATATATAATATTGGGATCCGACTGGTCAACCTGGGATTCAAACCCATCACCGATACTGGTGAAATACCAGTCGGAGTTCATGATGCCATTCCCACTGGTGGTTCGGGAAGGACCTCCAATGGAAAAATTGTCCTGAGTACCGCCATGCACCTGGTAAAATGGCAAGCCGTTATCCGTAGCCACTTTATAGAATTGGGTGATGGGCAGGTTGGGTTTGAACAGCCAATTATTGCCTGCGTCAAAAGATTCGTACAAACCTCCATCACAACCCACCAGGTAATGTTCATTATTGGAAGGGTCTATCCAAATCACATGGTTATCAATATGCTTGTTTTTTTCACCGAGGATCTGGAAAGTCTTGCCTCCATCATTACTTACCTGCATGTAAGCGTCCATAGCATAGAGCCGGTTGATATTCTTAGGATCGCAGAAGATCCGCTGGTAATAATTTCCAGATGTGGACACCGTGCTTTGTTTTTGCCAGCTCTGGCCCCTGTCGCGACTGATATAGGTGCCACTGCCTTCACGGGCTTCGATCATGGCGTATAAAACATCCGGGTTCACGGGAGAGATATCGATGGTGATCCTACCTACCTCGCCCGAAGGCAATCCGCTGGTCAGTTTTGTCCACGTAGCGCCTGAATCGGTGCTTTTGTAAAGTGCAGATTCAGGTCCTCCGCCGATATAAGTAAAAACTTTCCGCTGGCGCTGATGGGCAGTGGCATAGAGAATTTTGGAATTGCGGGGATCCATATGGATCTCTGAAAAGCCGGTGTTCTCGCTGATGTTCAGGATGTTTTTCCAGGTTTTGCCACCATCGGTGGTTTTATAGATGCCTCTGTCGCCGCCGGAACTCCAGAGCGGTCCATAAGCCGCTACATATACAATATCCGGGTCTTTGGGGTCGATGGCTATGCTGCCAATATGTTCAGACTGCTTCAGCCCCATATTCTTCCAGGTTTTCCCGCCATCTTCTGATTTATAAATACCGTCACCGTAGGAGGCGCTTCGCTGGTTATTGCCTTCTCCCGAGCCCACCCAAACCACGTTGGGGTTGCTGGGGTCCAGCACCACGCAGCCTATGGAATAGGATCCCTGGCCGTCAAAAACGGGGGTGAAACTGATGCCTGCATTGCTGGTTTTCCAGACCCCGCCGGAAGCCGCAGCCACATAGTATTCGCTGCTGTTTGCGGGGTTTACTGCCAGGTCAGACACCCTTCCGGAGGTGATGGCCGGACCGATATTCCTCAATTTAAGCGCAGAAAATGTTGACGAACTTAATGGATATGATGGCTGAGCCGGCTGGACCGGCGCTTTGGTCTTTTTCTGGCCCAGGGAAAACAGTGAAATGCACAGAAATGCCAGCAGTACAAGCAACCTTTGGTTGATTCTCATAAACAGAAAAATTATTGTAACTAAATTATGGGATTCATCTGAGCAGTGAGCAGTAAGCGGTGAGCAGTAAGCAGAAAGATTCTTCTGCAACCTGCCACCTGCAACCTGCAACCTGCGACATGAAGAATTTGCCCAAATGAACTTATCTTGCGTGTTCATTATTCAAACCAAATATGGAATACAGTAAGATCGTTTCGGTGACCGGATTACCGGGTTTGTATGAACTGCTCAGCAGCAAAACTGATGGAGCTATAGTGCGTGGCCTGGACGACAAGGCGACCAAGTTCATTTCTTCGCGCCAGCATAATCTTTCACACCTTGAAAGCATTGAAGTTTATACCGTAGCAGACAATGTTAACCTGGCTGAAATATTCAATGCCATGGGTACTAATGCAGCAAAACTGCCTGATGAAAAAGATGCCAAGGCCATTAAGGCATATTTCGAAAAAGTTTACCCGGATCTTGATTTTGAAAGGGTTTACCACAGCGACATGAAAAAGATGATTCGCTGGTATAGTATTTTGAAAGATAACGGCGTCGAGATCAAACTTTCTGAGTATTCAGAAGAAGAAGAAGCCGAAGAAGCTCCCGTTCCTGAACCAGTAGTGGAAGAAGCAAAGCCGGTAAAAAAAGCCAGGGCTAAGAAATCTGACAAAGCGGAATAATCCAGAATAACCTTTATGAAAAATCACTCTGCTGATATCAGCAAGATCAAACGACATTTCCTTCCTGCCGATTTTATCATCTCTGACTGGAAAAGCCTCGAACCCTGGTTTCAGGATCTCATTGACAGGGAGATCCATTCACTGGATGCATTTGAAAAATGGCTGGCTGATCTGAATGAACTGGAAGCCGTGATCAGTGAAGATGCCTGCTGGAGACAGATCAGGATGACCTGTGATACTACCGATAAAGCACTTGAAGAGTCATTCAATTATTTCTATCTGGAAATTCAGCCAAAGATCCAGCCACTGTCTGATCAGCTGAACAAGAAACTCATTTCATCTCCTTTCACTTCACAGCTTGACCATGATAAATATTTCACTTACATCAGGAATGTAAAAAAGAATATAGATCTGTTCAGGGAAGAGAATATCCCCATACAGGCCGAGATCAATGTGGTGCAACAGCAATACGGACAGGTTGCAGGCGCCATGACGGTTACTGTTGATGGGCAGGAATTCACCTTACAACAGGCTGCAAAATTCCTGGAAGATCCCTCCAGAGAGAAAAGGGAAGAAGTTTACCGGAAGATCAATGAAAGAAGACTGCAGGATAAAGAAACCCTGGACAATCTTTTCACCAAACTGGTTTCATTAAGAGACAGGATCGCGGTTAATGCGGGCTTTGAAAATTACCGTGACTATAAATTCATGGAAATGGGAAGGTTTGACTACAAACCTGAACAATGTTTTCAATTCCATGAAGCAGTGAGGCTGCACGTGATGCCCCTGGTGGATCAGATCTTCGATGCGCAACGCAATAAGCTGGGCCTTGATGTAATGAAACCATGGGATACCGAAGCTGAACAACCCGGCATCAGTCCTCTGAGGCCATTCAAACAAGGCAAAGAACTGCTTGATAAAACCATCAGCTGCTTACATGAGCTGGATCCCTTTTTCGCGAACTGCCTGAAGAAGATGGAAGAGATGTCGCACCTGGATCTGGACAGCCGTAAAGGGAAAGCACCTGGCGGATACAACATGCCCCTGGCAGAAAGTGGCGCCCCTTTTATTTTTATGAATGCAGCAGGTCAGATGAGTGATGTGACCACGATGGTGCATGAAAGCGGTCACGCCGTGCACTCATTTCTTGCACATCCATTATCGCTCAATGCCTTCAAAGAATATCCAACTGAAATGGCCGAAGTAGCCAGCA
The DNA here is from genome assembly GCA_035298945.1 of Chitinophagaceae bacterium. Classification (GTDB taxonomy): domain Bacteria; phylum Bacteroidota; class Bacteroidia; order Chitinophagales; family Chitinophagaceae; genus Pollutibacter. The sequence goes on along the minus strand of DATGXN010000016.1, from coordinate 8,151 downwards.
TGGCTATGGAGCTGTTCACGATGGACCACTGGCACGTATTTTTTAATAATGAAGATGATCTCAGGAGAGCAAAGCGTCATCAACTTGAAAGAGTGATCACCATCTTCCCCTGGATCGCCACCATTGATAAATTCCAGCATTGGATCTATGAGAATCCAAAACATACGGTCAATGAAAGAACTGAAGCGTGGATGAATATCCTGAATGAATTCAGTTCACCGGTGATCGATTACAGCGGACTCATGCCATACAGGAACATCAGTTGGCAAAGGCAATTGCACCTGTTTGAAGTTCCGTTCTATTATATTGAATATGGGATCGCGCAGCTGGGTGCTATTGGATTATGGAAGCAATACAAGGAAAATAACCAGAAGGCCATCAAAAACTACATCAACGGGCTCAGCCTTGGAGGTACAAAAACCCTCCCTGAACTCTATCATGCAGCCGGCCTTTCGTTCGACTTTTCCCCTGAAACCATCAAAGAACTGATGGATATGGTGCGCCTGGAACTGGAAAAATTGGACAAACGGTAAAAATTACCACGAACAGGGTATAGCTGGCAAACAACAACCTCAGTACCTTCGGGGGGTGAAAGAGAATAGTGAGGCTGACCAGTAAAACACCAAAAAGTAACACAATACTATAAACTAGCTACTAATCAGAGCCTTAACTAAAGTCCCGACGTCTTCACGTTGGGGCATTTTTTTTATAAGGGTCCTGCTTAAATAATTCAGCGGCAATCCGGGCAGATCCCATTCACGATCATATTGATCTGAGTGGCATCGTAACCTTTGGGCAATTTAACTGACGGGATATGGGTGTGGTCCAGGCATGTAGTTCTTCCGCAAACTTCACAGATAAAATGTACATGATCATCGTGGTGATGACCACCTGTGCAGTTCTCCCTGCATAAAGCATAACGGGTAGCATTATCAGCAGTTGGAATGGTATGGACGATGCCTTTATCAATGAATGTCTGTAAAGTCCGATAAACAGTTACCCTGTCGAAACGCTCACCTGTGATCTTTTCAATATCGTTATGGGCAAGCGCATTCTCCGACTGCAGAAATATTTCGAGTATGGCTCTACGTGAGTCTGTATTGCTGAGATGATTTTTTTTCAATATGGACAAGGCATCTGTCATCTCTGGTGTAACAGGAGTTTTGCATCAGCAATGATCTGATCTACCTCATCTTTCTTCAAGCCATCGTAGATACCTCTTACAACACCGTCCCTGTCCACCAGGCAAAAGAACTGGGTGTGAAGAAACTGCTCTGAAATATTCTTACTGCTGTTCTTGGGATCATCCAGTATATAACTTTCCCTGGCCGTTCTGTACAACTCCGCTTTTGAACCGGTCAGGAACCACCAGTTCTGCGGCTGGGCTCCAATGGAATCAGCATAGCGTTTTAAAGTGGCAACAGAATCCGTTTCAGGATCCACCGTATGCGATAAGATCAGGAAATCTTTTTCGTTCTTAAGCTCATTGTAAACCTTCACCATATTCCGGTTCATCTTGGGGCAGATCCCCTTGCAGGTAGTGAAGAAATATTCCACGATCACTGTCTTGCCAACCACATCTTTATTGCTGATCTGTTGGCCATCCTGGCGGGTGAAACTGAAAGGCATCACGGTATTCAGAACGGGTAACTGGGGCTTGCCAATATCCGTTACACGGGTCATAACAATATAGAACCCTACAATCAGGACACTAAAAAAGGCGATATAGAATATGGTCTTCTTGCTCATTCCATTCAAAGTTACGATCAAATCAGGATCGAAGCGGCCATAATTGCAACTTTGTTGCAATTATTTTGTATATTTGCTGTTCAACCGGGAAAATGATCAGGATAAATTATGATGCTTTAGGTATTGCCACCTCTGTTGCCTGCGCCATCCATTGCGCGGTGTTACCCCTGTTGCTTTCCAGTTTACCGCTGTTTGGTGTCAACATCATCAACAACTCAAATTTTGAAATGTTGATGATCGGCCTTGCTTTCCTCGTTGGATTCTATTCGCTCTGGCATGGCTACAAAAAGCACCATCATAAAGTTTACCCTACAGCTTTATTTGCCCTTGGCATATCGCTTCTCTTCCTGAAACAGATCTATCACAGTTATCTTTTGCTCTTCCTGGTACCTGCTGTTGTATTGATCGTTTCTGCGCATTGGCTCAACTTCCGGGCCTGTAAAAAAGCCAATCATTGTCACCGCGACGATTGTAACCACTGATTAGATTGTTTGCCGGTTAGTGTGTTAGCCGGTTAGTGCATTAGATAAGCAGGTAAGAGATGGACCGCCATTAAAGCTCTGGGCCTGATTGCAGCAAGCCGACTTTATGTGCAACTTTCATGTGATCGTACATCTTTTCTTAATTAGTCTTTTCAGCTGAATAATAATCCAAATTAACAGGCTGAATATTGGAACTCCAAAATTTATATAAAACCATTTCCTGTCTTCAGACTGAACTTGATTTGCTGAAATAATTGTCCTGTTTCCTTTTAAAAACTCAATGACTCTTGGTCTGGCTGCTGTGTCTACTAATTTCAATTCATCTATCAGCCTAATTTTAACTTCAATAGTATCACCAATCTTTACAGTCTCAATTTCTCTTTTTATACTTTCATCATCATTTATTGTCTTTAAAGCTCCTTCAGAGAGCCAAAATCGACAATTAAAATCTGTCCCTTTAAAAGTATACCTGCTTGTTCCGTGTTTTGAGTAAATATATTCGGGTCTATCCTTAATGATAACTCGTTTAGTAATTAGAGCCTCGCCTAAATAATATCTGTCATACTTATAATACAGATTAAATCCGATACCGATAATTGCTATTAAAAGCAAATAAGGAAGTATGTCTTTTGCTTCTTTCTTATCTTCTTCTATGTCAAGATCCATTTCTATTCTTATAGATCAACTGTAAAAAGTTGCACACAACCAGTCCACGGACGCAGCACTGTGGCTGAACGATGCCAATCATACATGGCGCTCCGGCATCCGGGATCGATCATATCCTGGGAGCAGTCTGGCTCTATCTCGTTTATCCAATGCATTCTCCGGTTAACACACTAACCGGCTAACCGGTTGATCAAACCAGTTAACACACTAATCAGAGTTTTTTATAGTGCAGCTTCCCTACGATATGCGCTCCAAGGGCACGGCCCTGAGAACGGCCGTTCATGATGGCCGACATAAAATGTATCCCACCATAAAGCCTGCTCATACACGCCTCTTCAGAAGCTTTGACGAATGAAGGAAAATTCCGTTGAATTCCAATATAGGGCATCTCGTAATCATCAGTGAATGCAAAATTATCACCGAAGATCGATGTGAGCATGGCAGCCATGGCAGAAGAAGCCACACTATGTCCGCTTGTATATTCAGGGAAAGGAGGAGTTTGCAAAAAAGGTTGCCAGTTTTTATCGATACTTTCATTAATTGCAGTTACCGGCCTGATGAATTCACTCCGGAACTTCTCATCCCAGCAGGAAATAAATGCATCATACATCGATACCGCAACCAAGGCATAGGTTTGCGCGGCCTGCAGCCAATCCAGGTTCTTTTTCCTGATAGAGAGCGCAGTGATATTCATCCAGTGGCCACCAGGACTCGGCTTTTTATTCGCAAACATCATATGGCCCTTATAAGTGATAGCAGCAGCATTATCGTCCCAGAACCTCGCCATATTCTTCTGTTCATCCGTGAGGGTTTTACTTATATCGTACACTTCCTTCATCTCTTTATAGAACTGCGAGACAGTATCCATACTGAAAGTTGGAGGAGGAATTGGCTTGAACTGCGAAGAACTATCCATGACCAGCGGCTTCATCATAGTCCAGAAAGGCTGAATAGCATCCAGGTAATCCGGTGGTGTTACTTTCCATTTGCCAGGTTTATCAACGGGGGTATAACGTGGCATGCCCTGGCATTCTTTATATTGATCTTTAGTGGCTCTCTGCCAGACAGCGTCTGCCACTGCTTCCCCGAACGAGATGGAGGTTTTATATACATCACCATCTACGCCTTCTTTCAGCTCTTTTAAGATCTGTTCTTCCGTGATCCGCGAGGAGTCCTTGGTGAAAGTGAGTTTCTGGGTGATGCTGAAAAATGCACGTATGCCCGCTATCCGGAAATCATAAGTTTTTCCCGGATCAGGGGCCGGCATTTCAGGAAAACCATTGAGCTGCGCAGTCAATGAAGTATAACTGGTGTCCATCCACCGGCTCGCTTCAAATGCAGCCAACGTGGAATAAGCATATACCCTGGAGGCCACGGGAGGCGAGAATATATCATAGATCACTACATCATTCAGCCTGATCACAGACTGATTCAGGTAGCTTGCATCGGTTGGATTGTTGAGCTGCTGCTTCATATCCTTTTGCTTGCAGGCCATGGCCAGCACCAGGAAAAATAAAATCGCAAAATTTCTCATGCCACTTGTTTTAAGGTTGCAGAATTCTTTTCTGCTTTTTCTGATCTGTTATTTCAATTTTAGTAATGTTGGGATTCCAGTTCAGGAACCGTGAAGATTGAGAAAGAAAACTGTCTCCATAATAGATCTCCTGCTTGCGTTGCTTGCCATTTTTCAGACTGATCATAGCTACATCATCACTATTGGAAAGCCTGCTTAATGACGTCATACCGCGATTGGCCCAGCACTTCACTTCTCCTTTATTCTGGCTCGCAATTAAAAGATAATTTCCTTTGGCAGACATGATCCTGATCATAGCCTTACCATCATGGGGAAGAAAAATTCCGCTTTCCTGGATAGAAGCCGGCCTGAAATTTCCACTGCCATCCCCTTTCAATACGATCCCGTTCAATGCGTCGTACCGGCCCACAGTCACTTCAGTCCCAAAATCATTGGTTGAAGCTACCAGGTCAAGATTGCCATCTCCATCTACATCATCTGCCACCATTCCGTTGATCGCAGACCATTGAGCCAGGGCTGGAAGCGGAGTAATAGTGAATTTTCCGCCACCATCATTTCTGATAAATGCAGACTGCATATAATTCGCTTTCAGCACAAGCGCATCTTTCATTTCTTCGGCCGTGAACATCTCTTTGATCGTTGCCTGTGCAAAAGGTTTGTAACCCGGGAATTTCTGCCTGAAACCGATGATCTGTTTGATCACATCATCACGTGTGAAGGCTGGAAACTCCTTCCTGGTTCCATTGGCTACATCAGGAATAAATACGGTAGGGAAAGCGTCGTAAGATCCATTCTTATCAAAGTCTTTGGCATAAATGGTTAAAGGCTCCTTTTCATTGCCTTTGTAAAAACTATTCAACCCCAAATTGCCAGCCACATAGTCAATATCACCATCGTTATCAAAATCACCCCCGGTGATGCTGTTCCACATTCCCACATGTCCGCCTATTCCCGTTGTTCCGGTCACATTTTTAAAACTTCCTTTCTCATTCTTAAAAAAACTAACCGGCATCCACTCTCCTGTTAGAACCAGGTCTTTTAACCCATCATTATCGAAATCTGTCCAGATGGCATCACAGACCAGGCCTATATCTGCCAATCCTTTGGCCACAGTGGCCGTCACATCGGTGAACTTCACCTTGCCATCCTTGCTATCATTCCTGTAAATAAAACTGCTGACAGGTTTTGGATAAGATCCCGGGAGCACTCGGCCGCCGAGGAAAAGATCCAGGTCTCCATCATTATCAAAATCTGCTGCTTTCACACAACTCTTGCTGGTATAGTTCTGCGGGAATACCGTAGTATCCAGCTTGAAATTTCCCTTGCCATCGTTATAATAGAAGCAATCGTGATGTGCGTTTGTATTTGGTAAACTTTCATAGGTTCCGGATGCAACATAAAGATCGAGGTCATTATCACCATCAGCATCAAATAACAACAGGCCCATATCTTCCGTCCCTTTATAGATCTCCTCAGATTCAGAAAGAAGCTTTCGTTTATCGAAGCTGCCATCTGCTTTCTGGATCATAGCTACCGGACTGGTCAGTTTCTGCCCGCCTATCATTACGTCATCAAGACCATCACCGTTAATATCACCCGCGGCCAGTGCAGGTCCATACTGCGACATTTTGTGCGGTAAAAGTTTCTGAATATTGAAATCCACAAAATCTTTTTCTTCCTGCTTATAATTGATCAGTCCAGAGATTTCCCTGAAATAAGAAACCGTATCCAACAAAGCATTGCCCATTTCATATCTGCCTCCCGCATTGGCTATCGAGACCTCATGAACTTTATTGACGGCAGGTTTTACGATCACTTGTTTTTTACCGCCGGGCCATTTCACCACCAGCGAATCAACAGTGGCCGACTTGCCTAATCCAAAATGAATAATGGGATCTACTGAAGAAAGGTATCCGCGGTATGGAAAATTCTCATAGACCTGTACCTGCTTATTCTGATAGACCTCGACCCATGCTCCAAGCCCATTGATGTTCTTACTATCGCCTTTCAGTTTGACCTGAATAAAATCTGCGCTGGTCTCTTTTTTATCATTGATCGTGTTGCGGTATACAAATGCTTTATCGTTGATGTTGTTGGTAACATAATCAAGATCACCGTCATTATCCAGGTCAGCATAAATAGCACCGTTTGTGAACGAAGGTGTAGTGAAGCCCCAGGCAGCGGACACGTTTTCAAATTCCGCATTGCCTTTGTTCCGATAGGCATAGTTGGTGATCTTCACTTCGGGGATCTGGTCAAGTAGTTGCTGCTTAGATGCCACCATATAGGCTTCATTTCTGTAAGCCACAAAATCATGATCCGTGATGTCTTTTGGAAAACCATTAGAGATAAGGATATCTCTTTTGCCATCATTGTCAAAGTCTGCTACTGAGGGGGTCCAGCTCCAGTCGGTTTGCGCAATGCCGCTGAAATAAGCCGTTTCGGCAAATACCGGGTCGCCCACACTGTCATTCGCTTTTACTGTATTCCCCAGGTTGATCTGCAATGAGTTTCTTACATACTGATATGGATACCCGAAATAATCTGTATTCTGGTAGGTCTGGTAGCTGTTCGGGTTCATCATCATCTTCTTCCGGTAATTGTCTTCCGGGTTCATATCCAGTTCCACCAGGTCAGCCAGGCCATCATTATTGATATCGATCACATCATTGCCCATCGCATTGGCAGAAGAGTGTTTGAAATAGTCGTAGACCTTATTGGTGAAGGTGCCGTTCCTGTTATTGATATAAAGAAGATTACCTGAGAGATAATCGTTGCTTACATAGATATCCTTCCAGCCATCGCGGTTGATGTCACAGATATTCAATCCATGCGCATATCCTTCCCATAATATACCTGCTTCTTTAGATACGTCTGTGAAAACTCCGTGTTTCACCTGTTCATTCCAATCGTTACGATAAAGTTTATCGGTATTGGCATGAGAACCATCTTTCAGAATAGGTCTGAAACGGTTTGGATAATCTCCGTCCACAATTTCATTGTTTGCCAGATAGCAATCCAGATCGCCATCATTATCATAATCAAAGAATGCAGCCATCGTGGTCTGACTGGAATCAGCCAATCCATATTCCGCCGCCATTTCTTTGAACAGGGGAACCCCATCGGCATTATTACCCTGGTTCACAAACAGCATATTGACACGGTCTTGTTTTCTTTTTTTCAGTGTAGCACAAACATAAAGATCAAGTTTGCCGTCGTTGTTGATGTCAACGGTTGCCACACCGCGTGACCAGCGGGCGGAGGTATTGATCCCTGCAGTTTCGGTGACGTCTTTAAAACTCAACTTTCCTTTATTGAGATAAAGTTTCGAAGGCACCAGGTTGCCGGTAAAGAACAGATCCTGCAGGCCATCATTGTTGAAATCGCCGGCAGCAATGCCACCACCGTTATACACGTTCTCCTGTTCAATGATATTGATACTGTCTGTTTGCTGGATCGTGTTGTTGAATTCGATACCGGTTTGAGAAGATTCCTGTTTTTCGAATAATGTATTTTGGCTACTACAGGAGACAACAAAAATGATAAAACACAGGCTCAGGATTCTCACGTCAGTTAGAAGTTTGATCAGGTTACAATTTAACACTTAAGACAAAAAAAGAGGCAGCAAATGCTGCCTCTTATACAAAAACTAAAGTTGGGTCTTAATAGCCAGGATTTTGTTTCAGTACAGGAGTACCCGCCTTGGAAGAACGGTCTATC
>DATGXN010000015.1:0-15746 GCA_035298945.1 Chitinophagaceae bacterium | reverse complement strand
CAACAGTCCAGTTGGTGCTGAACGGGCCTTTGACACCGAATGCCCCCGCCGATATGTATGCAGCATTGGGAAAGAATGACCAGAAGGTTTATGTAGTTCCCTCGCAGAACCTGGTTGTAATAAGGATGGGAGAATCGGCAGGAAATTCCATGCTGGCCCTTTCAAGTTTTGATAATGAGCTCTGGGGCAAATTGAAAACCCTGATAGCATATTGATCAGGGCACCCAGATCCAATAAATGAGAAGAATTAAAATGGTTCCTGCAATGGCAACCAATACCCCCGATACCCGTTTCTTTTTCAGGAAGAACAACATTACCAGGCCTGTGAGCGAAACCAGGATCATAAGCACCGCTGATATATCGATCACCCATTTCCAGGCTTTACCTGAATCGCGTCCCTTATGGAGATCGTTCATGATCCCGAATAAACCGGTACGCGTTTCCGTTAGTGAATAACTGCCATCTTCCCGGTTAACAAAAGCATCTGCGGTATACCCAGGTCCATTGAATGATATGGTACACTGGTAATCGTCCGTTACAAACTCACTGACGGCACCCGTGATCTTATGTTTGTTCCGGAGTAGTTCTACCAATTCGAGCCTGGCTATTTTCGTAGTATCTGGCGTATTCACCCATTTCACATTGACCTGGCCTTTCACGGTAGTAGTTTTCTGCTGGTCTTCAAACCACTCCGTATGGTTAAGCGTGATGCCTGTCACTGAGAAAAAGAAAATGATAAAAAAGCTGCCCATCGAAAGATAGATGTGCAGCCATCTGGATAGAGAGGAAACCGTTCTTCTGACCGCCTTGGATGTCCCGTTTGGGATTGGTGCCTGTTGAATTTTACCCATCTTACTGGTTACTGGTTGTGACCTTCCTGTATTCCACTGAAGCAGCACTCACTTCGGCATTTCCGGGTATATCGAATTTCTGCAATTTACCTTTGCAGGTAATATCCTGCTTCATGATCTGGTACGTGCCATGTTCCCTGGCCACTTCAATATACACAGTATAATTTCCCGGGGGCACGTATTCGCCATCATCATCTTTTCCATCCCATTTGATGGTATAGGTGCCTGGTGGCCTTGTTGCACTGCTGATACTGAAAACGTCTTTGGTACCATTCTGATATTTACCGCTGTTTTTGTGGAACCATTCTTTCAGGTCGGGTAACCAGCGGGGCTTGTTGAACCAAAGCGCAACGGTACGTACCGTGTTCTTTTTGCTGTCTTCTACCCAGATCGCAACGAATGGTCTGCGTGAACGCTCTTCAAATCTCATTAGCTCGAGATTCACTGCTACTTCATAATCTTTATTCCACATAAGCTGCCCATCATTCGCAACAACAGATTTTGCTATAGGTGGCGTCGAAGGCATATCCAGCTTTCTCCAACCTTCTGATTCTATTCTCCTCCCATCTGCAGTAATGATCTGATACTCTGCGTTTTTTTCGAGAGCCAATTGATTTGCTTCCTCGGGTGTTAAGATATTGAATGCAGTGGCCAGAGCACCTGCATCAGTGGCATTATCCGCCACCACCGCAGCACTGAGCACATGTCCAGCAGGTTTTCCCGTTCTGGGATCAACAATATGAGAGAACCATTCTCCATTGACGGAAAAACCACGCCTGTAATTCCCGCTGGTGGCAATCGCTTTTCCCCTGAGGCTAAGTGTTGACAAAGGCATATCGTTCTCACCATTGGCCAGCGGATCAATGACCCTCACGATCTCCTGGTGATCTCCAGCGATAACAATATCTCCGCCAATATTCACCACGGCAGCAGTTATGCCATCGATATGCATAATTTTTTCAGCCACCTTATTAATGATGTATGATTTTACAAAACTGTTCAACACTAGTGGAGTTGAATTGATATGCACCGCAGTTTGCCTGCCGGGATCAAGTTCCCAATGTTTTTGTTGCACTTCATTTACAACAGCAGCCAGTTCAGATTCGCTGGGCATTTGTTGCCGCGCCTCGGCAGTTTTCCACACCTGAATGATCTTGCCCGCTGCAGGATCCAGAGCGCCATGAGTAGCCACACGCCATGTATCGAACAATTCAAATACTTCGTATAGTTCTTTGGATATTTTTACCGGCTCTCCATGGGTGGCCTGCCAGCGACTGAATTCACTTTTGGGATCATAGCTACTTAAAATGGATGATAACCTGTCTATTTCGTTGAGGGCTACCGTTTCTGCCAGGTCAGACCTGTTTTCGGATACCGCCCTGACCTTAAGGTCAAATGAAGTTCCTAACACATTTTCAAAGCTTGAGACATATAAAGAAGTGGCCGGTTCGGAAGGCCTGAAAGATGAATAAACCAGGAAAATAAAAATTGCAAAAACGCTACGATTTAACCATTTCATACGATAAACATTGAAGGGGCAGTGGAGCCTTTTCTCTTTAGATGCCGGCAGGGTTCAATTTCCTGCACATCGGGGCCCAGTTGACTCAATTTAACATTAGTTAAGTTGGTGGCTCAGGCAAGAATGTTACAAAACTTATAATTCGTACCTTAAAGAGCAACTCGATGACCATGATGAGATCAATAGGACTCTTGCTGGCCTTTACAGTTTTTTGCGGGATGTCTTATGCGCAGGGCAGACCAGAACTTAATTTTTTGGTATCAATCAAAGACCCCGCTGCACATATTTACGAGGTAAAGTTTCACTGTGCCGGAATCAAAAAGGATACTATAGTATTCAAACTTCCCGTGTGGACTCCTGGCTATTACCAGCTCATGAACTATGCTGCCAACCTGGATCATTTCAGTGTGTTGGACAGTAAGGGGCAAATATTGAAATGGGAAAAAGATGCTGCTAACGGCTGGAAAGTATATACGGCAGGATCAGACCAGGTGGATATTTCGTACAGCGTAAAAGCCACAAGGGCTTTTGTGGCAGGCCTTTACCTGGATGAAGAAAGAGGTTATATCAGTCCTGCCGGCATGTTCCTTCATCCGGATGGACAGCTCAAAAATCCGGTGACAGTAACAGTTGAAGCAAGGCCTGAATGGACCATGGTAGCCACGGGCATGGACCCGGTCAAGGGCAAAACCAATACGTTCAAGGCTCCGGATTATGATATCTTATACGACAGCCCTATTCTCATGGGCAAGCTGGAATCGTTCACACCATTCACGGTCAATGGAATTCCACACTATTTCTATGCTTTCAAGCCGGGGAATTTCGATAGGGAAAAATTCATGAACGATCTGCAAAAGATCGTTACTGCATCTTCAAATATCATTGGTGATATTCCTTATAAGCATTATAGTTTTCTAGCCATTGGCCCGGGCGGTGGCGGAATTGAGCACCTCAATTCAGCATCGATCGCGTTCAATGGAGAGCCACTGAATGCAAGGGATGGGATGATCAGGATCTACAATTTCCTGGCACATGAATATTTCCATCACTATAATGTAAAGCGGATCAGGCCTGTTGAACTTGGCCCATTTGATTACGACCATGGAAGCCGCACTAAAATGCTCTGGCTTTCAGAAGGAGTGACGGTATATTATGAATACCTCATTTTAAAGAGAGCGGGTATCACCACAAGAGATGAATTGTTGAAAGAATTCCAGAACAGCATCAGGTCTTTTGAAAGTAAACCGGGCAGGCTTTTCCAGACCGTTGCAGATGCCAGTTATTCCACCTGGGAAGAGGGTCCGTTTGGAAGAGTGAGTGAGGAAGTCAACAAAACCATTTCACCTTACGATAAGGGTCCGTTGATCGGCATGTTGCTGGACCTGAAGATCCGCCATGAAACAAAAAACAAACGATCACTTGATGATCTCATGCGCCTGCTGTACAACAAATACTATAAAGAAAAAGGACGGGGTTTCACGGAAGATGAATTCAAAAAAGAAGCTGAAAATATTTCAACCACATCTCTTTCAGACATCTTCGATTACGTGTACACCTTAAAACCACTAGATTACCCGAAATACCTTCAATATGCCGGTCTTGCGATAGACACTGTGACCAATGAACTGCCAGGTGCGTGGCTCGGAATGGATGTCAGGGAGCGCAATGATTCAGTTTTCGTAACCAATGCGGAATGGCTGTCACCCGCCTGGGACGCAGGTATCCGAAGGCAGCAGGTCATTCTCTTGATAGATGGGGAAAAACCCAGTGCGGCCGCCTTGAATCAGCTGATCTCCGCATCAAAAACGGGAGACAGGATCAGGATCAGGTATTCCGGATCGGCAGGAATAAAAGAAACTGATGTGATACTGGGCATAAAGAAAGAAAGAAGTTACAAGATCAGCATTGATCCTTCTCCCGACCCGCTTCAATTGGCCATTCAGAAAACATGGCTGGGATTATAACATTGAAATAAATCATAGATGCAAAAGATCCTTTGGCTGATTGCTTTTATTTTTTGCATGAGCAGCTTACATGCCCAGGTAAAGAAAAAGATCAAGCGAGGCCGGAGAAACAAGTCAGACAATGAGATCAGCATTCCATCGAACTATATCCAGGCGGAATGGGAATTTGGGCATGAAAACATCACTCAATACCTGGCTACAACTGTTTATCCCAACATGGTGTTACGGTACGGCATTACAGATAAAATGGATGTGAGTACTGAATTCAACCTGATCACAACCCATCTGAAATTACCAGACACCACGCTTCACACCAATGGTATTGAACCTGTACTGTTTGGGATCAATTATCTTTTTTGGAGCACAAAGGATGGAAAATCATCTTTGATCGGGGAAGCGCAGCTCGCATTCCCTTCTTTGGCCAGCAAGGACTATACAGCCAAGCATATTGCGCCTACAGTGCAGTTGAGTGGTACAAGATCAATTGGAAAACGTTCGCAGATCATCATTACAGCTGGTGTATTCTGGGATGGCTTCAGCACTACGCCATCAACTACTTATAATTCTGCATACAGTTTTGACATAACCCGGAAATGGAACATATCAAGTTCACTATTTGGTTTTATCGGGAAATCTGCACCTCTGCATAATCTGGACGTCAGTCTGAGTTATGCTCCCAACCAAAATTTTCAGGTAGGCATTACCGGTGGATTGGGTATCAACGAATCAGCACATGATAATTATCTTGCAGTCAATGGAGTTTTCGGATTCAGCACCAAACATCATTAGCCACTCATTTCAGGGAATTCCCAATGCCCACTAAAATGACGGAAAGGATGATGGTAGCAATCCCTGCAGTGATGGTGGCTTTGGTTTTTTTGCTCACCCCTTTCCATTCCTTCAATATTATACCCCACATATTCGCTATCAGAATGATAAATGCCATATGGAGGATCCAACTGCTGGCTCCGTTGCCCAGTTTGCTTTCGCCCATTCCATAGAAAAAGAATTGAAGAAACCATGTGGTACCCGCGAGGCCTGCAAAAAAATAATTATTCAGTAAAGGAGTTTTTGAATTGGTATAGTCTCCAAATGTTTTGTTCCTTGTATTGAGTATCATGCACCAGATAAAATTGGTGGCCAGTCCTCCCCAAAGCAACACCACATAGGTCACGTTATTCTGAAACAGGGGGTTCATACCTGCCGCTACCGCAGCTTCTGCCATGGGTTTCCCTGCTTCGATCCCAAAATTGAAACAGGCGCTCATGATCCCTGAAAAAATCGCAACTACCAGTCCTTTAACAAGATTGAACTCGGTTACTGATTTCTTTTTTTCCTCTTCGGGCATTTCCCTTTCTTTCATCAGGCCTGCCCGGCCACAGATATAGATACCCAGTAAACAAACGATCACACCAGCCAATACGATCCTGCCCCAGGTTGTTGTAAGAAGATCGTGAAAAGAGGTTTTACCGGCAGTGGGATAAATACTGTAATAAATAGAGGGCACCAATGCGCCAAATGCAGAGCAGAAACCCAATACCACTGAATTACCCAAAGACATTCCCAGGTATCTCACGCCGAGGCCATAGGTAAGACCGCCAAATCCCCAGAGTATGCCAAATAACATAGTATACTTGATGGTTTCAGCAGAAGCCGCACTGATGATGGCTTCAAATCCCGGCACGGTCAGCCAGGCCGCAAGCGGCGGTACCACAAGCCAGGAGAACAGACCTCCAATGATCCAGTAGCTCTCCCAATGCCATCCCTTTACTTTCTTGAAAGGAACATAAAAACTACCTGAAGCAAAGCCACCGATAAAATGGAAAATGATCCCGAGAAACGCATGCATGAACTAAATATATAAAATTCAGGCTGATATCGATGAAAACCCGACCTCAGGAATGATATGATCCATCCAGAATTTTATTCCTTGCTAAAGGCTCTCGCAGCTTCTTTTTCTAAATCCATATACTGTTCTTTACCGGTACTGACTTTTACAAAGGAAATATTGCCGCCTTTAAATTCACCGGGTGACTTATATAATTTACTTACAGGATCTCCGCTGTCAAAACCAACACATAGGCCATCGCCGACCAGGGTGAATTTACCCACCTGCGCTGTCATCGGGCCAGAAGCCACTTCCTTGTCGTTCACATAGAGTTTGGCAGTTCCTATTGACTCTCCGTGTTCACCAGCTTTTTCTTTGTTGAATTCCATCCCAAATGTGTATTTGCCTGGTTTTAATGAAGACGGTGAGAGCAATTGTTGTTGCGTTATGCCCAGGAAATTATACACGTAATACAACTTGTGGTCTTTTATAAATAAGCTATGACCGCCAAAACGGGAGCCATGGGCAAAAATTACTCCGGAGGCATTAGCATCGGTAATGTTTACATTGGCAATAATCTTATAGGATTTACCTCTTAGATTCACAGCCACCGCCTCTGGTACTGAACTCGTGTGTGGATAGTAGGTATATGTATCCTTGACTACTTCTTCCGTAGGACGTTCAATATTTAAAATATCTGTTGCAGAGCGGTCATCCAGTGGCAATGCCTGGTTTTTATTTGCTTCTTCCAGGTATAATTTTTTTAATGCTTCCAGTTTTTCAGGATTTTCCTTGGCAAGGTCCTTAGATTCTGAACGGTCAACATCTACATGATACAATTCCCATTTATCCTCGTCGAAATGGCCCTTACCTGTTAACGGAGCATGAACAGCAACAGCTTTCCAGCCATCCTGCCAAATAGCTCGCGTTCCCAGCATCGTGTAATACTGCACATGTTTCTGTGTAGGATCATTGGGTTTGGCATCGAATGAATACTTCATAGAAACACCGGACAAAGGATATTGCTCCACTCCTTTGTAAACCTTTGGCATTTCGAGTCCGCAGATTTCGAGAATAGTGGGAACGATGTCTACCGCATGATGATACTGATTACGCACTTCACCACGTGCTTTAATACCTTTGGGCCAGGTTATTGTCAGCGGACATTCAGTGCCACCGGCATAATTTGAATAACGCTTGAACATTTTGAAAGGTGTAGAGAGAGCAGCAGCCCAACCTGTGGGATAATGCTCATACGTGTTTGGTCCACCCAACTCATTGATGAGTTTCATGTTTTCGGCTAACTCATCAGGAAAACCATTGAAGAATTTATTCTCATTCACAGACCCGCTGGGGCTTCCTTCACCAGAAGCTCCGTTATCTGAAGCATACATGATGATGGTGTTTTCATACTGACCAGTTGCTTTCAAGTGGTCAATGATACGGCCGATCTGTACATCGGTATATTCAGAAAATGCAGCATAAACTTCACATAAGCGGGAGAATAATTTCTTTTCGTCTGCAGAGAGGCTCTCCCAGGGACGTACAAAATCTGCCGCGGCTGCCTGGTCTTTTGGCATCGGGTTAAAATCAGTGAGCTTGGTGTCTTTTGGCAATATCCCTTTTTCAATCATGCGGGGCAATACCCATTTACGGTAAGCGTCGTACCCGTCGTCAAATTTGCCTTTGTATTTGGCAATGTAATCTTTAGGAGCCTGGTGCGGAGCATGATTGGCTCCCGGACAATACCACATATACCAGGGCTTGCTCGGATTCGCAGATTTTTGATCACTGATCATTTTGATGGCCTGGTCTGCAAGGTCTTTTGATAAATGATAGCCCTCCTCAGGTCCATATGGCTGTTCAATAGCATGATTATCTTCGGTAAGATCAGGGTAGAACTGGTTGGTTTCCCCTCCAATAAACCCATAAAAGCGGTCGTAGCCCTGTTGCAGCGGCCACTGACTTTTGTTGGCTCCTGCTGAAAGGTCTGTTTCTGGAACATTGTGATCCTTTCCTAACCAGAACGTGCTCCATCCATTATCATTGAGTATCTGGGCCATGGTAGCAGCCTGCGCAGGCAACTGGCAACTATATCCGGGAAATCCATTGGCTCCTTCTGTAATTGCGCCCATACCATTCAGGTTATGGTTGCGGCCCGTATTGATGCACGAACGGGTAGGCGAACAAAGGGCAACAGTATGCCACTGTGTATAGGTTAAACCATCGGCAGCCAGTTTGTCCATGGTTGGCATGCTTATTCTTCCTCCGTATGGAGACCACGCGGCTAAACCTGTATCATCGTATAGAATGATCAGGATATTGGGTGCTCCTTCCGGTGCTTTTTTACGTGTGAATGGCGCCCAGTCCGCTTTTGAATCGCGGACATCAAGTTTGATTTCTCCGTTGAATGTTGTAGATGATTGTTCGGCTTTGGGTTCTGCTTTTTGTTGGGGCTGATTGCAACTAAACAGGAATGCTGACATCAATAAGAATGGCAGCGCCGTATACTTAGCTTTAAATTCCACTTTTTTCTAAAACTACGATATTTCAACCAAGGGGCTTTTCAGATATGTTTCAGAATCCGTGACTTCATACGAAGTCAAATTCTATCAGACCTATTCGTCATTTCATGCCCATCCTATTGCTGTTATAACCGCTAGCTATAATAAACATTGAACCTTTCTTTCCAATTACTGTTTAAACATCAACATTCTGATCTTAAACAAAATATCTATTAAAACACTAAAACAAGGTCTATGAAACTAAAGAGTCTAATGTCCGTACTGTTCTTTTCTGTAATCGCTGTAACCATTTCTTCCTGTGATAAGGAAGATGATAACAGCCCTGCCGCACCGGGAACCATCACCACACAGGTTGTTGCGGGCGCGAATCTGAGTTTGCTGGAATCAGCTGTAGTGAAGGCTAATCTGGCCACCACATTGGATGGTGCCGGCCCTTTTACTGTATTTGCGCCCACTGATGAAGCGTTTGCAGCATCGGGCATAACAGCATCAACCATCAACACCCTCACTGCCGCTCAATTACAGAGCATTTTATTGTACCATACACTACCGGCAGAGGTATTTGCTGCCAACGTACCTGCAGGTCCGAATGCAAAGGTGACCACTGCGAGCGGTGATTCGGTTTTTGTTACTAAAAACGCAAGCGGGGTGTATGTTAATGGGATAAATGTTACGCAGGCAGATATTGACGCAAGTAATGGTGTGATCCACCTCATTTCAAGAGTGCTTCTTCCCCCCGCGGGCAATATTGTGGAAGTTGCTCAGGCAAATTCCAATTTCACCTTCCTGGTAGCTGCAGTACTTCGCGCAAGCACAGGAACCACCAATGTAGCCCAGATCCTTTCATCAGGCGGACCATTCACCGTGTTTGCTCCAACCAATGATGCTTTCATTGCTGCAGGGTTCGCTAACATCGCAGCCATCAATGCGGCCGATCCAAACACCCTGGCTTCCATCCTGACTTATCATGTTGTGCCGGGAAGAGTGTTTTCATCAGACCTCACGAATGGTGCAACACCTGCTACGGCTAATGGTGCCACTGTTACTATTGGAGTTTCTGCTGGTGGTGCAACTGTAAAAGGGAAAACCAATACCACTGCATCAAATATCATTGGAACAAATGTGATGGCGCGCAACGGTGTTGTGCATGTGATCGACAGAGTTTTGTTACCGTAAATCCGAATTAAGTGTGTTAGCCGGTTAACAAGTTAACCGAAGAATGCATTAGATAAGTAAGATAGAGACCATCTCTACCCTGCTTATCTAATGCATTCTTCGGTTAACCGGTTAACTGGCCAGCACACTAACAAAAACAGCTAGCCAGCCACGGCAAATTCAGTCTCCACCAAAGTCCCGTGGATAAGCGTTTGGTACACCACACAATATCTTTCTGTAAGTTTTTTCAGAGATTCAATCTGTTCGGTTGTTGCATCAGTTTCGAGGTCAAACGCAAGCCGGATCTTAACGAAACCTACAGGCACATCTTTTGACATCCCAAGCGTTCCCCGGAAATCGAGATCTCCTTCGGCTCTTACAACACCCTCTCTTATCTCAATGCCTATGGCGGTTGATACGGCCGAGACCGTAACACCAGCGCAGGCCACCAGGGCCTCAAGAAGCATATCACCGGAACATATTAACATGCCGTCGCCACCAGTTGCAGGATGAAGACCGGCTTCGGCAAAAGCACGACCGGTTTCCACTTTACAGGAAACATTTTCGCCAATTCTTCCTTTTGCTTTCAATGTGATAAGCGCTGCCCCGGGTTCTTCCTTATATTTCTCTTTAAGCGGAGCCTGCAGGTTTCTTAGTTCTTCTGATTTCATGGCCTTGTTTTGAATGATTTGAATGGACCCTATTGCTATTTATTTCTGAGGCTTCAACAAGATTCTGACATTGCCGGAATTATACTCAGGGCCCATAGTCAGATAATTCGACTTACCCATCGGGAATTTTGCATAGGCCGCGAATAATGCTTCCGGCTCACCTTTGTCATTGATAAAAATGAAAGGTCGCTCCAAATGAGCTAGCTCGATCACTCGGCCATCTTTCCAGGTGATCTGGCGGGGAGTCACCATGGGATGAGCCGCCGGCTTCCATTTCAGCCCGTCCGGCGATGTGATCAGCGCCACTGAACCGAATTGTTCATTCAGTTTACCACTATTGGAAAAATTCTTCAGCACAGCATAAAACCTCTTGCGCTTTTTATCGTACCACATAAAGGCATCTTCTGCTGCATAATCGGGATCAGAAAATACATTGCCTGCAAGTTTAAACGGGCCTTGAGGTTGATCGGCTTTAGCCATCCACATGGTCATATGCCCCCTGGGCGTCATCCTGGATTTGAACATCATGTAAAATTTCCCATCAGCACCCTGGGCAACGGTGGGATTGTTAGTGATCTCCATCGTATTCACTCCATCGGGCTCCATGATGTATTGCTCAGGTAACTCAAATTTGCCGGTACTGAAATCTTCGATCTTGTCTGCAATGGCCACACCAATTTTCTGCGTGCAGTTATACTGGAACCATCTCTTATTCTGCGGAGTAGTTGGCTTATCGAATGTATATGACGAATCAAAGGAGTTGGAGATATAATACAGGTAATATCTGCCATTGAATTTTGTGATCATGGGGTTATGCATGAAGAATCTCTTCCAATCTCCATCCCTTTGACTTCCTTTCAATACTACATTCACGTATTTATATGGCCCCATAATATGGTCTGCAACTGCATGTGCGATCTCAGAATATTTCTGCCATCCTGCAAACCCATTAAATATATAATTCATGCTGTCGTCATCCAGTGGCTTATCTGCATGTTGCCATCGCGAATAAAACATATGATACTTTCCGTCATCCCCTTTCACAACGCTTGCACCCCATATATAGTAACTGTCTGACAGGAACAGATTGGAAGAATCAACGGTAGTTATTCTTTTGCCCAGGTCGAGATCGTCCTGAGCATGCAAATTTTGTAAGAAAGTAAAAGACAGCAGGAAAATGACCAGTCGCATGAATTTATATATTTACGCTACTAAGATAGCTGCAATCTCTTTGAAATGTTTTACTTTAAAGGGTAAGATCAATTCTCCAAACACAAACCTGAAAAATGATTGAAAAAATCCTGCTCTTTGCCATGGTGATCTTCTACCTTTTTGCCGGTTATTATCATTTCGCTAATCCCAACTTTTATTACACCATCATACCTCCCTATCTCGCTGCCTGGGAAAAGCCCATCAACCTGGCTGCCGGATTCATTGAAATTGGTTTGGCTTTGCTGCTGATACCAGACAATACCAGGCGCTTTGCTGGACTGGGCATTGTGGCCATGTTACTGGCTTTTATACCCAGCCACATCTATTTTTTCGAGAAAGGGCGTTTCCAACTGGGGGATTTCACCATAACACCCATGATCGCGTGGATAAGGCTTTTGATTATTCACCCACTACTGATCATCTGGGCCTGGTGGGTCAGCAAGTTTGAAGGCTTAACTTCTTATTTACCGGAGTAAACATTAGCTTTTATCAACCCCCATTTTACGCATTAAAATACTGAATGAAGAGGCTGCACGGGCATACAATTCATCACACTGTTCCTGCGCGATAGGTCTAATAATATGGGGACAAATGCAATTTTCTTTACAAATTTCTGCAACGCGAAAGATCATGGAATCCTTGACATGTATATACCGCTATTGTAGGCTGCAGCATAGACAATGGTGCTTGTAGAATTGAGGCAAATACTTGACACTATCTTATTCTCTAATCCAATTGGCCGAGACCTGGGGCTGCCTTCATAAGTTTTGCCAGCATCTTTTGAGAGATAAATCCCACCCCCTGAATTAGCATATGTATGAGTACCACCATAAAAAACATTGGGATGATTCTTGTCAATAGTAAGGGTGAGCCAGAAGGGGCTGGATAGTCTTTGCCAGTGCGTTCCAAAGTCCTTTGAATAATAAATGCCCACCCCCTCAGTCAACGCATAGACATCATTTGACCCGGGCTGAATCTGTATTCTGATAACATGCCATGGAATCGAATCGCCAACGTTTGTCCATGTCAGTCCTCCATCCGACGACCTGAGGAATGGAGGTTTATACGGTTTAGGATGGTCCCAAATTTCTGTTGACACGTATAATTTATTATTCACTGCATCTTCTTCAATATCCCATGGAATCAAGCCCATTGCGCTGACATTGTAGGAGTAGTACGACCATGTTCGGCCTTTGTCAGATGACTTGAAAATACCATTAGCCATCTGCATATCTGACCACGCAACTCCCACCAGAATGGAATGATCAACTTTGCTGACAAGAATGGAAACAACATATCTCGGGAAAGTGTACAAGTTAGTCCAAGTCCGGCCTCTGTCTTCAGAGACATAAATGCTGTTGCCAGAACTGGAATAAATAATTGATGAATTAACAGGGTCAAACTCAATGGCAGGGTTAATTCCAATCAATGGCTTTTCCCAACTTTTACCTCCATCCCTGGTTATATATAACCCTCTAAAAGAACTGATAAACCATAATTTATCATCTTGTGAATGCACATAAATAGACTGCACCGTGGAATCACCGTATGGCCTGCCCATATACTCCCAATTCCAGGTCTTAACCACCTCAGGTGATTTTTCTTTGCTGCAAGAATAGAAGATAGCCGCCAGGAGAACTATGAGTATACTAAGTAAAAAGGTATACTTCATGTTTGTCGTTTAAGGTTAACTGATAAAAGATACTAATTTGATATCTTAAATCATACTATTATACTTTTATATCCATAACCATTAAGCCAGATATGAAAAGAAGAAGATTCATCAACGACAGCATCAAAGCGGGATCCATACTCCCTGCTGTTGGAGCATCTCTTGTTGTTCCCGCGATGGCTGCACAGCCAAATCCAAAAGCCAGCCATATCTCTTCATCCGCTACACCCGAAGACATAGTGATTGAAAAATTCACTGAAGGCCGACCCCACGCCGGGAAAGTTTTTGCGGCCATCCAACCGCACTGCGACGACATCGCCATCTTTGCCGGCGGTACCGTGGCCAAACTGATTGCCGAAGGTTATACAGGATATATGATCCGTACTTCGAACGACGATGCCACCGGAGCCGGAAAATCAGTGGGGGAACAGGTATTGAATAATGAAATAGCCAACGATGCAACAGCGGCGGCCCTGGGCCTGAAAAAAGTATATAACCTGGGCTATAGGAACCACAGGATGGAAGAATATAATATCCAGGAAATTAAAGGACGCCTCATCTTCCTGTTCAGGCTGTTGAAAGTGGATACCGTGATCTGCTACGATCCCTGGAGCCAATACGAAGAGAACCCCGATCATTACGTGACTGCCAAAGCTGTGGAGGCCGCATGCTGGGAAGCTGCAAGCCGTGACTATCCGGAACAACTTGAAGTACTGCAGCCCCATGGCGTAAGAGAGAAATATTATTTTGCCCGGGGGCCACAGCTGGTCAACCGGGTGGTGGATATCAGCAGGTTTGTAGATACTAAAGTGAAAAGCAATGTGGCCATCAAAAGCCAGGGACCGGGCGGAGATGCCGGCGCCAACCTCAGAAAAAAACTGGCAGCCGAAGGAAAGTCTTTATCAATACTTGGTAATGACGACACAACTGCTAACTTCAACTACGTAAAACATTTCATGCTTGATATAGACTCAGATCATTTGAGAGGCACACCCTCAGATAAAATAATTGGTAAAAAATACGGCCTGGAATGGGCTGAACAGTTCCATTATATCGGTCCAACCCATTCAATGCTCCCAGACTATATCAAGAGAAATTCATAATTAACCCTATTGTCATGAGATCGCGTTTTCTTTTTCTTTTCATTTTCTCCCTGACCATTCTGGCAGGTTTCCAGGCTTCAGCGCAAAAAAAAGCCGTCATCGCTTATTATTCAGGCGGACTGGAAGCGCTCGATTCATATAGTGCCAGGAGCATAACACATATCATTTATTGTTTTGGACATCTGAAAGGCAATAAACTGCATTTAGGCCGCCAAAGAGATACCCTATTGATACAGAAGATGGTGGCCATGAAAAAAGAAAACAAAGACCTCAAGGTATTGCTGTCGCTGGGAGGATGGGGCGGATGTGCTACCTGTTCCGATGCGTTCAGCACAGCTGCAGGCCGTACGGAATTTGCACAATCGGTTAAAGAACTGACGGATTATTTCAAGTCAGACGGGATTGACCTGGATTGGGAATACCCCAGTATAGAGGGATATCCAGGGCATAGATTTGTTCCTGAAGACAAGCAGAATTTCAACGACCTCGTAATGGAACTCAGAAAAGTACTGGGCAAAAAGAAAACCATAACCTTTGCTGCCGGAGGCTTCCAGAAATTTCTGGAGGAATCAGTGGATTGGAAATCCGTGATGAAATATGTTGACTATGTGAACCTGATGACTTACGACCTTGTAAATGGCTACTCTACTGTAACTGGCCACCACACTGCATTATACAGTACGCCATCATTGAAGGAATCAACTGACAATTGCGTATCCTATCTGATCAACGCAGGCATTGATCCCCGCAAACTCATCATCGGCGCTGCATTTTATTCCCGGGTATGGGAAGGTGTTGCAGACACCAACAACGGACTTTACCAGAGTGGCAAATTCAAAGGTTCATTCGGCTTCGATCAGTTCCCCGAAAAACTGAAAGGGTATACCCTGTATTGGGACGATGTGGCCAAAGCACCGTATGCATACAATGCTTCTGAAAAACTGTTTGCCACTTTCGACGACAAACGTTCTATTGAAGCTAAAACAAACTATGTTATCCAGAAAAAACTGGGTGGTATCATGTTCTGGCACCTGGGCCACGATACACCGAAGGACGGGCTGGTTGATACGATCAATAAGGTTTTAAATAACAAGTGATATACTGATATGAATTTCACAACAGCATCCACCCCGGAACGGAATCATTTCCGTAAAAATCCGCTGCTGAAAATATACCTGGCTATATTCTTCATATGCTGGATCGTTACTTACATCAACACTCCGGACAGGGCCAATTGGTATACGGA
>DATGXN010000014.1:0-11421 GCA_035298945.1 Chitinophagaceae bacterium | reverse complement strand
GTTATGATTTCCAGATGAAGTATTACAATGCTGATGGAAAAGAAGGCAGCATGTGTGGCAACGGAGGAAGATGTATTGTCCGGTTTGCCTACAACACGGGGATGCATAAAGAGGTCTATCGTTTCATTGCGGCAGATGGTGCGCATGATGCCGAAATAGACATCAATGGCTGGATCCGCCTTAAAATGAATGATGTCAGTAAAGTGACTTTAAATGGTGGCGACTTCGTTTTGAATACCGGCTCTCCGCATTATATACGCTTTGTCAATGATATTAAGGATTTTCAAGTAACGGAAGAAGGAAAAGCGATCAGGCATAATGCCGTTTATGAGAACGACGGTATCAACGTGAACTTTGTTGAAACAGTCAATGATCATACTATTTATGTAAGAACTTATGAACGCGGAGTAGAAGCCGAGACCTGGAGCTGCGGCACCGGTGTTACTGCTTCCGCTTTGGTATCTGCACATAACGAAACCGGATTCAACCAGGTTGATGTTCAAACCCTGGGTGGAAAACTCTCTGTGGAGTTCGACAGGGTCAGCGAATCTGAATTCCGTAACATCTGGCTCTGCGGACCCGCTGAATATGTGTTTAAGGGAGAGTTTCAGTTCTAGGTTGCAGGTAACAGGCTGCAGGTTGCGTACATTATTTAATTGGTCCGAAATTCGGAATTCGAAATTCGGAATCCGGAATGTCTTAATTTCGCTCCCTCCCATAATAATCAATTGATCCAGTTATTTAAAAATATTGAAGGTGTCACCACATCGGTTGACCAACCCGAAGACGGGACATGGGTGAATATTCTCCCTCCTTTTAAGCAGGAAGAATTCTCAGAAATAGCCGACAAACTTGATGTTCCCCTGGAATTCCTTCAGGATTCACTGGATATTGACGAGAGGCCGCGTTTTGAAGTGGAAGACAATGTGAAGCTCATCGTCATCAAAACCCCTACTGAAAACAACTCGTTCAACGACAGCGATGCGTTTTATATCACGATCCCCATCTGTATCATCCTTACCCACCACCAGATCATTACGGTGAACTCCTTCGAGAACGGGGCGATCAAAAAATTCCTGAATACATTCCAGAACCGTCATCCTGATAAAAGGAATATGATGGTGCTCAAAATATTTGAGAAAGTCACACAGGCTTTCATTGAATACCTGAAAGAGATCAACCACAGGAGGAACATTCTGGAGCAGCGTCTCTATGAAGCCAACAGGAATGAGGAACTGTTTGAACTGATGCGCATTCAAAAAAGCCTGGTCTACCTGGTTACCGCACTTCGTTCCAACGAACTGCTGCTGATCAAACTGGAAAGAACCAACATGCTTGGCCTCACCGAAGATGAAAGAGAGATCCTGAACGACCAGATCGTTGATATGTCACAGGCCCTTGAGATGGCCAATATCTATACCAATATCCTCAGCTCCACACTGGATGCATTTGCCAGCATCATCGCCAATAACCAGAACCTGGTATTAAAAAGACTTGCAGGCATTACCATCATACTTCAATTCCCGGTTTTGGTTGCTAGTATCTATGGCATGAATGTACCCATCCCTTACCAGAAAGAGCCTCATGCATTTTATGTTCCTATCATCCTGGCGCTGGGCATATCCGTAATCATGGCCTGGTATTTTGTAAAGAAAAAATGGTTCTGATGTTCAATCTCCGCGTCTACGGCATACTGATCGATGAACAAAAAAGAGTGTTGGTTTCGGACGAATTCATCAGGGGTAATTACTATACCAAGTTCCCTGGCGGCGGACTTGAATTTGGAGAAGGAACAAGAGATTGCCTGAAAAGGGAATTCCTTGAAGAAATGAACCTCAATGTCACAATCGGCGGCCATATCTATACCACGGACTTCTTCCAGATGTCGGCTTTCAATCCGGAACACCAGATCATCTCCATATATTATTTCGCCCATCCACTGGAAGAGATCAAAGCACCACTCAGGGATAAGCCTTTTGATTTTGATGAAAGAGAAATGAAGATGTACCAGCAAACGGGGGAAACCGAAACCTTCCGGTTCATCGAGTGGCAGGAATTCTCCGCAGAATCAGTGTCGTTGCCAATAGATAAGGTAGTAGCTGACCTAATTAAAAAGTAATAATTTAAAAGTAAAAAGAGACCAATTTTTTGACTTTTTACTTTTGACTCGTGATTAATATCCTATCAACGCCGACGCTTTCATTTCCGCTGCTTTTTCTTTACCTAAGTAAGACTCACAGAAATAATGCACCAGGTAGATCACCGGTGTGAACGCGATCGCGACCAGGAATTTATAGGCATAGGCCGTAAAAGCCCAGGCCATGGACTGGCCTACCGGAACACCCCTGAAAATAGTAAACGCCACATAGGTCACCACCACACTATCGATGAATTGAGAAACCAGCGTACTTAGTGTAGCCCTGGCCCATATTGATTTCTCGCCCGTAAAGAATTTGATCTTCCTGAATACAAATGCATCGATCAACTGCCCCAGCATAAATGCGGTCAGCGAACCCACAATGATATTCATTCCCTGTCCGAATATGTTTTTATAAGCGGCCTGCATATCGGGCACACCCATGGCAGCACCTGAACCCAGCCAATATTTTGTATCGGGCATCAGCCTGATGGCAAAGAAAAATATAATGAAGGCCATAATAATAAGGGCTGCGGTGAGTACAGAAAGAAATCTTACCCCCTTCACACCGTAATATTCATTGACTATATCCGTCATAATAAATACCACCGGCCATGGGATCACACCAGCTGTCAAGCTGAATGAAAGGTTGGTTTCACCAAATAAAGAAAAGCTGGCCCTGGAAATGCCCAATGTATCTTCCAGCGAGAATACTTTGACCCCTATCACTTCTGCTATCAGGGCGTTGGCAATGAAAAATCCGCCCAGGATCAGGAAAAGCTTGGTTGGCCTGTCTTTGATGATATTATGTATCATAGACAAAAGATAACGATTCCATCAGAAAATAGTTGGATGCAGGCCTATGTTAGATCAAAAATTGCCAATCCTTTGGTATTATTGCAGAAGAAGAGACGCGGAGAGGAACGCAGAGACGCGGAGAGGGACACGGAGACGCAGAGGTTCTCCGTGTCTCTGTGTTTTCCTCTGTGTTTCCGTGTTTCTCTCCGTGTCTCTGTGTTACCCTCTGCGTCTCCGTGTAATAAATATTGTATGCCGAAATTGAATTTTGCCAAATTACTGCCCCATATCGTTGCCATTGCATCGTTCATCATCATTTCGCTGATCTATTGTAAGCCTGCCCTAGAAGGCAAAGTGCTCCAGCAAAGTGATATCGTGCACTGGAAAGGCATGAGTAAAGACATTCAGGATTACCGTGAAACCCATAACGGCGTGGCGCCTTTATGGACCATCAATATGTTCAGCGGGATGCCCGGGTTTCTGATCGCCACTAATAACAACAACTTCATCTCCTATGCCGCCAATGAGGTATTCTCCCTCTTCATACCAAAACCTTTCAGGTTCTTTATCCTGGCATGCCTGGGATTCTATTTTCTCGCCCTGGTACTTCGGGTCAATCCCTGGGTGGGAATGCTCGGCGCATTAGCCTACGCATATTCAACCTATGACCCCGTGATCATTTCAGTGGGTCACGATACCAAAATGCTTTCTATCGCCTATCTGCCCGCAACGTTGGGAGGACTGATCATGATCTTCAACGGCAGATACTGGATGGGTGCAGCTTTCACGGCTTTGTTTTCATCCATCCTGGTTTACCAGAACCACTACCAGATCGTCTATTATTTCGCCATCATCATAGCCTTCATGACCGTTGCCTATATCATTCAATGGGTAAAGGAAAAGAACTACAAACAAATGGCCACCGCCTTCGGCTTCGCATTGGTTGCCGGCCTGGTGGGTATTATGACGAATGCCATGATGCTGATGACCACCTACGACTATTCAAAAGCCACTATACGTGGAGGTCAGGCTTCATTGAATGTCAACGACAGCCTTAACTCAGGAAAAACGAATAAGGGCGGACTGGATACGGGCTATGCATTTCTATATGGCAGTTATGGAAGAGCAGAAACCATGACCCTTTTGATACCGGATATGTACGGCGGTAATTCAAGGCCATTGGGTGAAGATTCAAAACTGGTGGAATACATGAATGAAAAAGGATTTCCTCCCCAGTTCGCGAATCAACTCTATTCATCTTTCCCTTCTTATTGGGGCAATCAACCCGGACATTCAGGACCTGTATACCTGGGCGCGCTGATCTGCTTCCTTTTTGTATTTGCGATGCTCTATGTAAAAAGTCAACACAAATGGTGGCTGTTTGCCGTGACGGTTCTGGCTATCTTGATGTCGTGGGGAAAGAACCTGGCAGGCTTCAACACTTTCCTGTTTGAGCACCTACCCTATTATAATAAATTCAGGGCTCCGGCCATGATCCTCATCATCCCGCAGCTCAGCTTCTCATTCCTTGCTGTACTTGGATTACAACAGGCTTTATATGGAGATGATAAGAAAGAAGAAATATTAAAAAAACTCAAGCAGGCCGGACTGGTCATGGCGGGTATTTTCGCAGTCGCTTTGTTGATGTATTTCGGATTTGATTACATGAACGAAAGGGACAGGTACATACAACAGCAGCTTTCCCAGATGATGACCGATCAGCCCGGCGTAGCCAGGGAAATTGTTCAGGCTGCCGCCGACAGCAGGAAAGGCATATTCGCATCAGACCTGTTGCGCTCATTCTTCTTTGCTTCCGCCGCCTTCCTCATGCTTTTCCTGTATGCGAAAAATAAATTGAAGGCTCAGCACGCTGTGATCGCATTGCTTGTTTTGACTGCCTTCGACATTCTCCCTGTAGGTAAAAGATATTTGTCGAACGATAACTTCCTGGAACCTGAGGAGAACGATGCGGTGTTCAATCCTACCGCAGTAGACCTCCAGATTTTGCAGGATAAAGATCCCAGCTATAGGGTATTCAATCTTACGCAAGACGTATTCAACGATGCCATTACATCTTACCATCACCGATCCATTGGTGGTTACCATGCTGCTAAGCTGAGCTTATACCAGGATCTGATCGAAAATCAGCTGGCTAAACAACCGATGAACATACAGGTACTGGACATGCTGAACACAAAATATGTGATCGTCCCGGATTCATCAGGTCAGCCTGTTGCCCAAACTAATATTGGAGCACTGGGTAGTGCATGGCTGGTAAAGAATATAAAATTTGTTCCGAATGCTGCGGCAGAAATGAAAGCACTGAACGATTTCAACGCGGCAGACGAAGCCGTGGTACAGGAATCCTTCAAAGCATCCATTCCCAACCTGCCGGTATTTGATTCTGCTGCAAGCATCAAACTTGAAAAGAACGATCACGATATTGTAAACTACAATTTCAATGCAGGTTCCAATCAGTTTGCTGTATTCAGTGAAGTCTATTACGATCGTGGCTGGAAAGCGTTTATCGATGGTAAGGAAGTGCCGATCATCAAAACGAATTATGTACTTCGCGGGCTGCCGGTTCCTGCCGGTGCCCATAAAATAGAATTCAGGTTTGAACCGGCTTCTTATATCATGGGCACAAGGATAACCAGCATCAGCCAGATCGTACTGGTACTGGTTTTCATCATTGCTTTGTACATGGAATACCGCAGGAGGAAAACTGCGGCCTGAATATGGCCAACATATTAAGCCTGGTATGGTATAAAATACTTCCTGCCAGTTTTGGTGGCCAGAAAGGCATAGCCAGGTTTTCCCATTACCTGGGCATGCATCACAAACTGTACTGCCTTTGCTCCCGGAACAACCAGGCCTCAGGCGATGAATCTTTTAAGGTGATCAATGAACTGCCGGAATCTAAATGGCAATTCATCGATCCAACCATATACCACAAGATCAGATCAGTGATCCATGATCACAAGATCACCCACCTGGTACTGGAACACTGCTATCATGGTTTTCATGGGATCCGGCTGGCCAGGAAACTGAATCTGAAACTCCTTGTCCATTCTCATAACATCGAATACCAGCGATTCCGGGAAATGAAAAAATGGTGGTGGCCCCTGCTCTACCTGCTGGAAAAAAGAACCCACCGCGCTGCCGATCTTTCCTTGTTCAAAACCGAAACCGACCAGTCAATAGCTATCAGGCAATTCGGACTTGATGCCGGTAAATGCATGATCGTTCCTTACGGTATTGAAAGAAATGCTGAGGCAGAGTTTGAAGAAAAACAACAATGCAGGCAGGAACTGGAAACAAGGCATGGGATCAACAAAGATACCCGGATCATTCTTTTCAATGGCACATTGGACTATGAACCCAATGCGCTGGCATTGAAACATATTGTGAACCACATCATTCCCGCTTTAGAAAAGAAAACGAAATTGCCGTTCATGGTATTGGTGACCGGACGTATCATTTACAAGGAATTTGACTATCTCCTGAAACTTCATCACCCCCGTTATCTGAATGCCGGTTATGTCAAAGATGTTGATACCTATTTTAAAGGCGCAGATATTTTTATCAATCCGCTGATCCAGGGCGGAGGTGTAAAAGTAAAACTGGTAGAGGCATTGTCATTCGGATTGCCCGTAATATCCTATGTTTCCGGGGCCCATGGAATGGATATAACCCTTACCGGAAACAAGCTTAGTATCATTGAAGATGGCAACACAGAAGCCTTTGCAGACGCCTTGATCGGGAACTGGAACAATACAGAAAAACTCCCGCCGGAGTTCTTTTCCAGGTACTCATGGAAGGCCATTGCCGCAGAAGTAGCAGAAAGGATTGAGCAGCTCTGAGCATTATTTTTTATTTTGCAGTATGTCTACTCCAAGGGTCAGTGTGATCATGCCGGTTTTTAATACAGCCACTTATCTTGGTGAGGCTATAACCAGTATTTTGACCCAGAGTTTTTCGGATTTTGAATTGATCATCATCAATGATGGTTCAACAGACGATTCCCAGGCCGTGATCAGGAGTTTCCATGATATGCGGATCATATACCTGGAGAATGAAAAGAATATGGGCCTGGTATACACATTGAACCGGGCCATTGATGCCGCAAAAGGAGAATGGATAGCCAGGATGGACGGAGACGATATCAGTTTGCCCGGGCGATTTGGAGAACAACTTCTCTACCTGGCCCGCCATCCTGAGGTGGATGTACTGGCTTGCAGGGTCCAGTTGATCGACGAATCCGGAAATGAGACCACCAATTGGCTTGACGACGTAACCGCCATAACGCCGGAACAGATCATGGATCACCTGGCAGTAGATAATTGTATCGCCCATCCATCGGTGATGATCAGAACCGATGTACTCAAAACATACAGATATCTTCCTGAGCAGTCTCAGGCCGAAGACTATGATCTTTGGCTGAGGCTGGTTACAACAGGCAAAATCATTCATAAGCTGGATAAGATACTTGTCAAACACCGCATCATCAGTTCTTCGTTTACGCGTGTCCGTCAACAGAATGTCTATGCGAAACTTGCTGAAACCAAATTCAGGTTTGTAGCCTATGCGAAAAAAAATGGCATCCGGGGCTCTCTCGTCAGGAAGGTCTATATTAACGCCTGCATGGATAAAGTTTTATCGTGGATCAAACCATTAAAACGCAGAATATGGGGTACCGGCTCCTGATCCTGAAAAGGATGCTGGAAGATATCCTCATCTTCCCATTCGTGTGGTTTGGTCGCAGGAAGGCCAGGCAATATCCACTTGACAAAGTATATGATATTTTCTTCTTCTTCCCTTTTCACCATATCGGGGGTGCAGAAAAAGTTCATGCAAACATTGTAAATGCATTGAAGGGAAAGAAAGCCCTGATCATCTTCACCCGGAAATCAAAAGAAGAAGGATTTCTGTCTGAATTCAAGCGTTCAGGTCACCAGATCATGGATATTTCCGCGCTGACCGACAATAAACTCCGTTATTGGAATAACCTGTATTACCGGGGCATATTTTCAGGATATATCAATGCACAAAAACAAAAGACTGTTGTATTCAACGGCCATTCCAACTTCGCGTATAAACTGAGTCCCTGGCTCGGGAAAGACATTGCGCAGATCGAACTGATCCATTCGTTCAATAGCTTTTCCTATATCCGCCTGCCGTTTATTCCATTCTACAGGGAAACAGTAATGATCAGCCGAAACCGGATCAATGATCACCTGGAACAGTATAAAAAATGGGGCGTACCAACCCATTTCAATTCAAGAATTAAATATATCCTCAATGGTATTGAGCTACCCGAAAGCAAAGAAGCCAGGGAGTTTGAAAATGGTAAATTGAAGATCATGTATGTGGGCAGAGGCACGCCGGAGAAAAGAGTCCGGCTGGCCGCCATCATCGCGTCTGAATTACGCAAGCACCAGTTGCCGATTGAAATGTCATTTGTTGGCGATGTGGCCCATGAATTAAAAGAAGATAATGTAGCCCACGATGTATATTATGGCAACGTTGAAGATCCACTGGTGCTTCATAATTTGTATAAACAAAGGGCTGATGTATTGCTGATCACCTCCACTGAGGAAGGATTTCCGATGGTGGTGGAAGAAGCCATGGCCCGGGGTAGTATTATCATGGCCACACCAGTTGGCGATCTGCCGGTACATATCAGACAAGAATTGAATGGATTTCTGTTCAGTGTAGTAGACGATGAAGCTAAGATCATCCGGGAAGCTGTTGATTTCATTAACCGGCTGTTCCAGGATCCGGAGTTATGCCGGAGCATTTCCCGGAATAATATCGAATATGCCTTTGAGAATTTTGGTTTGCTTAATTTTGAGCACCGCTACCGGGAACTCATTGAATCCTATTTACATTGAAACCTCTTGGCTTCGTCATAATTACATATAACAGACCTGCTGATATGCTGGCCCTGGCAGAGAATATCCTGGGTCTTGACCAGGCCAGGGACCTTTTGGAAGAGGTGATTATAGTCAACAATGCTTCAACCGACGATTATTCCCTTGTAACAAGATTTATAGCTGAACATCCCGAGGTTCCGTTCAAATACATCAACTCCATGGAAAACCTTGGCGTAGCGAGAGGCCGGAATTTTGCCATCTCCAGGAGTTCAGCACCATTTCTGATCATGCTGGATGATGACGCTGTGATGGGGAATAAAGACTGCCTGGTGAATTTGTATGATGAGTTCAATACGTCAAAGACCGACCGCGAAACAGCGATCATTTCTTTCAAGGTGTTGTATTACGAAAACGGGCAGATGCAGGTCAACGCTTTCCCGCACAAGAATTTCAGGGGATACTGCGATAAGCATTTTTTTGAGACCTATTATTATGCCGGCGGTGCCCATGCCATCCGCAGAGATGTGTTTCACCATGCAGGGAAATATCCCGAAGATTTCTTTTATGGCATGGAAGAATACGACCTCAGCTACAGGATCATCGACGCCGGATATTCCATCGTGTATTCTGACCGGATTCTGATGCTGCACAAAGAATCTCCATTAGGCCGGAAAACCAAAAAAGAAAAGCTGGCCATGTTGTGGTTGAATAAATCCAAGGTAGCCTGGCGATATCTGCCCCGGAAATACTATTACTCCACAGCGCTGATGTGGTCGTTCGAATACCTTCGTCAGACCCGCTTTGACCTTGGCGGCTGGTTCCGCGGCTGGCAGGAGATACTCAAGATCCCCGTGACGGAGAAAAGACGCACCGTCAGTGATTCCACCCTGGCCTACCTGCGTAGAACTGAGGCACGCCTTTGGTACTGATTAGTGTGGTGGCCGGTTAACAAGTTAACCGAAGAATGCATTAGATAAGCGGGGAAGCGATATCCGAGACACCCACATTTGCCAAACGGATCACCATTATGCTTCTAGGGTTTATAAGCCCCCGTCTACCCTGATTTTTTCCATAATCTTCACTTCGCCAAACCCATCATCGCTTGCCCTGAAGCTTCCGTCGTTTTATAGCCGTGGCTATGCTTTTATTAAGGATCTTCTGAATGATCTCCAATTCATCCTGGGTTTCTTTTGTTATTGGTACCATCCCATGGGCATACATCATCCAGAATTTCGCTTCATTGGCTTCCTTGAAGGCGATCTTCATTTTATGAATGAAATCGTCAATGCTTTCTGCATATTGCGCTTCATATACCGCCGCACCGATAGCAGTTGATGCTCTTTTCAATTGTTTTGCCGTGTCGCTATCTTTGATATATTCCAGCGATCTGCAGACCTGCCTGGCGCATTCAGCAAAACTTAATACCCTCTCAGCCAACAATCTCCTTTCCATACATAAAGGTGCAGAAAGGATCGCCTTTGCTAATTGGTATTTTAACAACATTGGCCTGGGAAAATGGCCAACAGATGGGCGTGAAAACAAGCGCAGGTTTTCTCATTTATTCATCTTAACTGGCCTAAGCAATCGTGAGAAAGTAAGTGAACCCATCTTCCATTTTCCTTTCTCCTTGATGTACACCTCAGTGACCATAAAAGGATTGGTGACGGTATTCCCACCCACTACCGCCTCCAGGTCAATGTCATTTAACAGAATAGCGGTGTTGCCAAATATGTTTACAACAACTGCGTAAACTTCAGCTTTCTTATACCATATACCGCCGCTTTTGATGGTAGCGAGTTCCTCGGTTTTTCCCCAGGTCCCTCCCATGTGTATAAACATGGATTTGTCGTCAAACAGCAGATTCAAAGAATCTACATTCTTGTCAGACATCCAGGTCCATTTCTGTTTAGACAGGTTGATAATTTCCTGTTGTGCCGCAGTGGGGTTTGTGGCAGTAGTGATGGCTCCCTGCGGCTGTGCGTAGGACGATTGCACAATTAGAACGAGTATGAACAGGCCGAAAATTTTTGATTTCATGTTGAATTTTTTGAATTAACTGTCTAATCCGTTATTTAATGTTAAGGTGAACCCTATTACGTAAAGGTGAGATGAATGAACCAATCTAATTGTATACAGATTACTGCTTTTTATACCAATGTTGCTGATTTAGGGATATTCATCAGTTTAATGCACTCCTGCATCAGGAGACATAACGCGCCCTGGTTAATGTATTTATCACAGTTTGCTGACCCTCGACTCCAAAGGGAGTTGCAGGTATAAATTTGGATTTACTCACAGTGTTCCTCAAAGAAGTGAAATGCGAAGCTGCTTTATGGAGAGAGCAGTTATCACTATAAGAATGCACGCTGTTGAACCAACCCCTCTGGTGTCAGTATTTACATATGGGCAATGAAATCCAGGCCAAATCAGGAAGATAAAAGGAAGATTTCCTCTTCCCCGCTTATCTTTTGCACTCTCCGGCTAGCACACTAACCGGCCAGCACACAAAAATTACAAGGAGACTTGAGTATTATACGTCTTCAGCAACGAAAGAAAATGCAAAAGGCCCTGGCGTTTCTCTGCGGTCAGTTCATACTTAATGAACTTAGT
>DATGXN010000013.1:0-2545 GCA_035298945.1 Chitinophagaceae bacterium | reverse complement strand
GAATTTACCTTCTTCCGTATACCTGCCACCACGTACGGTATCAATAACGCGGATGAATACATCCTGAAAGATGTCTTCAGCGAGATACTTGTCTTTAACGAGGAGGAAGATGGACGTGTAAATCTTGTCTTTGTGACGGATAATCAGGGTTTCCAGGGCTTGAGAATCACCATCTTGAAACAGGTGAATCAACTGTTGATCAGTGTAGTTGGTTAGGGACTTCATGGCTTCTTGGTTTTGATTGGTTTGGATTTGGGACACCAATAAACCTTGGGAGATGAGAAGCCTATTCGGGTTGGGGGAATAGAAGTTCTTGTCTTTCCTTGGGATATTGGGAAGACTAAATTAGGGTATTTTGTTAATTAACCAAATTTTTTAAAAATATTTTTTTGGCGCCCGGTTTGTCCGGATTGGGTGGGTAGGTGCCGGATAAGTATTTGCTAAACAATATTCTGGGGTACATTTGTTGTCCTTACATGAAAACGAAAAAGCAGGTTAAGAAGGAGAAAATACAGGCGGGAGAAAGTTCTTCACACAATATTTTCATACATGGCGCGAGAGTTCATAACCTCAAAAACGTCAGCGTGGAAATCCCGCGCAATAAATTAATTGTGGTTACAGGCGTATCAGGATCGGGCAAATCTTCGTTGACCATTGATACACTTTATGCTGAAGGGCAACGCCGTTATGCAGAGTCCCTGAGTGCATATGCGCGCCAGTTTCTTAACAGGATGAATAAACCTGATGTTGATTATATCAAAGGTCTTTGTCCTGCCATTGCCATTGAACAGAAAGTAATTACGCGCACTCCCCGGTCTACGGTTGGGAGTATGACGGAGATCTATGAATACCTGCGTTTATTGTTTGCAAGGATAGGGCATACCATATCTCCTGTATCAGGACGTGAAGTGAAGAAAGATGATGTAACCGATCTGATCAGGGTGATCAATGAACAGCAGGACGGTGACAGGATCTATATACTTACCAGGTTTCATTATCATGGTAAGCGGGATGCAAAAGAAGAGCTTAATATCCTGATGCAGAAAGGTTTTTCCAGGATATACGATGCCCATGCCAAGGGCCTTTCAAGGATCGAGGAGATGATGGAATGGAAAAGCTGGAAACCTTCGGCAGACACTTATGTATTGATCGACAGGCTGGTGAAGAAAGAATTTGATGAAGATGACCTTCATCGTATTGC
Source organism: Chitinophagaceae bacterium (assembly GCA_035298945.1). GTDB lineage: Bacteria > Bacteroidota > Bacteroidia > Chitinophagales > Chitinophagaceae > Pollutibacter. The sequence goes on along the minus strand of DATGXN010000013.1, from coordinate 1,344 downwards.
TGATTCCGCGGGCACTGCATTTTACGAAGGCGAAGGAGAAGTGCACATACTTGTGAATGAAGATCATATGCTTCAGTTCTCCAACAGATTTGAACTGGACGGAATCAAATTTGAAGAGCCGGTACCCAATCTTTTTTCATTCAACAATCCGTTTGGAGCCTGCCCTGTTTGCGAAGGGTTCTCACAGATACTTGGTATTGATGAAGATCTTGTGATCCCTGATAAGAGATTGAGTGTCTATGAGGGAGCGGTAGCGCCATGGAAAGGAGAGAAGCTGGGTAAATGGAAAGACCAGTTTGTAAAAGGAGCTTCCAAATCCGGTTTCCCGGTTCACAGGGCGATCGCCGATCTTTCGGATGAGCATTACCGTGAGTTATGGGAGGGCAACAGGGATGCTTATGGCATCAACGAGTTTTTTAAAGAAGTAGAACAGAATTTATATAAGGTCCAATACAGGGTTTTATTGTCGCGCTATCGTGGCAGAACATTATGTACTGCCTGTAAAGGATACAGGCTTCGGAATGAAGCCTTGTATGTGAAGGTGGGGGGTAAGCATATCGGCGAACTTTCCGAAATGCAGGTCCGGGACCTGGACCGTTGGTTCGATGAGCTGGAGATCAGCGAGTTTGAACAACAGGTAGCCAAGCGCATACTCATTGAGGTGAGGCAGAGGTTGAAAACACTGATCGATGTTGGTTTGGGTTACCTGAGCCTGAGCAGGCTGGCCAATAGCTTAAGCGGTGGGGAAAGCCAGCGCATTCAACTCACACGAAGCCTCGGTTCTAACCTGACAAATTCCCTTTATATACTTGATGAACCCAGCATAGGTCTTCATTCCCGGGATACCGAAAGGCTGATCACGGTACTCAAGAATCTCAGGGACCTGGATAATACCGTGGTGGTAGTTGAACACGACGAACTGATGATGAGGGAGGCTGACCATATCATTGACATGGGTCCCCTGGCCAGTCATTTGGGAGGCCAGGTGATCGCCGAAGGAGACTACGATGCGATTGTGAACAATGAGAACAGCCTCACAGGTAAATACCTGAAAGGCGAACTGAGTATAGATCCTCCCGCAAAGCCGAGGAAATGGACAAGGTCTATCGTGGTGGAAGGCGCCAGGCAGAATAATCTCAGGAACATCAATGTGAAATTTCCGCTGAATATACTTTGTGTGGTGAGTGGCGTAAGCGGTAGTGGTAAAACCACCCTGGTCAAACAGATCTTATATCCTGCGATCAGTAAGATGAAGGGCGAGTTTGGCGAAAAAGTGGGTTCTCATAAAGCCATCTCCGGTGATCTAGAAGATATTTCCCAGATCGAGATGGTTGACCAGAATCC
>DATGXN010000012.1:0-5131 GCA_035298945.1 Chitinophagaceae bacterium | reverse complement strand
GTTTTCGCTGGTTCCTGTTTCGATTAAAAGTTCCTCACTCAGGTTCAATTCAAATTTATTTCTGCAGAATGGGGTGAGGAGCTGAATGAACTCAGCGATCTTGAGTTCATCAAAATTCAGGAAGCATACTACACCGTATTTAAAAACGTAGATGTACTTGCGATCTTCCAGCTCATAGAAAACCTCATCAGGTTCTTCGTAATAGACTTCAGAGGGGAAACCTGACTTAAATGCTTTCAGGTCAATGCTGTCCGCCACCTGGTAGGCAATCGTATGCAAAGTCATGGTCTAAGCTACAAAACAATTCCCCAGGCTTATGCAGGACGATCAAAAATCGGGCGCCGAGAGTCGGAAACAATTGGAGGGCCCATCGTAATGCATAGAGCAAAACCGCAATACATCCCGGCCAATGATTCCATCGTAAGGACTGTTTTCAAACCGGCCTTCGAGAATGTCGAGCGGAAGTGCTTTCTGATTAAAGATGTCAAGGTATAACACGCATTTGTACATATCCAGGGTGGTCAAACCTCCGGCTCCATCTACGAATGCTTTCCCGGAATAATGGGGAAGCTGCAGCATATCAATCAGTTTTCTATCGAGCCCGGAAATATTTGCTCCTGTGTCCAACAGCATCTTAACTCTCCTTGTATTGCTGCTCAGGCCCTGGTTCTTGTGTAAGAGAAATGACCTTTCATTCTGGTAGATTTCAGCTTCCACAAGAGCGCCTTTATCGAAGAGACTGGGTGTCATAATCACCAGTTTTTCCATACAATGAATTTATTAAAACAGGCTGTGGGCGCATGCATTTGTGGAGGATTTTACGGGGCAAGTTTCATATTAAGTTGGAGAATATGGTGGGGATGTTTAAACATATTCTTTACCTTGACCTGCAACAAAGGATCATGAAAAAACTCATCTTATTTATTGCTGTCATCACCCTGGTGAAGGTGAGTGATGCGCAGGTAAACAAACCTGTATTGAATCATATTGCGTTCTATGTGAAAGACCTCCAACGGTCAACTAATTTTTACCGGGATTTTATAGGGTTGGATACCATTCCTGAGCCCTTTCACGATGGCAAGCATACCTGGTTCAGTATCGGGCCTAAATCCCATCTTCATATCATATCCGGTGAAACCAAAACCGTGGTAAGGGAGAAGACCAGTCATCTCTGTTTCAGTATCACGGACATGAAAAGTTTCCTGGATAAGCTGAATAAAGCAGGCATTCCTTATGAAGACTGGGCGGGCAAAAAACAATCGGTCACCAACCGGGTTGATGGTGTAAAGCAGATCTATCTGCAGGATCCGGACGGATTCTGGCTGGAGATCAACGATGCTAAAGACTAGGCAAGGAACCTGCTGTAAAACACAGCAAATAAGCTCGTAAAACAAAGCAATAGAATAACGTAAGACTGCAACATGGCCGGATCCATGTAGGTGAGTTTTGGACTGCGTCCGAACTTTTTGCAGATCTTGATAAAGGCCAGGTCTGCCATCAGCAGGCCAATGAAGCCTGAAAGGATCATAATTAACCCGATCATTTTGGGTGAAATGGCGTCGAGGATGGGGTGAACGCCGGGCAGTTGAGCCTGCTGTTCAAGCAGTTTCCAGATCGCAAAGCCAAAAGTGAACAGGCTGGTAGAGGTCCTGACCCAGGAAAGCAGGGTTCTCTGGAAGGCAACGAAGGTCCTGTCAGTCTTAATTTCCTTCTCGGTCTTTTTCTTTTCCTTTTTCTTGGCCTTTTTTTCAGCTTTTGCCTGGATTTCCTCCGGGCTGAGCTGGGGTTTTACCTTGTAGAAATCTTCGTTCATGCGTTGGACATATATATTATAAATGTAGGTTGTTTGGGCGATTTCAGGCCATATAACGGTTAATTGAATCAGCTCGAATTTTCCCTATTTCATTTCCCACAACTTGCCCCGACTTAGTCGGGGTTTCTTCTCATTAATCACATTTATCAGATTCGATTTCCCTATCTTTGCGGCAAATATAAACCCTCGCATTAATTAATTTTTTAATATGGCCAATACGGGTAAAATCAAGCAAATCATTGGAGCGGTACTGGACGTACAGTTTCAGGGGCAATTACCAGAAATTTATAACGCATTAGAGATCCGCCGTCCCAACGGTGAGAAGCTGGTGATGGAAGTTCAGCAACATCTTGGAGAGGACAGCGTACGTTGTATCGCCATGGATGGTACTGAAGGTCTTACACGCGGAATGGAAGTAGTTGACACTGGCATTGCGATAGCCATGCCTGTAGGCGAAGCGATCAACGGTCGTTTGTTCAACGTAACCGGCGATGCGATCGATGGTCTTCCCCAGGTAAGTAAAGTAGGTGGTCGCCCGATCCACGCAAAACCCCCATTGTTTGAAAACCTGAGTACGGCATCTGAAGTGCTGTTCACTGGTATCAAGGTGATTGACCTGATCGAGCCTTATGCAAAAGGTGGTAAGATCGGTCTGTTCGGTGGTGCTGGTGTTGGTAAAACCGTATTGATCCAGGAGCTTATTAATAATATCGCGAAAGGTTACGGTGGTCTTTCCGTATTTGCAGGTGTGGGTGAGCGTACCCGTGAAGGTAATGATCTGCTGCGTGAGATGATCGAAGCCGGTATCATGAAATATGGTGATGCTTTCAAGCATAGCATGGAAGAAGGCGGTTGGGATCTGTCTAAAGTGGATATGGAGGGGCTGAAAGATTCAAAAGCCACTTTCGTATTCGGTCAGATGAACGAACCCCCGGGAGCCCGTGCCCGTGTGGCGCTCAGCGGACTTACCGTTGCTGAATATTTCCGTGATGGAGATGGCAGCGGAAAAGGTAAAGACATTCTTTTCTTCGTAGATAATATCTTCCGTTTCACACAGGCGGGTTCAGAAGTGTCAGCGTTGCTGGGACGTATGCCATCTGCGGTGGGATATCAGCCAACCCTGGCAACCGAGATGGGTCTGATGCAGGAAAGGATCACTTCAACCCGTAATGGTTCAATCACATCTGTTCAGGCGGTTTATGTACCTGCGGATGACCTTACCGATCCGGCGCCGGCAACAACATTTGCCCACCTTGATGCAACAACTGTATTGAGTCGTAAGATCGCTGACCTTGGTATCTACCCTGCGGTGGATCCATTGGATTCTACTTCACGTATCCTTACACCTGCTATTGTGGGTGATGCACACTATAACTGTGCTAACAGGGTGAAAGGTATCCTTCAGCGTTATAAGGAACTGCAGGACATCATCGCGATCCTGGGTATGGATGAATTGAGTGAAGATGATAAACTGATCGTATCACGTGCGCGCAGGGTACAGCGTTTCCTGTCACAGCCTTTCCACGTGGCTGAGCAGTTCACAGGTCTGAAAGGTGTATTCGTAAGCATTGAAGACACGATCCGTGGTTTCAACATGATCATGGATGGCGAAGTGGATGAATATCCTGAAGCGGCATTCAACCTGGTGGGTACAATTGAAGATGCGATCGAGAAGGGTAAGAAGATGATTGAGGCAGCGAAATAAGGGTAACGCAGAGACACGGAGAAGAACGCGGAGACGCAGAGAAGAACGCAGATTTAAACAGCAATAAAATGGAACTTGAGATATTGACACCGGAAAAAAAATTATTCAGCGGAAATGTCTATGGCATTCAGTTGCCAGGCATCAGCGGTTCATTTGAAGTGCTGGAAAAACACGCGCCTATGGTAAGTGCTTTGGGTGCTGGTAATCTGAAAGTGCTGAATGATAAAACTGGTACCAACAACACCAATTATAAGATCAGCGGTGGTTTTATGGAAGTGATCAATAACAGGGTTGTTGTGCTGGTAGAAGGTGCTGCAAAAGACTGACGAGTTCACGAATTGAAATATGTAAGGGTTGCAGTAATGCAACCCTTTTTTAATTATTCAATTAGTTAATTTTGAATATGGGTTCAATGCAAGTGAAACATGCCCGTTACGCTGTCGCTGTTTTGTTTTTCATTTGTGGTTTTATTTTCTCCAGCTGGGCATCACGCATACCCGCATTCAAAGAAACATTTGACCTGAACGAGGCCGAACTTGGCGGCGTACTTTTTATGTTGCCCCTGGGTTCGTTTATAGCTCTTCCATTTGCTGGATGGGCTGTTGACAGGTTCGGCAGCCGGTTCATGAGTGTAATATCAATGATCTTATACGCTGCGTCTCTGTGTTCTCTATCATGGTGCTCTTCTGTGTTTGCCCTCTCTGTGTCTCTGTTCATCTTCGGGTTCATGGGTGATAACGTGAACATCGCCATGAACACACAGGGGCTGGATGTGCAACATGCCTATGATAAACCAATCCTGGCATCTTTTCATGGACTCTGGAGTGTGGGAGCCCTTTGCGGTGCACTTGTTGGAGGATGGTCGTTAAAAAAACAGATGAGCACGGCTGATCATTATCTTGTTGTATTATTCCCGGTGCTCCTGCTTAGCGTGATCACTTATTTCTTCCTGATACCGCATGACGATAAAAAAGAAGAAGGCAAGAAATTACTGGCAATGCCAGACAGGGCATTGATGATCATCGGCATCATCTGTTTATGCTGCACGCTGTGTGAAGGGGCCATGGCAGACTGGAGTGCATTGTATTATAAAGAAGTGCTGAACGATCCGGAGAAGGTGAGCACAACGGGATTCACTGCCTACGCATTCACGATGGCTGTTGGAAGATTCACTGGCGATAGATTGATATCGGCCTTGCGGTATAAGAAAGTATTGATACTGGATGGCATTCTGATCGCTGCAGGAATGACGCTGGCATTGGCCACGCGCATCCCTTCACTTGTTATTATAGGATTTGCCATGGTGGGTTTTGGTGTAAGCACCATCATTCCTATTTCTTATACCATTGCGGGAAAAAGTGAAACATTGAAACCCAGTGTTGCCCTTGCGGCAGTCAGCACCATAGGGTTCACCGGATTCCTGATCGGTCCTCCCATTATCGGATTTGTGGCGCATGAAACAGGTCTGCGGTTAGCCCTGGGCATTGTGGTGGTGTTGGGAGCAAGTGTTTTTCTGTTATCGAAACAGGCGGTCAAATAGGTATGACGCAGAGAGGAACGCGGAGACACAGAGAGGAACGCGGAGACACAGAGAGGAACGCGGAGACACAGAG
>DATGXN010000011.1:0-9798 GCA_035298945.1 Chitinophagaceae bacterium | reverse complement strand
GCTCTCGTTCTGTTCCAGGATATAGAACATCCCTTTCTGGGCATTCACCACTTGTGCCAACTCAGACAATATCCTCCGGGTCACAGTATTCAGATCTTTCTGCCCCTGCAACATTTGCGTGAACTGAGCCAGGTTGGATTTCAACCAGTCCTGCTCCTGGTTCCTCAACGTAGTTTGCTTAAGGTTAGCGATCATTTGATTGATGGTATCTTTCAACTCCTCCACTTCGCCTTTTGCATCCACCCTGATCATCTGCGTGAGATCACCTTTTGTAACTGCAGATGCAACCTCAGATATGGCGCGTACCTGTGTGGTCAGGTTTTCCGCAAGCTGGTTCACATTCTCAGTAAGATTCTTCCATATGCCTGATGCACCGGGTACACTGGCCTGGCCTCCCAGCCTGCCTTCAACACCTACTTCCCTGGCTACGGTTGTTACCTGATCTGCAAACAGTGCCAGCGTATCGATCATCTCATTGATCGTATCTGTCAACTGGGCAACTTCTCCTTGCGATACAATAGACAATTTTTGCTTCAGGTTTCCGGTTGCCACAGCTGTAACTACTTTGGCTATACCCCGCACCTGGTTGGTCAGGTTGGATGCCATCATATTCACCGAATCCGTCAGATCTTTCCAGGTACCTGCCACGCCCTGCACCTCTGATTGTCCGCCCAGTTTACCTTCGGTACCCACTTCCCTGGCTACACGCGTTACTTCATAAGCAAATGAGTTCAACTGATCCACCATCGTGTTAATAGTATTCTTCAGGTCAAGGATTTCACCTTTTACATCGATGGTCACTTTTTTAGACAAGTCACCGGAAGCCACAGCTTTTGTCACTTCTGCAATATTTCTTACCTGCGAAGTAAGATTACCAGTCATCTGATTGACAGAGTCTGTCAGATCTTTCCAGGTTCCTGCAACGCCGGGCACAAAGGCCTGTCCTCCTAATTTGCCATCTGTGCCCACTTCCCTGGCCACACGCGTTACTTCAGAAGCAAAAGCACGCAGTTGGTCAACCATGGTATTCAGTGTTTCCTTCAGTTGCAGGATCTCGCCACGCACATCAACAGTGATCTTTCTTGACATATCCCCGTTTGCTACGGCGATAGCCACATCTGCGATATTTCTTACCTGCGCAGTCAGGTTACCCGCCATCTGGTTGACCGAGTCAGTAAGATCTTTCCAGGTTCCTGCAACACCAGGTACGTTAGCCTGGCCACCGAGTTTACCTTCTGTTCCTACTTCCCTCGCCACACGGGTTACTTCGGAGGCAAATCCCCGAAGCTGTTCCACCATGGTGTTAATTGTGTTTTTCAGTTCAAGGATCTCGCCTTTGACATCAACTTCGATCTTTCTTGAAAGGTCTCCATTAGCAACGGCCGTTGTTACTTCTGCAATATTTCTAACCTGTGATGTCAGGTTGGAAGCCATTTTATTTACGGAGTCGGTCAGGTCTTTCCATAGTCCTTCCACACCGGGAACGTCTGCCTGCCCTCCCAACTTACCTTCTGATCCCACTTCGCGGGCAACACGGAAAACTTCTGAACCAAATGAATTCAACTGGTCCACCATCGTGTTAATGGTGTTCTTTAATTCAAGGATCTCTCCTTTTACATCTACGGTGATCTTTCTCGACAGATCACCTTTGGCAACCGCTGTGGTCACTTCTGCAATATTTCTCACCTGGGCCGTAAGATTAGATCCCATTTGATTCACAGATTCGGTAAGATCTTTCCATGTACCTCCAACGCCTTGCACTTTGGCCTGCCCACCCAGTTTACCTTCCGTTCCCACTTCCAATGCCACACGGGTCACCTCCGATGCAAAAGAGTTCAATTGATCCACCATCGTGTTGATGGTTTTCTTTAGCTCCAGGATCTCTCCTGCCACATCCACGGTAATCTTTTTTGAGAGATCACCGTTAGCCACTGCAGTAGTTACTTCAGCAATATTCCGAACCTGCGCTGTAAGATTAGATCCCATTTGGTTCACTGAATCAGTCAGGTCTTTCCAGGTACCTCCTACTCCCTGTACCTTGGCCTGTCCTCCCAGTTTACCTTCCGTACCTACTTCCAGTGCCACACGGGTCACTTCCGAAGCAAATGAATTCAACTGGTCAACCATCGTGTTGATCGTATTCTTCAATTCAAGGATCTCACCCTGTACATCCACTGTGATTTTTTTCGAAAGATCACCATTGGCTACGGCCGTAGTTACCTCTGCGATATTTCTCACCTGGGCTGTCAGGTTGGATCCCATCTGGTTAACCGATTCGGTCAGATCTTTCCATACACCACCAACGCCTTTCACAGTAGCCTGCCCTCCTAATTTCCCTTCTGACCCCACTTCCCTGGCCACACGGGTAACCTCAGCAGAAAATGAATTCAGCTGGTCCACCATGGTATTGATCGTATTCTTTAATTCCAGGATCTCTCCTTTAACATCCACAGTGATCTTACGGGATAGGTCGCCACGGGCAACCGCAGTGGTCACTTCAGCAATATTCCGCACCTGGCCAGTGAGGTTGGAGGCCATCTGATTCACTGACTCTGTCAGGTCTTTCCACGTACCACCCACTCCCTGAACCTTCGCCTGCCCACCAAGCTTACCTTCTGTTCCCACTTCCAGGGCAACGCGGGTCACCTCTGAAGAGAATGAATTCAATTGATCCACCATTGTATTGATGGTGTTTTTCAATTCAAGTATTTCTCCCTGCACATCCACCGTGATCTTCTTGGAAAGATCTCCCTTCGCCACAGCGGTTGTCACTTCAGCAATATTTCGCACCTGTGCGGTAAGATTACCAGCCATCTGGTTCACCGAATCAGTAAGATCTTTCCACACGCCCGCAACACCCTTTACTTTTGCCTGCCCGCCCAGTTTTCCTTCCGATCCCACTTCACGCGCCACGCGCGTTACTTCCATGGAAAACAAATTCAGCTGCTTGACCATATCATTCACTTCCGTGGCTATGCGCGCAAACTCTCCCTGTAAAACGTGATTTTCGATAGTAAGGGACATCTCCTGTGAAAGGTTGCCTTTGGCAACGGAACTGATCACGTGTGCGATCTCAATAGTGGGATGCACCAGGTCAGAGATCAGTGTATTGATCGAAGAAGCTGCCGAATGCCAGGAGCCCCTTGCCGTTCTGGGTAACTCCACCCGATGATTGAGCTTACCCTGTGTTCCTATGATATCCCTGGCGAGATCCAGTTCTTTAGTTAGTGTTGCATTCAGGAATATGATCTCATTCAACGTATCACAGATCTTTCCATCTATGCCTACCAGGTCATAAGGCATCTGGACATTGAAATTGCCATTTTTCACCTCCATTAATATTCTGAGGAGTTCCCGGCTATCGAGTTTGACTTCAGTTCCGGAAGCCGTTTTAATAGCCGGTTCCGGGAGCTGCAATTGTGGCGTTTCCGCCACAATATTTTTTTCGAGTGTGGCATTGTCCGGAGAGTCTGCAATGGCGTTGGAATTGTTTTTCTTCTTCGGTACCATGTTGAGTTCAGGCTTGGGTTAAATTAATTCGAGCCACCAACAACAATTCTGAAAGTCAATCCGTACCCGGCAAATCCGAGAACATGACAGGCAGGCTGCTTAAATTTTGTGTAGTGGTGACCAATTTGTAGGTGAATGCTATAATTAATCTGCCAACATATTACCTATGTCCGATCAGCTTTTGGTTTTTGTAATTGCCTTAAAACCCAAAATCACAGTATAACGTGTTAAAAACCACTCCCACTTTTATCTTGATCGCGGAAGACGATATCGATGATCAGGAGATGATCCATGAAATGATCATAATGATCGACCCTGAATGCAAACTGGAATTTATCAGTAAAGGAGGAAAAGTGATGAGCTACCTGGAGAGTCTGCAAGACGGTGACCTGCCCAACCTGATCCTGCTGGACTTCAATTTGCCGGAGTTCACCGGAATACAACTTCTTCAGCAAATGGGAGAAATAAAACGATACGAATCCATTCCCAAGATACTATGGAGTACGTCGAAGTACTCTGTTTTAAGAAATGAATGCCTTCAGTTTGGAGCTGATGATTTTTTAGTTAAACCTTCGAGTTTGCAGGAATTGGAAAATTTGATGAGTTATGTTTTGTCTCTTGCAAAAAACGACCAATATCCCGTTGATAAGATGTAGTTGTTCCGCTTCGTTTAATTTATCAAGTCAATGAGGATGAAGTGATAAAGTGGATTCTCATATTGATCCAATGCTTTCAATTGCTGCAGGCTCAAACGGGTACCTGTATATTGAAAGAAACCAGGGCCATCATAAATTTCGGGAACAGCGACGCTATTGACATCAACACCCGTAACTTAAACAATTATAGACGTGTATACAACACCTGTCCCACTGACGGGCACTACAGCTATGCTTCAAGCACCAGTGACTGTTTTCGTGGCGACTGGATCACATTGAACCAGGATCATACACCCGGGGATAATGACGGGCAAATGCTTTTGGTAAATGCATCTTACCACAGCGGAGAATTCTTCAATACCACCGTGAGTGGTTTGAAAGGAGGTGCGCATTATGAATTTTCTATCTGGATGCTGAACCTATGCAGGCCCTCGGAAAAATGCCCTTTCCCTTTGCTGCCAAATATTACTATACAGGTGATGTCATCTGCTGGCAAATTGGTTTTTGAATTGAATACAGGCAACCTGCCGCGATCAGGCAGGCCTGACTGGAATAAATTCGACATGATGTTCACAATGCCTAAAGGAGAAAGCAATCTTTTTATCACGATGATCAACTACTCACCAGGTGGCTGTGGTAACGATTTTGCGGTTGATGATATCACCTTCAGGGAATGTGTACTTACCCCTCCGCCGGTCGAAAGGAAAGCTCTCGTACCTACAGCAAAAAAATCAGCACCTCTTTCAAACAATAATGTAAAAAAGAGTGATTCACCATTGTCAACTCCTGTTGGTAAAAAAAATTCCCCTTCCACTCCCGTAAAAAAATCAACATCGAAGCCAGTGACCAAAGCAGTCCCACCTGCTACCGGGGATCAGAAGAAATCTAAGGCTTCTAAACCCGCCGAAATTACGCGGACAGAAAAAGACAGCTCAACCAGATTACCCGTTACCCGTACCAACCCACCACCTGCGCCAATCCTCAACAGATCAAATCCGGTGGTGAAGAAATTTGAGACAGGTCCTGGAGAGATCAAAATTGAGTTATTCGATAATGGCCAGATTGATGGCGACACGGTCTCTGTTTACCATAACAATATACTGGTGTTGTCAAGGGTCAGATTATCAGAGAAGGCCCTGAGTTTTACGATTAAAATAGACTCAAGCCATCCACATCACGAACTGGTTATGGTAGCCAACAACCTGGGCTCGATTCCACCTAACACCTCACTGATGTATGTAATCGCAGAGACCAGGCGTTATGAAGTATTTATTTCTTCAGATGAACAGACAAACGCCCGGATTGTGTTTGATTTAAAGAAAGAATAATCAGGGACCTAAGATCTTTATTGACATGCAGCTGAGCTAAAAAAACTTATCGGAATCTCTATCCATGGCTGCCCCTCTGCGAAAATATTCATCAGCAGAAATCGACCCACTGCCTTTTATAGCAAATAGGATCAGCAGAAGCAGAACGACTATGGCAAGGATTAATTCAAAACCACTGCGTTCAATATGTTTTACATTAACAAAAAGAATGGCTACGAGTACAATAGGTATCTGAACAATGGAGGACAGCCTGGTAAAAAGTCCAACAAAAATAAAAAAACCGCAGAGCAAGGTGAGTATAGTTACCACTAAAGCAATTGCCCCTGCATTTTGCGAAAATATACCAACACCAGTTTGCTCTGTGAGCGATTTCAACCTGGCACTGTCCCTGACAAATTCGAACCCTCTCCAGATCAGAATAGCACCCAGCGCAAAGCGTAACAAGGTGAGGCCAAAAGATTGCCTGAGGTCGATTTTGCCGGTTGTAATTGCGTGCGACATAAGAAAACTAGGTTTGTAGGTTAATGAATTAAAAAACCCTTTACACCTGTCATTCTGAGACTGCCTTCCAAAACAGGAATCATCAGGAAGGGCATTCTGTATTCAATGGCAATAATCATTCCATCAACCCCTTCCCGGTTAGGACACCTTAAATGCTAGCCGTTTCATAAAGGGAAAGGTGTCTGGTTGTCCTCCCCTTTGTAAAAGGACCCATCGACTTCACTTTGTATGATATACACTTAGAAGAACATAAATGCAAAAGCCCCAATGATGGGGCTTTGCGGACCGGACGGGACTCGAACCCGCGACCTCCGCCGTGACAGGGCGGCATTCTAACCAACTGAACTACCGATCCAAATATCTTTTAACACGTATTCTAACCCACTAACCTACCGATCCTTTCGTTTTCGGGAGGGCAAAGATAGGGTTTTTTCATTTTTGGCAAAATTTTCAACCAGTTCCGGATGAATTTTATGAGGTCAGTAACCCATCTTTTTCATATAATCCTGTATGGTAGCGGCACTCATATACCTTTCCCCCGTTGGGGTATTCTTGTTTTTGAAGGGATCCGGCTGGCCACTGTTCGCAATCATCTTGTCAAACATGGCAGCCCACTCCAACTGGTAATAGCCCAGGCCGTGGGCAATACAGAGGCTGTCAGTATAAAACTCAAATCGATCCATATAGGGCTTGGATACATGGGATATCCCAATTCCTATCAGACCCATGCTCGTCTTTTTGGAGAAATTGACGATATGGCTCAATTCATGACCCAAAATCCCAATCTGGGCCGGAATCGTGGCCCTTCGAAAGATGGATCCGAAATCAGAACTATCCTTCCCACTGTGCAAAAACACCATATAAGTCCTTTTACCCGCACTTCTGAAAATTGTACCCCAGGCCGGCCTGGAAGAAAGCGGAGCACCTTCGTCTCTTAATTTGAATTCAATCCGATGATTCTTCAATTCGGGGAAAAACGAAAGGGTATAAAGGGCGAGCTTTTCGAACCCCGGGGGAATCTTCTTATTCTTCCCGTACTGCTCGTTCAGGTTTTTAAACTGCTCCGCAGTGATCAATGAAGTATCCCTTAATACATGCCCCTGCCCGTAAACCAGGTTATTCAACAAGATGAATGAAGTGAATATGATGCAGAACCGAATGGACATGATGAAAAAATGAGACTGTAAAAATCAGGCAATCGCTGCTGCTTCCCTGATCATTTTGAGCAGCATCTCTACGTCTTCTTTTCTGCAGAGATCCGTCCCGGGGTTAAGCGTTGCAGCAGTACCACAGGCAACACCTATTTGCAGCACTTCATTCATAGGCAAATGCCGCGAAAGTGACAACACCATGCCTGCCACCATACTGTCTCCCGCACCCACTACACTTTTTGCATCCACTTTGGGCGGCACTACGTGGTGCATTTCATTGGCTGTGATCAGAACTGCACCGGCACCACCAAGAGAAACAACCAGCACTTCACAATGCCCATTTAATACAAATTGCTTTCCGATTTCTTCCAATTCGCTTTCTTCAAGCCGCTCTCTTCCAATCAGCGATGCAAGTTCTCCCAGGTTGGGTTTTAAAAGATATACACCTTCATCAGAAGCATGCCTAAGCGCTTCACCGGAAGTATCGATCACAAGTTTTGCGTTTTTCTTTTTTGCGATCACCGCAAGCCTTGCATAAATATCCATAGGCACACCCGGAGGCAAACTTCCGCTCGCTACAATGAATTCCAGCCCTTCCATTTTATTCACTTCATCAAGACATTGTTGCCATTCTGCAGGAGTCAACTCCGTTCCCGGCATTCCGAACCGGTATTGTTTGCTGGTAGATTCATCCACCACAATAATGTTCTCCCTGGTTTCATTCTTTGTCTCAATTATGCAGGAAGGGATATTTTCAGCGCTGAGCAAGGCATTGAATTGCTTGCCCGTATATCCACCCGATGGAAATACCGCCAGAGCCTCGCCCCCGAGTTTATGGATCGCCCTCGCCACATTCACACCCCCACCTCCTGGATCAAGCATTGGCACGGCACATCTTAGTTTTTTTTCAGGGAGCAGTTCCCTAACCGAAGTACTCTTATCGATACAGGGACTGAAGGTTATGGTAACAATTGCAGACATCAGCAAAACTAGGTAATCCGCACTTAACCACCGAAACTCCATCCTGACTACAATTAACCGTTATCTGATTTATGTCATTCCTATTTATATGCAATTCAGTTACATTCGTTTCTCAAGTTCATCTATTTTCTTTTAAAAATTTGTTATGCCGAGAAACACTGTACTGCCTTTAATCATGGCTGTGCTGGCCATAGGCCTATCCTTCAACTGTAATACCCAAAAACCGGAAGAAACCGCTGCCGCGCCAACATCAGTTGGTGATCTCGACCGAACCGTTCTACCGATCAAAGAACCAAAGCGTCAACGATCTACTGAGCTTGACGTTCGCAATGCCAAATCCCCTGAACGCTTTGAAGTGAAAGCTCCAAAAGGCGCGCCTAATGTGGTAATCGTACTGATTGACGATATGGGATTTGGCGCTTCCAGTCATTTTGGAGGACCCGTGAACATGCCGGTACTCGACAAGCTGGGCGCTGAAGGATTGACATACAACCGATTTCATACCACGGCACTTTGCTCTCCAACCCGTGTGGCATTGTTGACGGGATATAACCATCACAGTAATAATGCGGGTTCCATTATGGAGACTGCCACAACTTATGCAGGCAACACCGGTGTAAGGCCGCAGTCTATCACCCCCATGGCGGAAGTATTGAGGCAAAATGGATTTTCTACTGCAGCATTTGGGAAGTATCATGAAACACCACCCTGGGAGATTTCTATATCAGGTTCTATGGACAGGTGGCCTACACGATCAGGCTTCGACAAGTTTTATGGATTCATAGGCGGAGAAACCAATGAATGGGCTCCGCTGATCTATGATGGAGTGGCCCAGGTTGAACTCCCCAAAGACCCCAATTACCATTTTACTACTGATATGACCAACCAGGCCATTAGTTGGGTAAGGTTCCAGCAGGCCCTGACTCCCGAAAAACCATTCTTCATCTATTTCGCTCCCGGCGCTACGCATGCACCACACCATGTACCCATTCAGTGGGCAGACAAATACAAAGGCAAATTTGACCAGGGTTGGGATATCCTCAGGCAGGAAACCCTTGAGCGACAGAAAAAACTGGGTATCGTGCCCAAGGAAACTAAGCTTGCACCCAAGCCTGAAGACATCAAAGACTGGGACAAACTATCTGCAGATGAAAAGAAGCTGTTCACCAGGCAGATGGAAGTTTATGCAGGGTTTGCTGAGCAGACCGACTATGAGGTGGGAAGATTGGTGTCCGCCATTGAAGAATTAGGCGAGATGGATAATACAATATTTATCTATATCGCAGGTGATAATGGCGCCAGTGCTGAAGGCCAGATGAATGGCATGTTCAGCGAGATGACCTATTTCAGTGGTGTGCCGGAAACAGTTCCTGATATGCTGAAGCATTATGATGAATGGGGCGGACCTAACACCTATCCACATTACGCTGCCGGATGGGCTGTGGCCATGGACGCGCCTTTTTCGTATACCAAACAGGTGGCATCTGATTTTGGCGGTACAAGAAATGGCATGGTGATCAGGTGGCCCCAGGGCATAAAGGCAAAAGGTGAAGTCCGTTCTCAATTTGGGCATGTGATCGATATCGCTCCCACTATTTATGAAGCAACAAGAATACCTTCTCCAAAAATCGTAAACGGCATTGAACAGGATCCAATCGAAGGAAAAAGTCT
>DATGXN010000010.1:0-3262 GCA_035298945.1 Chitinophagaceae bacterium | reverse complement strand
TCAGAAGAACTGGCGGCACTGCTCTTCAGATCCCTTCAGACCAAAATAAAAACCCTCCCCGACCATGTGATCGTATATCCTGCGCATGGACCCGGAAGTTCTTGTGGTAAGAATATCGGTCCTGAAACCCAAAGCACGATTGGCCAGGAGAAGCAGACCAACTATGCTTTGCTGGCGGAGGATAAAGACGAATTCATTAAGGCGGTCACAACCGGCCTGGCTGCACCGCCATCCTATTTTGCACTAAATGCCAGGATTAACAAAGAAGGTTATGATCCACTTGATGCCATCCTCCAAAAAGGAATGAATCCGGTAGCCGTAGAAACGGTAAAGGAATGGAAAGAAGAAGGGAAAGAATTTGTGATCGTGGATACCAGAACGGCTGAAGTTTTTGCAGATGGCTATGTACCGGAATCTGTATTTCTTGGATTGGAAGGAAGATATGCGGAATGGGGCGGGATGTTATTGCCATACGATAAAGACATCCTGCTTGTCACCGAACCGGGAAAAGAAGAAGAAAGCATTGTGCGCCTGGCACGGGTAGGATTTGAAAACTTCATCGGCTATCTTAAAGGCGGCTTCCCTGCATGGAAAGATGCGGGTGAAGAATTTGACCTCCTGATCAATGTTGACCCCGATGAACTGATCATGGATCTTCCATTCGATGAAAACCTTGTTGTACTTGACGTGCGAAAAGAAACAGAATTCGATGCCGGGCATGTGGACGATGCTGAAAACCTCCCGCTCGAAAAATTAAAAGATCCAGGGTCCATGGCCATGATCGAAGACACAGATAATATTTATGTGCACTGCGCAGGTGGCTACCGCAGCACCATTGCCTGCTCTTTATTGAAGAGGCAGGGGATACATAATATCAGGAATGTAATTGGCGGATGGAAAGCGATTGACGAATTGTTGCAGAAACAATAACATTAGATAGAGAGTTAGGGAAATAGGGAGATAGGAAGCTTCCTATCTCCCTATTTCCCTAACTCTCTATCTACTTAGAGTATTTCCATCTTCTGTGGCTCCAAAGATAATTCTCGGGGTGTTTACGAATGCAGTCTTCCACATACGCTACATACATCTTCGTGAGTTCACCTTCTGCCAGTTCTGCAGCATTGTAGGTTGCGATCTTCCAGTCGAAAGTGTAATGCCCCCTGCGCATGGGATAGAAATGCCCGAACAGCACTGCATTCCCACTTAACCGCGCACCTTTTTCAGGGCCCTTTACAAAAGGAGTCATCTTGCCAAAAAACGGCTCCCAATAGGCATTTTCAGGGTTGCCGGGATTCTGGTCTGCCACCAGGGCAAGTATATGATGGGTATGGGCGTACTTGATAAAATCTGTCTTGAACTTAGGAGCAGGGATGATGATGGTGCCATAACGGGTACGCATATCCGCAATCAGCCTTTCAAATATCTTATTGCTCAATGGCATATACACGCCTATGAAAGGGTATTTCAGCTGCATCGACACGTTGTGGTTAACGATCTCCCAGTTGAAATTATGCATGGCCAATACCGTAAGGTTTCTTCCCTTATCCATCACCTCATTGATCACTGATGCATCCCCGGTGAATTTCTTCATCACACCTTTCTTCGACAAGGATATCAGTTTGATGGTCTCCACAATCGTGTCCATCAGCAAACGATAAAAATCCTTTGCGATCTTATTCCTTTCCGCTTGCGTTTTTTCCGGAAAAGCAATGGCCAGGTTGGAAAGCACAACATCTTTCCGATACTTGAATACATTATACACCAGGAAGGTCAGGAAATCAGAGATCCTGTACATGACAAACCAGGGCAAGAGAGAAAGAATATATAACGGAACGTAAACTAAATAATACATAATGATTTTATAAAACGATATTCTGCACCAGCCTGGCTTTATACGGATGGTCTGTATTATAATGGAGACCACGACTCTCCTGCCTGAACGATGCCCCTTTCACCACCAGGTAAGAAACGGTGATCATATTCCTGAGTTCACATAATTGCGGTGATACAATGGTCTGCCTGTACAATTCTTCAGTCTCTTCGTGCAACAGATCCAATCTTCTGCTGGCACGTTCAAGACGCACATTGGATCTTACAATACCCACATAATCCGTCATTACCAATTGAAGCTCTTTCAGGCTTTGGGTGATCAGGATCATTTCTTTGGGGGCCGTAGTTCCTGCCGTGCTCCAGTCTGGTACACCATCCATGATCGTGGTTTGATGGATCTTCTGGGTAGCATCCAGGTAAGCGCGATGTGCAAACACCATGGCCTCAAGCAGTGAATTGCTGGCAAGCCTGTTGGCGCCATGCAAACCTGTGGAAGCGCACTCTCCTACCGCATAAAGATTATGAACTGTGGTACGTGCAAACTCATCTGTTTTGATCCCTCCGCAACTGTAATGTGCTGCCGGCGAAACCGGAATGAAATCTTTCCGCACATCAATGCCTATCGATAAACATTTCTCATTGATATTGGGGAAATGATGAAGGAATTTGTCATGATCCATATGGGTACAGTCAAGCCATACATGCTCTGTACCATTGATCTTCATCTCACTATCTATGGCACGGGCCACAATATCGCGCGGAGCGAGATCCTTGCGCTCATCATACCGTTCCATGAAGGCTTCGCCCGACTTGTTTCTCAATATACCTCCATCGCCTCTCACGGCTTCTGTAATAAGGAACGACTGCCCTTTTACACCTGGCTCATATAAGGCAGTGGGATGAAACTGGATAAACTCCATATTCTCAATCCTGCCTTTTGCACGATATACCATCGCAACACCATCGCCCGTGGCAATAGCAGGGTTAGTGGTGGTTCTGTAGATCTGCCCGTTCCCGCCCGTAGCCAGTACCGTCACCCTCGCAAGTATCTTTTCGATCTGGTTGTTTTCAAGATTCAGCGCGTAAACACCATAACAAATCACGTCCGGAGTGGATTTCATCACCAGGTATCCAAGATGGTGTTGTGTGATCAGGTCCACCACAAAACAGTGGCTGATGATCCTGATATTGGGCTTGGATTTTACTGCGTCCAGCAGCGCCCTTTCCATTTCCTTTCCTGTTACATCTTTATAGTGCAGGATCCTGGATTCACTGTGGCCACCTTCCTTACCGAGTGCATAATCGCCATCATCTTCCTTGTCAAATCTTGCACCCCAGTCGATGATCTCCCGCACGCGTTCAGGTCCCTCTTTCACTACAATGTCAACCACCTTTTCATTACAAAGACCATCCCCCGCGATTAGCGTGTCTT
>DATGXN010000009.1:0-18419 GCA_035298945.1 Chitinophagaceae bacterium | reverse complement strand
CTATTAATAGGACAGGGTTCGGGTTTCAAAACACAGCTATCAATTATAATTTTTAGTACCTTGAATACAGACCCTGCTTTGAGAAAGTACAACTTATCGCTGTGCAGTTATTAAGGCTTTGCCTATAGCGGATAGCGTAAGATTGCTTTCAAATCCCTCTATGAACATGGCTCAACAATTGTCAATTCAAAAAGTAGAGTATGTTCAGAATAGTTTTTCTGCCCGTTTTGGTATGTCATGTGATGTTTAAGAATGATTTCTGTCAGCCATATTATCAACCGGCTGCAGAAAACACTGGCTGGCATTCTCCCTACGCGAACCAAACTTCCTGGCGGTTTTTAAATCTCATGCTAAGTTATCGTGCAGAAAATGAGGTCGAAGTAGCTTGCAGGGCCTGCCTTTTTATGTCAATCGTAGCTATTAATCCTTAAATACAAGTAAATAAATGTTTACCGTAAAGAAAAAAATACTCATCGTCGAAGACCAGTTGGTTGAAGCCAATGACCTTCAGTTGATGCTAATAAAGGCGGGCTATGAAGTGAGTGGAATCGCCCGTTCGGTTGATATTGCTGAGCAAATGATAAAAAAAAATACCCCCGCTCTTGTTCTGTTGGATATTTTTTTGAAAGGAAAACGTACAGGTATTGACCTGGCAAATCAGCTGCGAGAGTTAAACATTCCTTTTGTATACCTGTCTGCTAATTCAAATGAAGAAGTGCTCAATGCAGCAAAAACCACAAATCCTTACGGATTCCTGGTGAAGCCATTCAGGGAAAAAGATGTATTAATAACCATTGAAATCGCACAGTATCGTCATGAACACAGCGAAGAGGCCAATATCAGAAAGGAAACTATTTTAAAGGATAAATTGTGGGCGATTTCAGACAGTGATGACAGCTGGGAAAGCAAAATGTTTGCTCTTTGCACAACGCTTAAACAACATATCTCATTTGACTATATAACTGCAGGATTTAATGCCATCAGCGATATTTCAACAAGAGCAATAAGTTTTCTAAGAATAGGATACGAAGAATATCAGACGATAGGCATACAGGAACTACTTAATATTTCAGGTTTGACAATCGACCACCTTAGGGAACTTGTCAGAAACACGCCTTATGATACAATGCCTGCAATTGTTGCAGAAAAAGCATTTGAAGAAGCGTGCCGGGAACCATCATTAAACAAATTATTTTCTGAAATATTTCAAATAAAATCCTTTATCTATTTTCCATTACGACGCTCAAATGGTGAGTTATTTATTTTCTGCTTTTATTGCAAGAGGCCCGATACGTATAAAACAACGCATATCGGGTTAATGAACCGTTTGCAAAAAACAATGGTGCCTGTGGTTGAGAACACCCTGAATTCAAAAAATAACAGCAGGGTAATTAAAAAAAGTATTGGCGTGACATCACTGGTCAATTCAATGACTACAGAAATGAAGGGTTTTGAAGGTATTATTGGAAAGAGCCGTTTGTTGTTAAACGTATTTGAACTTATAAGCCAGGTAGCTTATTCTGATACATCCGTACTTATATTAGGCGAAACTGGGACAGGTAAAGAACGGATAGCTGACTGCATTCATAACAGTTCATCCCGTAAAGGAAAACCAATAATAAAAGTGAATTGCGCTGCATTGCCAGCCACCCTCATTGAATCTGAACTATTTGGCCATGAAAAAGGATCCTTCACGGGTGCCACTGACAAAAGGATAGGAAAGTTTGAACAGGCAAACGGTGGAACAATTTTTTTAGATGAAATTGGTGAAATGCCGGTAGACCTGCAGGTAAAGCTTTTACGTGTGCTGCAGGAAAAAGAGATAGAACCCATAGGTGGCCGATCGTCTGTCAAAATTGATGTCCGGTTTATTGCAGCCACAAACCGGAATCTGGAGAAGGAAGTCGCTGCAGGCAGATTCCGTTTAGACTTATATTATCGCCTCAATGTTTTTCCAATCATTTTACCGGCTTTAAGGGAACGAATAGATGATTTACCTGAATTAGCCAATCACTTTATTTCAATATACAATCGAAAATCTGGCAAACAGATTACAGCCATATCGGATAAATCATTAGACGCCATGATGACCTATAGTTGGCCGGGAAATGTCCGGGAATTGGAACATATCATTGAAAGAAGTGTTTTAATTGCCAGGGGAAATATAATTGAAGATGTTCATTTGCCTAATCAGGCAAATAGTATTCCCCTGAATGCTCAAAATGATAAGCTGAAAACTATTTATGACAACGAGCGGGATCATATTATTGCCGTCCTGAAAAAATGTAATGGTAAAATATGGGGAACTGGCGGAGCCGCCGAGATTTTAAATGTTCCACCTTCAACATTAAAATCTAAAATGAAAAAACTGCATATCGGAAAAGAAAATTACTGAGGGAAGATGCTTATTATCCGGGAAATAAAAAAGTCACCCCCCTACTTTAATGTCGGCATACCTACACCGGTATTGATCAGATTCAATAAGCTCTGATGCAAATATTGACTCCATGCATTGGAACAGGCATCATAACATTCAACTGCGGGCAGTAATCCTATATGAGTAAATTCGATCCTGGTTTTATCACCCAGTTCCACTAACTCAAAGCAGATCTTAGTGTTCGTCCATTCCTGTCTATTTGCAATAAAATTCAGATTGCTATCAGTTACAAGCCATACCAGTTTTTTGCCAGGCATAACTTCAATCAATTTTTGACGGGAAAAATGAACATCGCCAAAACGAACTGCAAATTCATCATTCAATTGCTGTGTACTGCCTTCCAGATTTTCAGTCCACCATGCAGTAACATTGCAGATCCTGTCAAATGCTTCATGCGTGCCGGCCGCTACCGTAATACTTGTGTGATATGCTTGCCCATTCATCATTAATCATTTTTAGCATCAGTGTATTCGTCCATCAATTGTTGATTATATCCGCCTTCTTTAGGATTTGGCTGGCCCTTACCAGTGCGTATCAGGTCTCCAAGACTATTCTGAATATAATTGGTCCACGCATCTCTGCAGATATCAAAACATTCATACTGCGGCACTAAACCCTTATGGGTGAAATGGATCTCTGTTCTTCCTTCAACTGCTGATATCTCAAAAATGATTTCCGTGTCTATCCATTCACTCTTGTCTTTAATAAAATTGAAATGATTATCTAACACAAGCCAAACCAGTTTCCTGTCCGGAATGACCTCCACTAATTTCATCCGGCAGATGTGAACGTCTTTGTAATGATACCTGAACTCATCATTAAGTTGCTCTGTGCTGCCTTCAATTTCTTCCGACCACCATCCTCTCATATTCATGATTGCATGGAATGCTTCATGTGGAGACTGGCTCACCACCAGGGTAGTATTAAAATCCTGTAAACTCATAATTCTATTTTTAAGTTGTTATACATTCTAAAGATGAACTATAAACCTACTGCCTTATTTTATATTTCGTACGGTGTGAAATAGACATTCTATAGGGTTGTTTCAGACAAAATAATATCCTAAGTTTATTGAAATGTATACAGTGAAGCGAGTGACTATAGTGATTCCAAAAAGGCATGCAAACCTTAGCAGCATCGCCGGTTCTTTTCAAATCCTGAATCGCGCCAATGAGTATTGGCAAAAGATGGGAAACCAGTCTTTAATGGACATCAGCATTGCAGGTTTTGAGACCGAATTGAAATTGGATGCTGGCCTGTTTTCAATCCATCCAATTGATATCAGAGAACTGCAAACGACAGACCTGGTGATCATACCCTCCGTTTCCCATGATTACGAACTGGTGATCCAGGAGAATCCCGAACTCATAACATGGATCCGTGAGCAGTATCAAAATGGGGCTGAAATTGCCAGCATTTGCACAGGTGCATTTTTACTGGCTAAAACAGGACTATTGGACGGGAAATCCTGTTCCACCCATTGGAATGCTGCAACTGATTTCAAACGTATGTTCCCTGATATCAATCTCCATCCTGATAAACTGATCACATCCGAAAAGG
The DNA here is from genome assembly GCA_035298945.1 of Chitinophagaceae bacterium. GTDB lineage: Bacteria > Bacteroidota > Bacteroidia > Chitinophagales > Chitinophagaceae > Pollutibacter. The sequence continues at coordinate 14,422 of DATGXN010000009.1, read as the reverse complement.
GAATTTATACCAACGGCGGAGCATATTCATTTTTGAACCTGATCCTGTTCCTGGTTGAAAAATATTTTGACCGTCAGACTGCGATCTTATGCTCCAAAGTTTTTCAGATAGAATTTGACCGCAGTTCCCAATCGCCTTTTTACATTTTTCAAAAACAGAAGAATCATGGTGATGAATTGGTTGTTCAGGCACAAAACCATATAGAAGAAAATATCACCTCAAAGATCTCTTTTGAGGAACTGGCGTCAAAACTGGCAATCAGCAGGCGAAACTTTGACAGGCGTTTCATTAAAGCCACAGGCAACACTCCGCTGGAATATTTGCAACGCGTGAAGGTGGAAGTGGCGAAGCAGGCCTTAGAGACTGGCAGGAAGAACATTTTCGAAATAATGGATGATGTGGGTTATTCCGACGACAAGGCATTCAGGGAAGTATTTAAAAAAATGACAGGACTCTCTCCATTGGAATACAAATCCAAATTCAATAAAGATTATGCGGTAAAAAATTAATCAGGTCACTGCAATAAAATAAGTTCGCATAAATTAGTATCTCTGCAATCATAATTGTACAGCTATCAATCTTCCCATATGCGTATTTACACTTTATTATTCCTGCTGCTTCTGTCATCCTCCCTGCAAGCGCAAACAAAAAAACAGCTCACCCACGAGAGTATGACCATGATGAAACGTATTGGTGCACCTGAAATCAGTCCTGATGGAAAATGGGTTGCTTTCAGCGTCACTGAACCATCATACAATGAAAAAGATGTGGTGAATGATCTATGGATCGTGCCTGCAGATGGAAGTGCAAAGCCCAGGCGCATCACATTTGGGAAGGGTGCTGAAAGTGGTTATAAATGGAGCCCAGACTCCAGGCAAATCGCATTCACAGCAAAACGCGAGGAAGATGAAGCCGCCCAGATCTATGTTCTGAACTTATCAGAAGGAGGAGAAGCCCAACGTTTCACCAATATATCAATAGGAGCTGGTTCTTTGCAGTGGAGCCCGAACGGGAAAATGCTGCTGTTCACCAATAAAGTATTTCCGGGCCAGTTCACAGATTCGGCCAACAAGAAGGCAGCAGAAGAAAAGAAGAAAATAAAATACAACGCAAGGGTTTATACTTCTTTCCCTATTCGGAATTGGGACACCTGGGTGGATGAGAAACAAACTCATGTTTTTGTTCAGTCAACAGAACCGGGATCAATTCCAAAAGACATATTCAGTGAGGTTTCCATCGCTTCCAAACCGGGCTTTTCATTTACAGGTGCGCCCGCATGGTCTCCGGACGGCAATGAAGTGATCTTTACTGCCATCACCGATCTTCAACAATCAGCGACTAAAGATCCCGTATCACATCTGTATAAAGTTTCTGTTCGGGGCGGAGATGCTGTTCAACTGGTTAATGACGACATGGTTTACAGCAACCCTGCAGTGTCACCTGATGGAAAATATCTTTTCTGCCTGGTTGGAGCAGAAAACAATGGACAGATCTATAATTTATCGAAGCTGGTCAGGTTCGATTGGCCTTCCCTGGCGAACAGAATGCCCATGACACCTGCGCTTGACAGGCCAATCAATAACTATGTCGTAAAGCAGGGCAAGATCCTCATGAGCGTGGAAGATCAGGGGAACGATAAGATCATGACTCTGGACTATGTAAAGGGTACAACCAGTGAACAACCTGGTATGCCGGGTTCTTACACTTCGGTTTCTTCGTCTGCTGATGCCAAAACAATTGTAAGCAGTTATGATAATGCATCCAGGCCCGCGGAGATCGTGCGAATTATGCCTAACGCAGCTGCACTCACCCATTTTAATGATAGTGCCGTTGCCGCGTTGGACCTGCAGCAACCCGAGATCTTCTGGACCACTACGAGCAGGGGAAAAAAGATCCGCAGCATGCTGGTAAAACCGGCAGGCTTTGATCCTTCTAAAAAATATCCATTGTTTGTTGTGATGCATGGGGGCCCTGCAGGCGCATGGAAAGACAATTGGGGATACCGGTGGAACTACCATTTGCTGGCAGCGCCAGGTTATGTGGTGGTACTCACCGATTATACCGGCTCAACGGGATATGGAGAGAAGTTTTCGCAGGACATTCTTGGTGATCCGTTGAAGGGACCCGCCCAGGAGATCAATGAAGCCGCTGACGACGCTATCAAACGCTATGCATTCATTGATGCTTCGCGGCAGGCCGCTGGCGGAGGATCATATGGCGGGCACCTGGCCAACTGGATGCAGGCATCTACGGATCGTTACAAATGCCTGATCTCGCATGCAGGCATGGTGAACAGCGAATCGCAGTATCTGACTTCGGATTATCTCTGGAACAGGGAAGTGATGAATGGTGGAGCACCATGGGTCAATCAAAAAGCATGGAATGACCAAAACCCAATCCGTTATGCGGCCAACTTCAAAACACCAGTGTTGATCATAGTGGGAGAAAAGGATTTCAGGGTGCCGCTCAATAACTCCATTGAAAATTTCGGCCTATTACAAAGGCTGAAAATAAACAGCAAGCTTCTCGTTTTCCCGGATGAAAACCATTGGATACTCAAACCGGAAAACAGTCGCTTCTGGTATAAGGAAGTTCATGAATGGCTGAAGACTTACCTCGGGACTGGTAGCGGTAAATAATGGCTGAGTAACCTCAATGTTTCATCCCGGCCTTCCCGGTCTGATCCAGGGCTGCTTTTAATCCACGGGCCAGTGCGGTAGCTTCGCCAACCCCCCAGTAATGCAGGAAGAACACCTTGGGTTCTTCATGTACCATATGGTTGTGCACAGCCACTACTTCAATGCCATTTTCTACCAGTGCTTTTATCACCGGCGCTACTTCATCTTCCAGCATAGTGAAATCACCTGCTACGGCAGCCTTTTCAGGAGTTCCCTGCCAGGCTGCCCATGTATTAAAACCCATGAACGTACTCACAGGTATTCCGTGTTCCTGCAGGGCAATATCAGGTCTCCCGATAGTATATTTATAAACCCCCTTGGTCAATTCACCTTTGTAACCAATGATCTGGTCAAGGGCCGCCAGGTTCAATGTGTTTGCTACACTATCTGCGGGACTCGCCTTGGGATCTTTTCCCCTTACTTCTTTTACCTTATCAAATATTGCCTTTACACTCCCAGATAATTGGTCAGCTTTTCCACGGCCATCGATATGCATATAAAATACATTGGGACTGTTACGAACAAAATGGTTATGAATGGCTGTAATACTGAATCCCTGGCGAATCACCTCCTGCTGCACAGGTTTCAGATCGGTTTCTGTAAGTATGATATCACCCATTACCATCGATGAATCTCCGCAGGGAGTAAAGGCTGCCCAACTCCCCAATCCCATGGGCGGGATGATCTTAAAACCATCTACCATCACATTAAGATCGTTCTGGGGCACGGTTATTTTGTATTCACCATTTTTTTCAGCTCCCTTCATGCCTGTTATCCGCTGAATTTTATCTATATCCAGTTTACTGCTCCCGGGAGGACAGGAGATCGCGTTTTCTTTCATTTCTTTTCCATCATTCGGTCTGTTCTGGTTACAGGCTATAAAGACTACAAGGCACAGGAAAGACAATTTTATCTTATACATAAAAATCTGATTGATCAATTGATCTTCCCATTTAATAAGAGCGGTAAAAAAGCCAGGAGCGGTGGATTGGTTCAGGATCTCGGCAACTAATATAAGCTGTTTTAGAAATGTCAGCACCAGCAAGACAGCTAATTTGACACTACAATTACTTGCATTCTACAGTTGGCAGATATAGATTAGCAATAAAACCGCCAAAATGCGTCTCCTTATTCCCATTTGTCTCGCCATCATCATTTGCAGTTGCAATGCCTCAAATAAAGCAGGAACTAAATTGAACTCTTTAAATGGAAGTTGGATACCTGTTAAGCAAGAAATGGGGGGCATACCATTACCAACAACTGCATTCGAAAAACAAACACTTGTTATTATTGACAGCTCTTATGTTTTTACAGCTGAAAGTATTGACAAAGGCGTGATCAGGTACAACAGCAACAAAATGGACATATACGGAAAAGAAGGTGTCAACATTGGAAAACATTTTACTGCGATCTACAAACTTGAAAATGATCAGTTGACCATCTGTTATAATTTAAAGGGGGATAGCTACCCGGAAGCCTTTGATTCCAAACTAAACCCCTTGGTATTTCTTTCTGTTTATAAAAAAGCTCAATCCAGGTAACCTTTACTGCCAGAGTATCTCACCCTGCGTATATCCCTTCACGGTATAGGTATATGGAGAAGGTGGCGCATCGTAAGGGTCTCCACGTTTGGTATAAATAGCTACCACACCACCGGGCGCTCTTCCTGAAATTCCATTGGGTGGCGGGTATACTTTGATCAAAGCCACATCCATGGGCTGCGTTGTGATGCTGTTGATGTCCATTTGTATTTCATCAACAAAAAAACTGACTGGCGAACCCCTCCAGAATGCCGACTTATTAAGCCCATTCATTTTGAAAGCAATACCAGCGACCTGCGACTGAATATAGATCCAGATGCTGTTGGTCCGGAGCAACTGGTCATTGTCGAGACAGTTCAATGTTTTACTGTTAATGTCCTGAAACAATGGAGATACATGTTCTTTTTCAAATTGCTGGGCCTTTGAGGGTCCTGTTACAACTACCTCTTGCAGCGTAATGCTTTTTTGATAAGCTCCTGAAACATCGAAACGGTACGCGGCTGTATCTGTTCTTCCGTCCTGTTGATCTCCCTGGACAGTTACAAAAACCGTTTTGGAGTAGAAAGGAACAAACGAAGTGTCAAGAGGTGTTCTCATTTCAAAAAGATAAGTTTCTCTTTTATCCGTATTAAACACCAGTGTTGCTGTATCACCAAAAACAATAGGTGGGATCCTGAAACTTCCATTGTCTTCTACGTTCAGGTTTTCATCATATAAAAGTCCCTGCCTGTTCAGCATGGCTACTTCGATCTTATATTTTATGGGCCCTGGCAGATCTGTGATAGTTATCGTATCATTTTTCTTCGTTTCATAATTAAGGGCTGTTTTCACTTTTACTTTCCTGACCTTCCCTGAGATTTCCAGGAAATGATCTGCACCCATGAAGTTAAAAGCATATGTGCCAGGTTCAAGGTCCTTACCAATCGCAAGGGCTCCGTCTGCTATTCCGTTCAGGATAGGATAACGAAGTTTCCAGCGCCTGCCGTTTTCCAGGTTATCGATCCAAAGATGCAGGGTGGCCATGGGATGATTCTTGTCAATGCTCTGTCCTTTCCAGGAAAAGTAAACGGTATCCCCGGCTTTAAAATTCCGTCCGCTCATGAATAGTGGGATGGAATCTGAAGCCTGAACGGCTGGTGCCAGAAACCAGCCCGTCATTATAAGTAATAATCTGAAAAAGTTTGTAGGCAGATCCATATATACAAGACCTTAAATCTAACCTATTGGTTCGGTTGAACCCCTTAATCATTTGTTATAGCTTGTTCAGAGTTTCAATCTGATTCCCCGTTTTGACAGGATCCATGTCACTCCACAGCAGAGCAAGGCAAACAAAAATGATTTGACCAGGCCAATAGCGCCCACCAGTGCGAATTCTGGAATATGAATACCAAGAAAATTCGTGGTCGCGTATGCATAGTAAGGGATCAGGTAGGTCAGAAGCGTATCCGTACCTGCCGGTTTTATGATCGAAAACCAATTCGATTTCCCAAAAACATCAACCAGCCAATAGATCAGTACGAAAGCAATAATGGTGAATGCACTGCATAAAAATAGCCATGCCGGTGTGGCTCCCAGTTTTGCCAGCCCCCAATAGGGCCTGGTGATCACTGACAGAATAACGAGTACAACAGCAAAAGAAACTAATACGATCGTAAGTGTTTTGTTATCGTTTCGGGCACGATAGTGCCGGAAGATCATTGATGTCAATACACCACCCATGGTAAGTCCTGCTTCAGTTCCGCCCAGTATGGAATGGGGAATGAAATGAAGAAAAGAGGGAACAAGTCTGGCATGCCACAGCATGCTCAACAGTGCAAGAAAGATCCACGCTGCTGCGATCACTTTGATATTATCTTTCGCGTATACAGCCACCAGCCCTGAAACCAGGTAACTCCATCCGATCAATCCCAGGATCCCCCACCATTTAGGCGAGAAATGCCCTGCTTCTTCTCCACCCCTGTAGATAAAAGCAAGTATCAATAGAACCAGGATCGCAACTCCCTTCACCCCCAGCACCATGATTTTATTCATTGTTTTCGGGTATGCGTTCCAGATAGCTATAAAACAAGTACAGCAGATTACGTTCCAAAGCAACCTATGCATGCCCGTGGCTGCTTCATTGATGGATTCTCCATTCACCAGGAATACGCCCATCACAAGCAGGGCGATGGTTCTTACCAGCACGTGCATCACCAGGTCCTTGTCATTGTCGCCTTTCTTCCTCCTGTTCCCGAAAGCAAATGGAACAGACATGCCCACAATAAAAAGAAATGCAGGGAAAACGGTATCTGCCAGGCCTATTCCATCAACTCCGCGCTCCACGTGTTCCAGCCAGGCCGGGATATCTTTCAAACTCCAGAGGTCATTGACAAAGATCATCAGTACCATGGTCAGTGCCCGGAGTACATCAATGGAGGCTACCCGAAAAGAGGAAGAATGCAGACTCATAGATTGTCAGTAATAAGTTGGAAGAAGATAATTAAAAATCACAACTTTTTAGCGGCTCTTAATCTTGCTTTCCGCAGCTCATAAACGAACAGGCAAACAGCGCTGGCCAACATTGGATACAACCAATCGCTGATTGTTAGCGGGAAGGTGTGAAAATATACATTGAAATCGGGGACATAAACTACCAGCAGCGTCAGGGCAAATGAAATGCAAAACGAAATCAGCAGTAATTTATTGGAGAAAAGATATCGACTGAAAACAGGTTCGAAAGAACGCCGCGATAATAAATTCGCATATTGACAAAAGATCACAGAAACAAAGGTGACCGTCATGGCATGTTCGTGAATCTGAGGAAGTTCCCTGCCAGGCAAATAAATGGCCAGAAAGGCCAGGAATGAGGCAAGGCCCATCAGGATGCCATTGAACAGGATCCCATAAATATTTTCGCGGGTAAGGATTTTTTCTTTTGGGTCCCTTGGAGGAAGCTCCATGATCTTCTTCTCTGGCGGATCATAGGTTAGCATGATAAGTGGGAACATCTCCCCGATCATATCTATCAAAAGGATCTGCACAGCAAGAATGGGCATGGCAATTCCTGCTGCCACTCCGGCAAAACCTGCTAATACACAAAACAACTCTGCGATATTGGATGAAAGATTTGTTTTAATGGTTTTTTCGAGGTTCCTGAATATGGTTCTCCCTTCCTTCACTGCTACTACAATGGTGGAAAAATTATCATCCAACAGGATGATGGTGGCAGCATCCTGTGCCACTTTGGAGCCATTCATACCCATGGCCACTCCGATGTCTGCGCGTTTAAGACTCAATGTATCGTTCACACCATCACCCGTGACAGCAACGATCTCGCCATTTTTTTCCAGCAGGTCAACGACCCTGAATTTATCATCAGGAGAAACCCTGGAAAAGATGAGTGCACGTTTACTGAAACAGGCATAGACTTCCTGGTCACTCATGCTCTGCAATCGTTCACTGTTGATCACTTCGGGAAATTGGTTGCTATCGTTCATCAGGCCGATCTGTTGAGCCACTGCTTTTGCAGTCACCTCATTATCACCGGTGATCATACAAACTTTGATCTGCGCGGCAAACACTGAGTGGATGGCTTCCTTCACTTGTTCATGCGGCGGATCATACATGGTCACAAACCCGGCGTACACCAGGTTGGATTCAGCATTTTCCAGCTCCGTCAATTCACTCCCGTCCAGGTCCCGGTAGGCTATGGCAATGATCCTGAGCGCCTGTTCGGCAAATATCAAAGATCTGGATTTGATCTCCTGCCTGTGTACATCTGTGAGCTCCTCCTCGCTACCGTCAATGATGATCCGGCACGAGGCCTGTAGTACGGATTCCAGGGAACCTTTCACGAAACAGATCACTTTGCCTTTATGTTGCCTGATAATAGAAGCTCTCTTGCGATAGGAATCAAATGAAAATGATTGTAATACCGGGTAGTTCTTATTTATTTCCTCCAGGCTATAGCCTGCCTTCATAGCCAGGGTGGCAAATGCAGATTCCGTTGGGTCACCAATAGCATACCATCCGTGGTGGTAGCTATCTGGAGGATTTACTTTGCCTGTAGAAGAAAGATAACCTGAAAGAAAGAAAACCTTAAGATCGCCCAGGGATTCACGGTTAAGGATCTTGCCTTTTTCATCCATGATCTCGCCTTTTGGGAGATAACCTCTGCCTGAAACCGAAAAACTGGCTCCATTGAAATGGCAACCTGTTATGGTCATTTCATTTTTGGTTATAGTGCCGGTTTTATCTGAAGCGATCACAGTGGCAGAACCGAGGGTTTGAGCTGAGGCAATTTTTTTGACGATCGCATTCTTTCTTGCGAGGCGGGCCACAGCCAAAGCCAGCGACATGGAGATCTGCGCGGGAAGTCCTTCAGGTACCATGGCTGCTGCAACACCGATGGCAAATACAAGCGCAACCGACACGGTATCTTCCATAATGATCCGCGTAATGAAAAGTACCAGGCCAATGATCAATGTGCCAATGGTAAGTTTCCGTGCGATATCCTTTACTTCTGTTTGAATAGGGGCATCCGGAGATTTGATCTTTCCTGATGTGGAACTGATCTTGCCGATCTCAGTTTCCATGCCAGTGGCATAAACAATTCCTAACGCCTTCCCCCGCGCAACGGTTGTGCCCATGAATACCGTATTCTTCAAGGCTGCGAGGGGAACAGTTTCAGAAGTTTTGAATTGATGGTCTTTAGAAGAAGGCAATGACTCTCCGGTCAGGATGAATTCATTGACGGCAAAATTTTCCGATTCGATCAGCCTGATATCTGCAGGGACACCCACTCCTTCTTCCAACATCACAATATCCCCCGGTACAACATCTTTTGAAAATATTTCGGCCTGCTTCCCATCCCTGATCACTTTGCATTTCTCCACCACTAGTTTCCGGATAGATCCAAGGATACTCTCGGATCTCCACTCCTGGTAAAATCCAATCAGCGCATTGATAATAATGATGACCAGTAGTATCAGCCCGTCGCGGGAAGACTGCAAATAAAAAGAAGCAAGGGCTGCCACCAGCAATATAGCGATCAAAGGACTCTTGAATTGCCTGAAAAGGATGCCCAGCGCGGCACCTCGGTCGGTTTCTATGATCTCGTTACTTCCAGATCTTTTCCTTGATGCCAGGATGGCCTGATCGGTAAGTCCGGCAATCGGATCAGTATCAAACTTCCGGAGGAGGGCATTAATATCTTCCTTATATGCTTCCAAAGCCCTGGTTAGTTGGAGGGTTCCAACAAGGTAGCCCCTAAGGGAGGAATAAAAAAATGTCTGGTGCTTTAACGGTGAAACCTGTAGCGGATCCAGGATGCCAGAAAAGCGAATTGACGCATTTTTACAATATTCCCTCTTCCCGGTCCATTTACTTTGACTTTTAAATAACATTCTATATGAGAAAATTATTCGCCATCCTGGTCGCCGTTGCCATGGTTTCTTTTGTTACTGCACCGGCGGGCATTTCAAAAAAAGAAAGAAAAACTGCTTCTAAATTTTTGAAGGATTCGGAAGAAAATGTGTTGAACCAGGTCAGTAAACTCAGCGAAGCACAGCTAAAATTCAAATCAGCACCCGATAGATGGAGCGTTGAAGAATGCATGATGCATATCGCCGCCTCAGAAAAAATGCTAAGGGGCATGGTGGATCAGGGTATGCAGGCAGCTGCCAATCCGGAGAAAAGGGCCGATATAAAGATGACCGATGCCCAGATCATGTCCATGATTGAAGACCGGACCAACAAGGTGAAAACCTTTCCGCCACTGGAGCCCCCAAATACCGGATTCAAATCAGCATCAGAAGCTATGGCCTCTTTCAGGGAAAACAGGGCAAAACTGATCGATTATGTAAAAACAACGCCTGATGATCTGCGAAATCATGTGCTCACATTACCCGTCGGCTCATTTGACGCCTACCAGATGACGCTGTTCATCGGTGGTCACAGCAACAGGCATGTGAACCAGATGAAAGAAGTGATGGCAGATCCCGGATTTCCTAAGAACTGATTTTTTGTATCAGAATATAGTCCTGATAGGCCCGGGCGGGAATGAAAAAACCAAATTCTACCTGCCCGGCTTTCTGCTGTTCGTTCCTTTGTATTAATTTCAGCCATCACCCTACCAGGACAATGAACAGGCGTTGGCGAACATTAATTTTTTTCTTGTCAGTAATACTGCTTGCATCACCATGCCTGTCACAAAAACAGAGTAATGTAATTATTCCAGGTGCAAACAGCCAGGTGATCACAAAAGAAGTGGACGTATTGAGAACGAGTCATCATTTCAGCCTGGACTCGATATTAAATCCATCATTCCCCGGCCGGTTTCAACATCTCACTGATAAGTCCATCCTCTTTCATGGTTGGGATCCATATTATTACTGGTTCAGGTTTGTGGTTAAAAATCCAGACACTGCATCTAAAGATTACTACCTGCTCATGGGGCACCTGGCCCATAATGAATCGGAGATCTACCAGAAAATAAATGGTTCATGGAAAGCCACCGCAAGATCAGGTAACAAATTCCGGTTCGACCAACTGCCTTACCCCTACATTCATCATGTTCTGCCTATTACGGTGAGGGCCAACAGCACGGATACATTTTACTTACGATACGACTACCTCGTTAATTTCAAAACATTTGTATTTGTGCTTCAAACCCCTGAAGCGATGCAAAAACTGGCCAACGACGTGTATTTTGATTTTGGATTGATCCTGGGGATCCTGGCATTATTTCTTTTCCTGAATTTGTATCTATACTTCACCATTAAGGACAAACTCCATTTGTGGTATGCCGCCTATCTCGTTTTTGTTATTTTTCTGATCATGCGATACGAGGGCCTGGACAAACAATTCTTAGGCCTTGATACCATACTGGCCCAGCGCCTTACCCCGGTGCAGGCGATTGCTGCTATTGGCTGTTTCATGCAAATGCATATCATTCAGATGTTCCTCTCAAATATCAGCAAGGATGAACTTCTTTACAAAATCACTGTGTTTGTGAAGTACAACCTGCTGATAAGCGGTATTGCACATATTGTTACCTTTTCCCTGAATGTGGACTACAGAATTCAATCAGCGATATTTGAATGGTCCAACAAAAGTCTGAACCTGGGTCTGATTTTTACGATCATCATTTGTATAGTAAGCTATCTCAGAAAATTCAAGCCCGCTTTATTTGTATTGCTCGGAACGATCGTGTTCCTGTTAGGTGGCCTGGAGAAATTATTATTCCTGGAGAACGTAACTTATACATTCCCGCCCTCACTTTTTGAGATCGGCCTGGTGATAGAAACAGCTATTTTATCTTTCGCCATGATGTACCGGTACAGAACTTTCATGAAAGAAAAAGAAGACCTTGAGGCCATAATATCAATTCAGAATAATCAGGTGGCAAACAATATCCTGCTTGCCCAGGAGGCAGAAAGAAAAAGGATCGCAGAAGACCTGCACGATGAGATCGGAAGCAGCCTTGCCGTTCTCAAGCTCCGGATGCAGAATATGGATATCAACAAAGAACACCTTGATGAATTGCTCACTATTGTTGATAAAGCTTCCAGTGATACCCGGAACATCTCCCATAACCTGATGCCTCCTGAATTCGAGAAAACTTCATTGCAGGACCTGCTCCAGGGATATTATTATAAACTGAACCTGGAAACCAATACCAGGTTTCTCTTCATTTCCAAAGGTCATAGCCAACAGTTTGAGAAAAGTACAGAACTGATGATCTACCGGATCATCATAGAGATCACGAGGAACATTCTCATGCATTCCAAAGCCACTGAAGCCACCATACAACTGATCTATGAAAAAACTGGTCTTGAGATCATGGCAGAAGATAATGGCATCGGTATTAAGAAATCGAATTCAGATGGAATTGGCATGAAGAATATCTATTCCCGCGTAAATTATATCAATGGAGAGATCAGCGTCGACAGCGGCAAAAAAGGAACTACCATAATTATTAATGTGCCTTATAAAAAAGAAACCAGCATATGAAGGATATCAACATGATAATAGCAGATGATCACAAAATATTTATAGACGGGCTCAAACTGCTGCTTAAAGACGAACCGGATATGAAGATCCTTGCAGTGGCTGGCAATGGCAAAGAACTGATGGATATGCTGCCCACATTCAACCCTGATATTGTGTTGCTCGACATCAATATGCCGGTGATCAACGGACTCGAAACCGGCCGGATGATCAAGCAGACTTATCCCCAGATCAAATTCATGGTGCTGTCCACCTATAATGATGAGCACCTGATTGAAAAAGCAAGACAATATGGTGCAAATGCATACGTATTGAAGACGGCCAATAAGGATGAGCTGCTGAAGAACATCCGTTGTGTTTACAAAGGTGGTTCCTGCTTTCCTGAAAGAAGTTCGCTATCCAAGTCTGAATTTGATTCCAGGGACCAGTTCCTTAAACAGTTTGACCTCACTAAAAGAGAATTGGAGATCCTGAGGCTGATCAGAAAAGATTATTCCAATCAGCAGATCGCAGATGAGCTCTTTCTCAGTGTGTATACTGTTCAAACACACAGGAAGAACATCATGAGCAAACTCAATATCAATACATCAACTGCATTGATGAAATTTATACTGGAAAATAACGTATAGCTCCAGCAGTAGACCAGGAATCCCCAAAACCAGGCAAGTCTGATCAACTGAATGTGTCAGCCATCAGGTTATTGAACCATTTCAGCATGTCCTCATAATGGTGTGAGTTATATCCGTTCGATTCCACAACACCTGAGCCTGTAGGCAGCATCTTACGGGTGGCGGGATCGTAACGGAACACAACAGTCAGAAAAGAAGCTGTACTTTTTGTTATTGGTGTAAAGCATGATGAATTTGTGATTGGCGATTGATTGACCTGCAACCCCTGGAACATTTTAATGATTGCATCTGCACAAACCTTTGCTTCCGCATTAGCAATATGTCCGGCTTTAGGCTGGGTAGTCGACGAAGAATCACCAATGATATGCACAAACGGAACCGCAGTTGATTCATATGTCAGCACGTCCACAACACCCCATTTACTATCTGCAGAGTTATTAAGTCCAAGACCTGACATGGTTATGATGTTACCTGCCTTGTGGGCTGGGATTGCGTTGATCACTTTACCCTTGAATGAACCCAAATTGGTGAAAACAGTAGAGGTATCAGCATCAATATTTGAGATGACGGCATTGGGTACATAGGTGACGATGCTTTTATGAGTCACATTAAATGCATTGCCAAAATTAACCGGCTCAGCCTGTATCTTATCGTTTGCATCAAGGACGATGACCTTGCCCCCGCCTTTGACATTTTTCAAATAATCCGCCACCACGCAGGCCCGCTCATAAGGACCCGGAGGGCAGCGATACGGCGACTTCGGAATTGTCAGAATGAAGGTATCCTTGCTGGACATCCCCTGGATCTGTGATTTCAGCGTGGTGGTTTGAGTCCCTGCCTTCCAGGCATGCATGATCTTATCTTTGCTGACGGTTGAACCAGACATGGGAATGGGATCGAAATCAATTCCAGGAGCCAATACCAGCCTGTCATAGCCCAATACTGTTCCGTTACTGAGTGTCACACTTTTTGATCCGGGATTTATACTGGTCACGGAGTAGTTCATTACTTTAACCCCATACTTGGATTTCAGATTGGCGTAACTGAATGCCAGTTGGCTCAAACTGCGTTCACCGGTAAGTACCATGTTGCTGAATATATTGGAATAGTAGGTAGCATTAGGCTCTACCAGTGTTACATCCATTCCGGCGCCACCCCACAAACGCAGATATTTAGCGATCGTAGTTCCAGCCATACCTCCTCCAACAATTACTACTCTTCCTACTGCTCCTGCATTCTGCAGAAAATTCAACGCGGCCGAATTCAGTCCATTGGCTTTTACATCCTGTAAAAAAGCGAAACCCAGAGTGGTAGCACCCAGGTTGGTAAGAAAATTCCTTCTTTTCATGTTAGTGGTTTATTATTGTTTGGAAAAAAAGTCTGCAATTAAATTGATCTCTTCAGGAGTATATGCATAAGCATGTACATACATGATATCTGCATTGGCAGGCTTGGTTCTGTAACTGTTGAACTTGCTTACTATTGAAGAAGCACTTTGTGTGGCGATCTTCAGTTCGCCTGCATACCCGTTTGTACCGTGGCATTGGAAGCAATTGGCGGCAAGGGTTCTGCCGGGATGATCAAG
>DATGXN010000008.1:0-8977 GCA_035298945.1 Chitinophagaceae bacterium | reverse complement strand
CACTAAACACATGGCCGTCTATTCTTTCTGCCGAAATAGGTGGAAGACCTGATCTTTTCTACTCTAAGTTGGAAAGAGATATGCAGGTATCAGTAAAATTATTCGATCATGATTGGCAGGATATATATGATGAACTTTATGCCGGTTCCCGGTTCTATTATGCAATGGACGCGTGCGGCCAGTCTTTCAGGGTATATGCAGTCAGAGAAGAAGATGATGAGTTAAAAGATCAAAAATTCCAGTTAAGGATCAGGTACCTGCAGTAGATGATTAAAATCTGATCAGTCCCCAATATATAAAAAGGGCGAAAAGTATTAGGTAGTTGATAAAATTGAATCCAACCACAGCTTTATTCAAAGGGGATATTGCCCTGTTTTTATAGATGATGAAAAGCAGTCCGGGAATGAAGAAAATCATAGCGTAGGGCAGGTATGATAAGATATTCACCCAAACAGAATCATAAGTATAGGGGGCAGGGAAATAATATACGGCCTGGTTCATGATCAGGATATACATATATGGTATAAGGAGGGTATTGATGAAGATGGAAAACAGTGCAACTGGTTTTGGTATCTGTTGCTTCCTCATCTTCCAGATCCACCATACAATCGAGATGGCAAAAATGCCCGCACAAAACAGAAGATACATGCCGAGCCTTGTTTCATTATAAGGAGTTTTGAATGCCACCAGTTTTTCATATTCCTGGTTGCCTTTGAACATAGTGGCAAAATCGTAAGCGTGCGGACCTTTTGCCAGCTCTTCAGTCAGGTTGAATATTTTAGGCAGTTTATAATCATGATAGAAATATACGGTGAGTTTGAGTTGATCAAGGTCAGCTATGTAAGAGTAGATAGTGCCATCGCCGAGTTTAGCACGACATTCATGCATGGTGTCTACCAACGGAAGGATTAGGCTCTCATCAAGGGTTTTGTTGGCGAGGAACATTTTCCCCCTGGAGTATCTTCCAAATTCTTCACGTTGTTTTTCAGTTGTGCTGGAAGGGCAAAAATTCGCTATGACGTATTTGTCATCATTACCCTCAACCAGTGTATCGGGTTCCATGGCCAGGTATTTACCCGATCTGTCAGTAAACAACACCAGTGCACCATTCAAGCCCTCGCGCCTGAATTTGGATGCATATGCTTTCACTTCATCTATATTTCGGCAGTGCTGCATGATGTCTTTGATGAAGATGGTTGGACTTGGTATGAGAGGCCTGAGATCGCTCCTGATCTTTTGATGGTTGATGGTGAGTCCGTCGAATGCAAGTCCTGCTTCGTTCAGGCCTCCCTGTGGAAACCCATGTCCATATCCGAAATAAGCTGCACCAATTTTTCCGTTTTCACCAGGTTCAAACCATAGACCCGAACCCATGCGCCAGGAATCTTCATTGTTGCCGAAATAGGTTTTGCCATGAACGGTGATCTTGCAAACAGAGCAGGCATATGTTTCTATCGAGAGGAGAATAATGAGCAGGGTCAGAAGATGCTTGCGCATAGATAGGTTTTGGCTTGAAAAGAAAAGTATTACTATTTATGCGACTGTCTTGTTAACGTTGGGATAAATCTACAGTTCCCAATAATAAGTGCCCTGCAATCCGGAAACCAGCTTTTTCTAAACAAGCCCTGCTGGCAGAATTTTCTGCATTACAGCGAGCTGCAGGAACGCGCCCGGAGAGATAACATTGTTTTTTTAGCTCCTGGACCAGGAAGCTGCCGAGTCCCATTTTACGATAATTCTCTTTGACCTCCATGAACAGGTCGGCATAGGGGAAATTATAATGAAGAAAAAATCCGCCTGTGGCCACAACCTCTTTGTTTTTCTCCAATACGCAATTACCTACAGGTTCAAACTGATGTTCAAAAATGATATCTTCTTGTTCGCGCGCCCGGAAACTGACTTCTGCGGGTGCAAGCTGGGTAGCGATATTATCTTCAAACAATACAACAGGGGCATTTATATTTTCGGCAAACTGGTACAGCATGGAACTAAGAAGGCTGTCATTTGACTGGCATTCAATAAAAAGCGCTCGGGACGAGTTCAGCAAAGCAGCAAAAGCCCTGTTTGAAAGATGCCTGAATGTTGGAATAATATAGAATTCGAATACCGTATCGCGGGCCTCCCTGTTTTCATTCCCTTTTACAGATCCATAGCCTATGATCTGATCCTGATCTTTAATGATATAGGAATCACTCCATCCCCTTTCGTGACAGGCATTGTACCTTACCTGCGCATTGATCTCGTTGAGGAATAGCGCCCTTAGAAAGAGGATGCTGTCGAGAGGAACCCTGGTAGCGGTGATGTTCATCTTCCCAAAGTTAACAGGTTGCAGGTAACAGGTTGCAGGTTGCAGAAAAATATTGCCACCTGCAACCTGCCACCTGCTACTATACCCATTTATTCTTCTGGGCAACATTGATCACTTGAACGCGTGAGTCAACATGCAGCTTGTTGTAGATATTACTTACGTGTTTGCGGACGGTGAAAGGACTGATGAATAATTTTTCGCCGATGGCTTTATAGCTTTTCCCGGTGGCCAGTTCTTTGAGTATATCCATTTCGCGATCACTCAGCAGGTGGTCAGCGGGAGGTGCTGATTCTTGTGCGGTGAATCCCGAAGAACGCTTCAGCATCTCCATGGCTTTACGCGCAATAACAGGGCTCATTGGCATACCATCGTATTCCACCACCTGGTTGATGGCTTCAATGATGTTGACCGCCTTCTCATCTTTCAATAAATATCCATGCGCCCCGGCTTTGATGGCTTCAAATATTTTTTCATTGTCTTCAAATACGGTGAGGACTATGAATTTAAGATCGGGGTTCGCTGGTGAACAGATCGCTATGGTCTGTATCCCATCCATCACAGGCATTTCCAGATCCATCAGGATCAATTGAGGCTTGATCTCGGCCGCTTTGAGCTGCTCCAGGAAATCTTCGCCATTCCTGGCTTCCAATACCAGTTCCACCTCGGGGTATTTCAATAGCTTCTCCTTTACCGTAATACGGTTCACCTGGTTATCATCTACTATGCCGATCCGTATGCTCATTATTTATCAAATTACTAAAAACATTTTTCGCTTACCAATAATCACTAGTGAGTACTAAGGTCTGCCCTTTAAAATAATTTCTGTTCCCATGCCCGGCTGAGTTATTATATCCAGGGAAAATCCAATTTCATGGGCACGGTATTTTATATTTCCCAGGCCATTCCCTATCGTGGTATTATTGATATCAAATCCCTTTCCATTATCTGAAACTGTAATGGTTAACACTTCATCACATCTAATATCGCACCGAATCATGCTGGCTCCTGAATGTTTTACGATGTTCTGTATCTGCTCCTGAAGAATTCGCAGCAGGTTGATGGCGATCGCCGGAGAAAGTTCTTTATTTGAAATGATATTGTCACTGAATTCAATCTCGATGCCTTCGTAATTGCGGAGGATGTTGATGCAGTAATTCATGAAGCCATCAGTAAAACCCTGGACGTTCAGGTTTTTGCTGTTGAGCAGCCAGATCGTTTCCCGTATGGTGGTGAGAATATGGCGGGCATTGTCTTTCAGGTGCATCAGCTTTTCTTTGCTGGCATTGTCGTTCATCATGGGTTCAAGGGAATCCGTATTGGCTATCATCGCGGTGCTGTAGGCGCCAATATTGTCGTGCAGGTCGCGGCTGATCCTTTCCCTTTCTTTCTGCATTTCCTGCTGCAGTATAAGTTGTTGTCTGAGCCGTTCTGTTTTTCTGCGCGTGAAAAACCAAAAAGATCCGGCTAGAACGCTCAGAGCGAAGAACCCCGCCAGTATTTTGAACCATATAGTCTGCCACCATGGCGGATGTATCACAATAGGCATAAGCACTTCAGCGCTCCATTTGCTGCCGTCGTTAGAGCCACGGATATGAATTGTGTATGAACCGGGCGGTAGCAGGTAGCGGGTAGAGTGTACATTACGGAGATTCACCCATTCTTTATCAAAGCCGTCCATCCTGGTTTGATAAACGATATACGCGGGATCGCTGACATCAGTAAGTGAGAAACTGAAACTGAGTGCGTTCATGTTATACGGAAGATCGAGTTTTTGCATGTTCTCTATCCTTCCTACTGATGGGTAGTCTTCACCGTTGACCTGTAACGAAGTCAGAATCGTTTTATCGGGGATGCCGGGTTGTAATATATCCTGCGGATAGAAAGAGGTGATACCATTGGTACCGCCGAAATGTAGTTTTCCGTCGCTGCTTTTCCAGAAGCTTTGTGTATCGAATTCATCGCCCTGCAAGCCATCAGCAGCAGTAAAGAATTTCAAGCCGCCAGTTTTTTCTATACGGCCCAGTCCTTTATTGGAACTGTACCATGCGTTGCCTTCGTTGTCGAAAAGTATTCCGTAGACGAAATGGTTCAACAGCCCGGATGATTCATCGTATTTTTTGATGAGCACATTGTCTTTAAAAAGATAAATGCCCGAAGAGCTTGCCATCCATAATGTGCCATCTTCATTGAATGCAAGATGTTTTACATAAATGCCTTCAGTACCGCGTATCTGTTTCCAATCCTTATTGTTTTTTATGAAAATGCCATTGATAGATCCGAGAATAGTATGGCCTTTGGCGTCAATGGCGCTCACCGTGATACGGTCTACCTGCATTAATGAATCAATCACTGAAACTTTATACGCATCCTGATTTTTTTCTATTGTGAGCAGATAATTGCCATGAACAAATTGCAATGCATTAAGGCCATTGGGCACAAAGTTGGCGTCAAAGGAGTTGCGTTGAGAGGCCACCCGGGAAGGCAGAAGATGGCTGATATCCCTGATAGAGTGATCCCGGAGGTCAAGCACGGCCAGTTTTCCGTATAGGGATTTCATTACCAGGTGATCCGGATCTATGAAGTTCATGCAACGCATGGAAGTAGTAAGACCATCTTCTGTTTCAGGTAGTGGGATATACTTTTTCCATTCCCCGTTTTTAGAGAAAAGGTTCAATCCTTTCTGGTATCCGGCCGAGATCATATTTCCATCCTTATCTGCAGCGAGTGAATATACAATGTTGAAATACCGGGCTGGGCCTTTTGAAAATGCGAATTTCAGTTTGCCCGGGAAGAAGATGAGAAGCCCATCACTGGCATCGCGTGCCAGCCAGATATTTCCGTGAATGTCCTCTTTGATGGCAAATAGAAACTGCCGGCTCAGATCGATCTCCGGATAGGCTGATGTTGCGTATGGAGTGATGAGTCTGGATGAAGGGTTGAATTCGTATAGGCCTTTGTCTCCGCTGAACAGAATATTGCCTTTGTTATAAACGTCGAGTTTCACATAAGAGAACATCCGGATGTAGTTTCCCGGGATGTTCCCGCGGGAGATGATCTGCAAAGGTTTTGCAGGATCAGTGCCATTGCAAATGGCGGCATATGTAGTGCTGAGATATAGAAATTCGTCCGATCCCAGGGGAATAAATGCTTTCAGCCTGCCATGATCTTTTACGGAAAATGTTTTTACATCAGGTGCTTTACCGGGTATGAAATGCACCAGGTAATTGGAATCGGCCTGGTCCTGGCTGATCCAGATAGAACCATCAGTATCTTTTCCGATAAACGGAATGGAAGACGCACTAAGGGCTGGAACACCCGGCTTAAATACCAGCGGTATGATAGTGTCCAGCTTTTTAGTCTGCTGGTTGATCCCATAAATACCTGAATTACCTTCCATACACCAGATGCGGCCACCATATTCCATCAGGGGAAGCAGGTATACATTGGGGTAAGTGAATTTTTTTCCGGGTGCGATTGTAATGAGTTCATATTTCTTTTTCCCTGCGGGGAAAACATAGTGGTAGCTGAAGTTGAATGCCCAAACATTGCCCAGGCTGTCTTCGTAGACCCGTTGAACTCCCGGGTTGCTCAGATCCTTTTTGTCTGCGGGCTCCGTCCAGGTCTCAAAGCCATAGCCATCGAAACGTTGTAATCCGGCACCAGTACCGATCCACCACATGCCGTTCCGGCTTCTTTCTATATCGTAGATGCTATTGATCAACAGCCCCTGTTTGGTGGTGTACTTTGAGAACATACGTGAGGCGTCAGGTTGGGCAATTGCGGATTTGCACACAAACAGAAAGACCATAGCGATCTTCAGCCATTTAGGAAGATAGTATATGTTAAAGCGGGACACTCTTTAAATGTAGTAAGAAAGCCCAATACAGATAACAGGTTACAGGTGGCAGGTTGCAGGTTGCAACCTGCAACCTGCTATAAAATACTCACTTCCGATTATTGCCCCATCAGTCTTCTTTGGACAGTTTCGTACCATGAATAAATTTCTGATCATTCTATTTGTACTCTGCGCGCAATTCAGCCTGGCGCAGAAACAGGCTATTGTAAAGAGCCAGCGCATTTTTGGGAAAGTCAGTAAGGTAGAAATAACAAATGTTCTGTTTACACTGAATTCCAAAAACGAGGTGGAACAGAATCCCGGAACCGATACAGATATTTTTTATTTCGACGAAAACCAGAACCTGGTCAGGCAGCAGCTGGTAGTGGATTACTCAAAGCTGGACCCAACAGGTAAAACCAAACCCAAAACCTCTGAAATCACTGTAACACCGGTGAAAGAAGCTGAGAAACCAGTTAGCAGGACTCCAGCCGGTGCACTCGGTGACGATGCATGGATATATCATTATACTGATGGAACAAGAATGATGGTGGTGAAGCAGGCAGAACATCCATTCCATATTTTCCTGGGTTATATAGATAAAGACGACAATATCTATTTTAAGAAAGAATTCAATAAAGACAGTGTATTGCGTACCGAGATCCGTTTCAGGAAGGAGAATCCAAAGGACACATTTTCTGTAAGAATCTTTGATGAGCGCGGAAATCTGTTCATGTCAATTCCATTTGAAAAAGGTGTGAAGCAGCATCCTGACCAGATGTATAAGTACCAGTACGATAAATATGCCAACCCCACCATGGTCATGCAGTCAAATTGGAATGCCGCGGGAAAGGCATGGCAACCTAAATATGGGTACCTGTGTAAGTATACCTATATGAAGGATCAGGCAGGAGCGGTGACCGCCCCGGCCCCCGCAAGAGATGGGAAAGACGAAATGGCTGAAGCAGGCGGGTCGAAATCTGAATCAGGATCTTCTTCCGGTTCCCCGGAAACCAAAGAGAAAAAATCTCTGAAAGACAAACTGAATCCATTTAAGAAAAAAGATTAAATCCCGGGTTGCTGACTTATGAAAACACGTATGAAAAAAATTATCAGTTTGCTCTGTGTCTCCGCGTTCTTCTCTGCGTCTTTGTATTCCCAAAAAACCTTCAGGGATACCCTTGACATAAAATATACATTCAGCTGTCCGGATAATTACGACATCTTCAGGCAACCTGACGGATCTGTGCAGGTTGTTTCCCCTTTGAGTGGTGCTGATGATAAATACCGGGAAGGCATTGCCTTCAACGTAAGTAAAGCATTTTATGGGATGTCGTTAGATAGTCTGGCTTCTTTTATGAAAGTAAGAATGACGCAGAGTTACAAATCAAATATCGGTCCCCTGGATGTCAGGGTAGAACCCATACGAATCGGTGGAATTGAAGGGCGGCGGGTTTCTATGACAGCCATTATAAATGGTGCAACCATGTCCACCTCCGAAAGTTTTGTGATGCGTAAGGGCGGCATGCTGCGCATCAGTTATATGAATGAATACCAATCAAAGAGCAATGAGATGCCATCATTTCAAAAGGTATTAGAATCGGTAAAGATCGACTAGGCCCTCCGCGTCTCTTCTTTCCTTATTTTTAGGCAAACATTGTACATGAGAACGAGGCTCCTCGTTGCGCTGCTCGCCGTTATTGTCACTGCCGGGGTATTGGTGCTGAAACTAAAAACCAACATCAACTGGGATAAATTGCAGTCCATAGAAGTGTACACAGACAGCACAGTGGGCGAAAATTTTGAAAAGATGAGCGATATGGATCTGTCTGGTAAAGAACATTACAAACTGGATATTGAGCAAGCCAAACCCATCTTGAAAAGAGCAAAAACTGAAGTTCAGCTGTTGACAATCTGGAAAAGCTATAAATACGCCGTTGCCCATTTCAGCGAGGGCAAGCCACTCCGTATGAAGATCAGTGATTACGGCGGGTTCTTCCTTATTCTTAATTATGGACGGAAATACCAGGTGCGTGAATCAGACATAGAAGCCTGGGAAAAATTGTGGGCGACTTATTAAATGGCAAAATCGATTCATTTGTTCTCTGCGTCTCTGCGTACCCTCCGCGTCTCTTGTCTATTTCTTCAACACCGGCATCGGCGCTTTGTTCTCCCGGAGTTTGGCTGAAAGCAGATCATACAAACGGTTGGTCATAACCGGATCGGAATACGATAAATCATCGTTCTCACCAATATCATTCTTCAGATTATACAATTCTTTTTTGCCATCCCGCATGCTGTACACCAGTTTCCATGAACCTTTCCGTATGGCACTGTAATAATTGATGCCCGGTCCGCCTTCGTTCTGCCATTTGTTGGGATAATGCCAGATCAGCGCCCGGCTCGTATCTGAATACAATGGATTTGAAAAGATGGGCACCATGCTGATCCCATCGATCTGCTGTACCATTTCGTATTTCTTAATGCCTGCAAGACTCAGTATGGTTGGAAAAAAGTCTTCGATCATCACATATTGATCTGTAACCGTCCGGGCTTTTATAAAAGCTGGCCAGCTAACTATCATGGGTACCCGAATACCTCCTTCATAGACCGATCCCTTGCCGGCTTTCAGCGGAAGATTCTGGGTGTGTGCCGGTGCAGTTCTATGCGGGGTAAGACTAAGCCCGCCGTTATCCGACATGAAAATGATCACGGTGTTCTGATCAGCCTTCATGGCTTTCAGGTAGTCCATAATGTCACCCAGGCTTTTGTCCATGCCCTCAACCAGGGATGCATAGCGGGCTTCAACCGTATCCAGACCTGCATCGATATAT
>DATGXN010000007.1:0-66683 GCA_035298945.1 Chitinophagaceae bacterium | reverse complement strand
AACATTCAATTACAGGTTTGGAAAAATGGACATGAACCTGTTCAAGCGCAAAAATATGAAAGGCGAAAGTGAAGGCATGCAGGGTATACAGATGTAATATTCCGGAATTCTTTACACAGTTAGAATTGGACGCCGGGGGTTTCTACCCTCGGCTTTTTTTTACAAAGAAATTGCCCTGTGGAAACAGGGCAAGACTATACACTCTAATTTACAACTGAACTATTTGAACCGAAGATTCATTGAGATACGGAAAACATTCAACTTAATAATTTGCTGTTCACGTCCAACCACACTCTGCATAATGATGAATATGGTTTCAAAAAGGTTGGGAAAGACGGTGGAATGCTAAAAAAGCCACCCCAATCCATTTTTGGGATGACTTTTTCTTGTTCATTTACTGCACTGTCCGGCCAACATGCTTATGGGTAAGCACACCAAAATAAAAAGAGGCTTTCCAATGATTTGACAGCCCCTGTCGATCACTACTTTTTCACAACCGGTTTAAACTCGTTGATCTGCACCTGTGGTGCCAGGGATTTCGTAGTTTTCTCAACCACCAAGTCCTTCGATAATTTGAAATTGGCAGTTTGTCGGATATCAGTTGAAGAAGCACCGATCTTCACTGTATAGTCTCCCGCTTCCGCAATCCAGGCAGAAGACTTTGTGTCAAATGATGCAAGTTCACCAGGACTGATCACAAATGTTAATGTTTCTGATTGCCCGGGCTCTAGTAATTTGGTTTTCCCAAAAAGCTTTAGCTCTGCCACAGGCTTATCCATTTTTTTTGCAGGTGCACTGATATAAAGTTGCACTGCCTCCTTACCGGCAACCTTACCCGTGTTGGTAACAGTAACCGTGGCAGTAACAGAGCCAGCAAAATCTCTTGCCGAAAGATTCAGATCAGTATAGCCAAATGAAGTGTAAGACAATCCATAACCAAATTCATAAGCTGGCTTCACGTTGAACGTATTGTAATAACGATAGCCTACATAAATTCCTTCTTCATAAACCACCTCAGCTTCAAATGCAGGCATACCCATCATCCCCGGCACTGGCTTGTCTTTAAATTCCCTGCCCGGGAAACTCTTTGACGAGGGCACATCATTATAAGATGCCGGGAAACTGGTTGCCAGTTTCCCTGAAGGATTCACTTTTCCAGTGAGCACATCTGCAATGGCATTACCGCCTTCCAGTCCGGGCTGCCAGGCCAATAGAATCGCATCTGCCAGGTCACGCCATTGTGCAACATCAACCACTCCACCAACATTCAGCACCACTACAAGTTTCTTGCCTTTCGCATGGAATGCATCAGACACCTGCTTCAGGAACTGTTTTTCTTTCTCAGAGAAATAATAATCATCTGTCAGTTTCCTGTCTGTACCCTCACCTGCATTCCGGCCTATGGATACCACAGCTACATCACTCGATTCAACTGCTTTATCCAGTATAGATTGATCAAGATCCATTTCCGGAATCGGCTTTGTAGGACTCATGAACTCTTCAAACATATTTTTCGCAGGACGACTGGCTTTTTCTTTCTCCAAATAGGAACTGTACGCAGCATAAATTGAAGGATCTACACTATATCCCGCTTTAAATATTCCTTCTACCAATGGAACTACATAAATCGTATTGACGGCGCCACTTCCGGTTCCACCCGCAACCAGGTCAAAACTGTTATTACCTAAAACTGCAACCCTGCGCTTATTTGAACCTAAAGGCAAGGTAGAACCTTCGTTCTTTAACAACACCATGCTTTCCGCTGCAGCAATCCTCGACAACTGGGCATTCTTTTTCAGATCAGGCTGATCAGAATATTTATACCCCTTGAAAATGGGTGTTTTTAAAACGATGTTCAGGATATCCTCTACATTCTTGTCAATGATCTTTTGATCCAGCTTGCCTGAAACAACTGCGTCCATGATCATTTTCGTCTGATCAGGCTTTCCGGGCATCAGCAGGTTGTTGCCGGCTTTCATTTGTTCAACTGCATCATTCCCGCCAAACCAGTCAGTCATCACAAAGCCCTTATACCCCCATTCATTACGCAAAATATTATTCAACAGGTCTCCACTTTGCGAAGTGTACACCCCATTGATCTTATTGTAAGAACTCATGATGGTCCAGGGCTCAGCTTTTTTTATCACGATCTGCCATCCCCTTAGGTAGATCTCCCGAAGCGCTCTTTCACTCACGATCGTATTGACCGTATTCCTGTTGGTTTCCTGGTTGTTTGCGGCAAAATGTTTCACAGAAGTACCAACTCCTACACTCTGAATTCCCCTCACCATGCCTGCTGCCATATTTCCAGTTACCACCGGATCCTCTGAATAATATTCGAAATTCCTTGCTCCAAGTGGATTGCGGTGAATATTCATACCAGGACCCAGCAATACATCTACACCATATTCCTTGGCTTCTGCACCAAATGCTTTACCAACCCTCTCTGCAAGGGCAGTGTCGAAGCTGCAGGATAGCAACGTGCCAGTAGGCCATGCAGTGGCGTAGTATATACGGCCGATAGTACCTGTAAGCATATGAACACCCGTTGGGCCATCGGTCACAACAACCGATGGAATGCCCAGGCGGGGAATGGCTTTGATGGTGCCCGACGCACCCGGAACTCTTTTTGGACCTGTTGGTGCAGGCATCCCGGGAAGCGCCATTCCGGGAATATTCAACCCTTCTCCCACCACAAAACTCAGCTTCTCTTCGAGCGTCATGGCTTTAACCACTTCACTGACCGGGCTTTTGCCTAACTGGGGCAAATTGTTCTGCGCTATTGAAAACCGGCTGAACATAACAAATGCCAGTAACATCACTGTACCGGCAATTCTTTTAGTCTGGATCATAATAGAACTTTTATTGTGTCATTTTGACTCAATATTAGTTTATTTTTGGGTCTCACAGAAATTAATTTTCTTGCCCCATGAAGAAATTCGGTTCATTAGCTGATTTTATCCTGGAGGGGGATAGGCATTTTTTGCCGGCCCTCTCGCTCGATAATGTGATTTTCGGTTTTCACGACAATCAGCTTAAAGTGCTCCTGCTTCAGCTGAAAACAATCAATAAATGGATACTGCCCGGCGGATTCATTTTCAAAACTGAAGAAATAGAAGATGCTGCCCTGAGGATACTCCAGGAAAGGACAGGCTTAAAAGAGATTTATCTTCAGCAGTTTCATGTTTTTGGAAGCAAAAAAAGAAACAAGCAGAAATTCTTCAAGGACCTATATAAAGAAATGGGCGTTGAGCTGACGGACAATAGCTGGATCCTTCAACGCTTTCTGACCCTTGGTTTCTATGCCCTGGTAGAATTTGAGAAAGTCAGGCCCCATGCCGACGATATGTCTGCCCAAATATCCTGGTGGGAAGTTAGCAAGCTGCCTGATCTGATGTTTGATCATAAAGAGATCATTGAAACTGCACTGAAAGACATGAGGCTGAAGATCAACAACCAACCTATTGGGTATAATCTTCTGCCTAAAGAATTCACCCTGAAAAATCTGCAGAGTATTTACGAAACCATATTGGATAGAAAACTTGACCGTGCCAACTTCAACCGGAAAATCCTCTCTTACGGGATCCTCGATAAAAAAGAAAAACAATATACTGGCGGTGCCCACAAAGCACCATACCTGTATTCTTTCAACAAGCAAGCTTATTTCAAAGCACTCCAGGAAGGTCTTGAGAAAAATTTTTAGAATTGGATAACCGGGCAATCAAGGGATCTGTTCCTTCTGCCCGTATGGTAAACCAACCCAACAGAGTAATTCATGTAATGATCCTTTTTATCCGGATTTGCTGCCATACTGAAACCGTCCAGGTAATCCGTTCTCATGATACGGTATGAATACTCAGCATTCAGGGCCAGCGAATTTGTAATAAAAAATTTCGCTCCACCACCTAAAATAAAAACCGGTGTAAGGCCAGGAAGCTGATGAGTGGAATCCACTGCTAATGCGGCTGCCATACCCGATGCTACGGATTCAAAATAACTATAATTAATCCTGCTCCAGTCCCTGTTGATATGCAAAGAACTCAGGCCTGCCCCTCCGAATAAATATGGGGCTAATTTCTTCTCCTTCACAGGCAGCCACACCAATTGCGCCGTCAATTCCTTAACAGATGCATTGAATCTAAAATTCCGCTGTTGACGGTACTCAGGTGTATTGTATTTTGATTCATCGCCCGCCAGCCTTCCCCAAAGCAGATTTCCCCTCGCCACAAACGAAGAACTGATCCGCCTGCCCGCATGCAGATTAAAACCGAAACGGCTTGTGCTGTAGGAACCAAAAGCAGATGGGGCAAGATCGCCCTGGTACACCATCATGCCTAAGCCAAGACCAAATTCATATTTCCCCAGTTTGACCTGGGCATCAGAACCCACACTGATGAAAACTGATAAAAAAACCAATAGTCCTGGTTGCGACAGGATGATCCGGATCATAGGCTACGTATTATCCGGATATGATAAAAACTTGGGGCCTATAGTTGGTGTAGACTTGTTAAATGGGCGTTAACGGCATTCACTGACCAATAATCAATGCTTAAACCACCATACGGTAACCGATCCCCTTGATGGTGATGATCTCGATCGATGGATCTTCTTTCAGATAAGAACGAAGCTTGGTAATATACACATCGAGCGTACGCGAGTTGAAGAAAGAATCACTACCCCAGAGTAGATTCAAAATATCTTTCCGGTCAATAATACTATTCTTTTGAAACACCAGAACCTTCAGCAATTCTGACTCACGATAAGAAAGTTTTTTCTCTTCAACACCATTCTGGAGCACCTGCCGGTTCAGATGAAAAAGATATTTACCTACCTGAACGGATTCCCCGTTCAATTTTGCTGGCGTATCCGCTTTATGTTTTAAAGCGTTGTTGATCCTGACGATCAGTTCTTCCATGCTGAATGGCTTCCTGATATAATCATTGCCGCCTATGCTGAATCCCTTTACAAGGTCTTCGGTTTGCGTTTTAGCGGTCAGAAACAGGATGGGAATATCTGCATCCATATTACGGATCTCCTCAGCGAGTTCAAACCCATCTTTATTGGGCAACATCACATCCAGCACACAGATGTCAGGCTGCAGTTTCCTGAACGCTGTTAAAACCTTCGCACCATCGGATTCCAGGAACACCTGGAATCCCCTGCTCTCCAGGCTTTCCTTGACGATCCTCGCCAGGAATAACTCATCTTCCACATACAATACTTTGACCTCAGGCATAATTCTTAGGTAAGTTTATTATGAACGTAGTACCACTTCCATTTCCTGATTCTACTGCAATAGTGCCATTATGTTCATGGATGATATGCGCTACATAACTAAGTCCCAGCCCATAACCTTTTACATTATGAACATCTCCGTGCGGCACCCTGAAAAATTTATCAAACACACGGCTCCGGTATTCGTCGGGAATACCAATGCCATTGTCCGAAAATCTCAATTCCACTCTGTCGCCCTTATCGATGATGCCCACTTTGATCCTCGGATCTTCCCTGCTGTATTTAAGGGCATTGTCAAACAGGTTATAGATCACACTCATGATATGCAGTTTATCCGCATTCACGTGCATGTCTTCCCCCTCAGTATCTACCCGTACTTCAGCTTTCATTTTCTCAAACTGCAACCGCATGCTGGATCTCACTTCGTTCACCAGTGATACGATACTGAAAGGTTCAGGCTTCAGCTCTACCGTCTTGTTTTCAAACATGGAAACCCTCAAAACCTTATCCACCAGTAACGACAATCGTTGCAGTTCCTGTTGTGAAATATCGAGATACTCCATGGTTCGCCGGGGATCGTTGATGGCGTTGAAATTCTTAAGCGCCTCAAGTGCCACATTCACCGTGGCTATGGGTGTTTTAAGCTCATGCGTCACATTGCTGATGAAATCATTTTTCAATTCCGCCAGTCTCTGTTGTTGCCTCAGGCTTCTGTACATCAGCACAAATGAAAGAATTGTTATGGTGAGCAGAAACACAGAGAACAATAAAGGAGTGGAAAGCTTTCTGAACATATAGCCTGCTGTATTCCCGATATCCAGCCTGTATGTAACTGGCTTTGAAAATCCCACAGTGACCTTATCCATTGGCGGAGGAAACCCGTCTTCCACCGCAGAGTCAATTTTCACCACTTCAAAAGGAATGGAAAGTCCTTCTTTGAAAAATGATTTTTCAGTAGCCCTGGTTATATCTCTCACTTTAAGCGAATCTTTCACCGAATCAATTCCGCTGATCAACTGCACAAATTTGTCGCCCTTGATCCGATCATTGGTTACCGTTATTGAATTGATCTGCATCGAATCAATAACGGGATCCTTCGGAAAACTGTCCGATCTGATCATGATCGTTTCCACATGGCCCTGGACCCGCTGGGGCTTAAATGTCCGGGAACTATCGCGTACCTGGTCCCTGACCTGGTTCACCATCCCTACCACCTGTTCACTGTTGTCAAAATACATGACCTGAGCCTTGCCGCTGCTTTTCACCATTTTCATTTCTACATTCGAATCGGCCATTCTGAATCTCTTCCTGAACTGCTGGGCCTGCAGATTGTAAATCGTCTGGCGAAAATTCAACCCGGCTTTCGCCTGCAGCAGATTCTTCTCTTCATCATAACTTTTCTTCAGCCAGAAAAGCTGGAAGCCGGTTACCACAAGGATGGCAAGCGTCATCAGGATCAGGAGGAACCTGGAGTTATTCCCTTTCATTCCAACAAATGTAAGAATGCTTCCCTGGCATTTCGCGCCTCTTTAACCTTAATTAACCTTATAGATAGTTCTGTTAACCCGGGAGGTACCCGCACCCATGTAGTTTTGGGAAAAATTATCACGATGAGAAAAATATGGACCCTGAGCTTCCTGCTATTCTCCGTTTTGCTGGCCTCGGCACAGATGAAACAGGGTAAGATCATTTATGAAAGAACGTCGAAGATCAATGTCCAGGTAAGCGATCCGGCATTTGCCAATATGATCCCCCCTGAGAGGAAGGAAAAATTCGAACTCCATTTTGCTGATAACAAAACGTTGTGGCGCCCGGTTGAAGAAGGCCAGGAGCCGGAAATGAATTTCGATAACGGAGGTGCACAGATCAGGCTGGTTATGCCCGGATCCAACGATGTTATGTTTTCCGACATTCCCTCCAAACGCAAAGTGGAACAAAGAGAGTTGTTCACGAAAACATTTGTGGTGGAAGACAGTATACGCTCCTACAACTGGAAGATCGGGCAGGAAACCAAAGCCATACTTGGACATAGTTGCAGAAAAGCAACTTCCCAGAGAACGCAACAGGCCACGAGGGTGAATATGGATAATGGCGTGATGAAAAGGGAACAGTTCACGGACACCGTAAATGTTGTGGCCTGGTTCACTGATGCCATTTCAGTTTTTGCCGGACCTGATCTATACCAGGGTCAACTTCCCGGAACCATACTAGAACTCGACGTGAACAATGGCCGAACCACATATGTGGCACTCAGCATCACTCCGGATGCCGATGTTAAAAATATCAAAGAGCCCAAAGGGAAAAAGATCACACCTGCAGAGTTTGCCGCGGAAAGAGAGAAAATGATGCAGGAGATGGAGAAAAACAATGGAGGAGGGAATGTTAATATTCGGGTTGGACAGTAGATTCAGGTTGCAGGTTACAGGTTACAGGTTGCAGAATTTCCTCTATCCTCTTTCCTGCAACCTGCAGCCTGCATCCTGCAACCTGTTATCTAGCTTCCCATTACAGCCTTAATACTCAACAATGAAGTGGCCACAATAACAACAACACCAAAAACCGTTAACCATAGTGGATGATGATAACCATTTCTTTTTAACCGGTGTGCTGCGATCAACATAACGGTAAGGGCTATGGGAAGAATAAAACCATTAAGCATTCCTACTACTACAAGGATCTTCACAGGCTGGCCAATGGCAATAAAGACGAGCGCAGAAACAAGAATAAACACAGAGATGATCCATTTACGAAGATCTGTTGCCCTGGGATGCAAAGTGGAAATGAAACTGAAGGATGTATAAGCAGAGCCCGTTACCGATGTAATTGCAGCACACCACATCACCACACCAAAAAGTTTGTACCCTACGGGGCCAGCTGCAAGTTTGAATACAGAAGCAGCGGGATTATTATCCTGCAATATCAGCCCTTGCGTGATCACTCCCAACGCTGCAAGGAAAAGCAATATGCGCATGGCAGATGCCAGCATAATACCAGAGACAGCTGACCGCCGCACTTCAGGCAAAGCTTCTTTTCCTTTAAGTCCTGACTCAAGCAGACGGTGCGCGCCGGCAAAACTGATATAGCCACCAACCGTTCCTCCCACCAGAGTTATGATCGCACGGGCATCGATGGTTTCAGGTACAAAACTCCTGTAGGCCGCCGTCATTAAAGGCGGTTCGGATGTAAAGCAAACATAAAGGGTCAGCGCGATCATCACAACCCCGAGCACCTTGGTGAATATATCCATCCACTTCACGGTATTTCCGGATAGGAAGATCATAATGGCGATCACAGCGCTGATCGCAGCTCCTTTCTCTGCCGATATCCCCGTCAACACCTGTAGTCCAAGGCCCGTGCCTGCAAGGTTCCCTATGTTAAAAGCAAATCCGCCCAATACCACCAGCAATGCAAGCAGGTGACCCAGACCAGGCATTACTCCGTTAGCAACGTCCTGTGCCTTCTTCCCACTCACAACCAGCACACTCCAGATATTAAGCTGAGCACCGATATCAAGCAGGATGGAGATCAGGATCACAAATCCGAAGGAAGCAGCAAGCTGATTGGTGAATACAGCCGTTTGGGTAAGGAATCCAGGTCCAATGGCTGAAGTGGCCATCAGAAATGCAGCACCTGTGATAGCCGACGTGAATTTCTTACTCATGCCGGTCCATGGCTTTGATGACAAATCCAGCTGCTGATAAGTTTTTGTTCAACTCTTTTGCAAACAATGCAGACCCTTCATGATCTCCATGTATACAGATCGTTTCCGCTTCGATAGAAATGATATTTCCTGTTACAGTTCTCACACGCCCATCCTCCAACATCATCTTCACCTGCTCCAGCGATTGTTCAAATTCATGGATAACCGCTCCGGACCTGGATCTTGGCGTAAGCGACCCATCGTCCTGGTAAGTTCTGTCGGCAAAAACTTCACTGCAGGTCCGCAATCCCATTTCCTTCCCTGCTTTGATCAATTCCGAACCCGACAATCCATAAAGAATAAGTCGGGGATCCAGATCCCTCACTGCAGACGCGATCGCCTTTGCATATCCGGGTATCCTCGCAGCCATATTGTATAAAGCCCCATGTGGTTTAACATGATGAAGTTCCGCACCCCCCATCCTGGTGAACCCCTGCAATGCAGATACCTGGTAAACTACGAGGTCGTAGATCTCTTCTTTAGATAATGCAATTTCATTGCGGCCAAAACCTTCGATGTCATAGAAAGATGGGTGAGCGCCAATTGCCACTCCGTGTTTAACTGCAAGGTCAACCGTTGCATGCATCACCATCGGATCCCCGCCATGAAACCCACAGGCGATGTTTGATGAACTGATAAAAGGCATAATGGATTCATCATCGCCGATCTTCCTGCTTCCAGTACTTTCACCCATATCGCAGTTCAGGTCGATTATTTTCATATAGAAAACTTGGTTCTAATATTCCTTTTTAAACGTATCAGTTCTTCCTGGCGGTTAACATATAATTCTTCTGCAACCAGCGGCGATACTTCCCTGAAGCGGATCTTATCTCCGGGTCTTTTCTGCGCCAGTATAGGCAGATCCGCATCAATCACCTGTGCTATCCTTGGATATCCGCCGGTGGTCTGTGCATCTGCCATTAGTATCAATGGCGATCCATCGGGGATAACCTGCACCGTGCCCATTGTCACAGCCGTTGATATCATTTCATACCCTGCCGCCTGCAACCTGCCACCTGCAACCTGCAACCCGCCTCCCTCCAGCTTCACACCCATTCTGTCTGAAGCGTTACTGATCGTAAACCGGTCGTTCAGCCACTTGTTCTGCGATACCCTGTTGAATTGTTCCCATTCATGTCCCCGCATTACCCTGACGCAATCCGTCTCCACTTCCTCGATGAGTTCGATGGCACCCCATGTAGAAACCACAACCTTATCCCCCACCATATTTTTAATAATATTCCGGGAAACTTCAGTCATCTCTGCCACCTGCAACCTGCCTCCTGCTACCTGTTTCCCCCCAGCTCCAACCGGTGCGTACATGCTCCGGCTACCCATCACCATGGGCACATCAATACCCCCTGCAATGGCCATGTACATCATGCAGCCTTTGTCTGAATACTGCAACTCAACAATGGTATTTTTCGGAACGAAGATGCATTTATGTACAGGAAGTGCTGTAGTATTTCCCGTCCCTCCAACCAGGCTCCCTCCAAGGGCGGGCCCTTGGAGGGAGCCTGGTTGGAGGGACGGTGAAATCACCACGGGAATCGCGCCACTCCCTGCGAATGCGATGAGGGTATCATCATCAAACTGAATACTGGCACCATGCAACACAAATTCAAGAACTGCAAGATCATAAGTATTTCCACACAAGAGATTAGCCACCGCAGCAGCATGCTTATCCATAGCACCACTGACAGGAACACCATATCGCTGATATCCCCGGCGACCCTGGTCTTGCACGGAGCAATAAATTCCGGTTTTTACAATTGTTACAGACATGGATTATTCTGTTATGGAATAAAATTCAACTTCATCACCTGGTTCAAAATAGGCCTTTCCTGCACTGAATAAAGGAATCGATGTATGCCCTATTACATACCATCCACCCGGAGACTCAAATGGATAAATGCCGGTTTGATGGCCAGCTATGGCTACACTGCCCGCAGGAACTTTTGGCGCAGGCACATCTTTCCGGGGAAGCACAAGTTCATCAACAAGCGTGCCCATGTAAGGAAATCCAGGCATGAAGCCGAGCATGTAAACATGATAAACCCCTGAACTATGCAGGCTGATAAGATTTTCAATATTGATCCTAAGCTTCTCTGCTGCGATGGCCAGGTCTGGCCCATTGTACACCACAGGAATACGCAGATGCCGGCCTTCAAGTCGCCCGCTCTCATGATGCCTGGTGGCTACTTCTTCTAACAATTCTGATGGATCAAATCCTGCTATAAAAGGATCATAATAAACTGTAAGCGTATGATATGCAGGAACATTTTCAATCCAGCCAGCAAAGGGTTTTGTGCATAATCTGCGATCCGTCTCGAGAACCAATGCATGAATATCCCTGTCGATCTTTGATTCCCAGGATATTGTGATAGCCCGTTCCGATAACCGGTAAATCCGAACTCCCTCCATACCCTCAAGATAAGCAAATAAAAAAACCGCGACTACCGGCCTTTGCTGCAATCACTTTTAAGTCCATTCCCTTTGCCTTAAATGCAATAAAAAACCGTCCCTTTTTAGGGGGACGGCGCCAAACACGTAGTTTCAGAGGTTTTGTGCTGGCTAGTATCTTATGTATGTCGACTTTCTTCTGGCCTTCTCATAATGCTTTATCGCATAGTAATCAGGTCGTTGAATGAGCTTTTGGAAGAATGCCTTTATGACATCTCCCAGGAAGAGTTTCTGCATCATATGGCTGGATTTATAGTTAGTAACGAATTAGCGTACAGATTATTATACAAAATATATAAAATATTAACAATCATTAACCTTATACCCTGTTTTGTTAACCGGGGGCGCCTATTTTCATTGCTAGTTTTAGGCCAGAAAAAGGCATAATGAAAAGACTGGTCTTATTACTTGCAATTATATCATCTCTTTCTGTTAAAGCCCAGCTTGGGTCAGTTAAAGGAAAACTAAAAGATACGCTCAGCGCACAACCGGTAATGGGAGCTACTATTACTTTAATGAGCGCCAAAGACTCTTCATTGGTAAGTTTCACTATGACGGATTCAAAAGGCGATTTCCATCTCACCGGTATTCAGAAAGGCAATTACCGTCTGCTGATCACTCACGTCAATTACCATAATGGCCAGCGAAAATTCTCATTGGATGAGAATAAACAATCCATTGACCTGGGAGAAATTCCATTGGGGGACAAATTCAAGACCCTGGAGGAGATCGTGATTGAAGCCGAAGCTCCGCCAGTAACACTGAAAGCCGATACCGTGGAATATAACGCGGGTTCATTTAAAGTACAACCCAACGCCAATGTGGAAGATATGCTGAAGAAACTTCCCGGCGTTAAAGTAGAGAAGGATGGTACCGTAAAAGCCCAGGGGCAGAAAGTGAATCGGGTATACGTTGACGGGAAAGAATTCTTTGGCAACGATCCCAAGATCGCCACGCGTAACCTCCCCGCTGATGCAGTAGACAAAGTACAGGTGTACGACCGCATGAGCGATCAGTCACAACTGACCGGGTTTGACGATGGCAACAGTGAGAAAGCCATTAATCTGAAATTGAAAAAAGACAAGAAAAAAGGCTTGTTTGGAAAAATAAATGGAGGGGCGGGTACAGATGGACGTTACGAAGGACGATTCAATGTCAACTCATTCAAAAACCAAAGGCAACTTTCTGCCATAGGCATGGCCAACAACACCAACGCTGAGGGGTTCTCCATCATGGATATCCTGAATTTCAGCAGCGGCAATTCAGGCATCCAGAAATCCGGCGGGAACATCTCGATAAACATTACCGCGGATGATCCAAATGCTGGCCTGCTGGGCATGAACAACAACAATGGCATCAATACCACAAAAGCCGGGGGCATCAATTATAACGATCTGATCGGGAAGAAAACCGACTTCAGGAGTAACTATTTCTTCAACAGCTTTAACCCATATGTAGAACGAGCCACACAACGCCAGTATATTCTTCCGGATTCATCCTATTTCTATAACCAGAAAGCTATTTCGGATAATATCAATAACGGTCATCGTTTCAATCTCTCAGTTGAGCACAGGATCGATTCTTCTGCTTCGCTCAAGATCAGTCCTTCTTTCAGTCTTCAGTCCTCCTCGTTTGATTCAAGGTCGACCTACCAAACGCTTACAGACAAACAGGTACTGGCCAATGAGGGTATTAATTACGGTTTCGGGCAGAGCAATGGATATAATTTCCGTAACGATCTTCTTTTCACAAAGAAATTCCGCCGCAAAGGCAGAACATTTTCTTTCAACCTGATTAACCAGCTCAATGATATGCAGGGAGATGGCCAGCAGAAATCAATCAATAGTTTCTTCGATCATGCCGGATCATTATTATACAAAGACAGCATTAACCAGGAGAACATCACCGCATCAGACCTGGATGGGTATACTGCCAGGGCGGTTTATACTGAACCATTGGGTAAAAGGATGTTAGTGGAACTCAGCGGCAGCAAGAGTAATACAAACTCCAATTCATCCCGGACCACATATGATTACAACAGCAATTCAGGAAAATTTGACGAATTCAATGAACTTTTGTCGAATGTATTCTCTAACACTTACGGTTACACGAATGCCGGTGCAAAACTGCGATACCAGAAACAAAAATTCTCGGTGTCAGCAGGAGGCCAGTGGCAGGAAGCGGTACTGAAAGGCAAAGTGAATGCCGGTGGCAAAGACACGTTACTTTCGCAGAAATTTTACAACATCCTCCCCAATGCCAGAATCCAATATAATTTCACGAGATTCCGTAACCTGAATCTCAATTATTTCTCAAACACAAATCAACCTGCCATATCCCAACTGCAACCCGTCCCTGACATCAGTAACCCCCTAAGCATAAAGATCGGTAATCCCGCACTGAAACAGGAATTCATTCAGATGGTGACCATGAATTACATGTCGGTCACCCCATATAAAGGCACCAACTTCTTCGCCTTTCTGACCTACAGGCAAGTGGGCAACAGGATCGTAAACAGCGATTCCATCTCTACGCTTGGCGTGAAATACACAATACCCGTCAACGTGAACGGAACTTTCCAACTGAATGGAGATATGAACTGGGGATTTCCAATAACATCCATCAAAAGGACCACACTCAATCTTGGATTGAATGGTGGCTTGTCCAAAGACATACAGTTCATCAACAGGAACAGAAACAATATCAATACCTACCAATTGAGGCCCGAGATCCGGATAGAAAATAATGCCCTTGATAAACTTAATCTCGGCATAAACTATTCGTCGAGCATGTATCATACCAGATACTCACTTCAACCCACCCTGAACACAAAATATTTTACGCACGAGATCGGCTCATACCTGAACTGGCAGATGCCCAGGAATTTCTATTTCGCAACAGACTTCACTTACCTGGTCAACACACAACGTGCCGAAGGATTCAATGCCAATGTCCCCTTATGGAACGCCTCTTTAAGCAGGCAGTTCCTTAAATACAACCGCGCAGAAATGAAGGTTCGGGTATTCGATCTTCTGAACCAGAATGTTGGGATCAATAGAACAAGCAATAATAATTATATCGAAGATACCCGTACCAATATCCTTCGCCGCTATGTTATGCTGAGTTTTACCTATAGCCTGTCCAAGTCAGGGCTTGAATCCAATAAAGGTGCAGGAGGAATAAGAATCATCCGGTAGTGTGCTGGCCGGTTAGTGTGTTAGCCGGCTAATGCATTGGATAAGTATGAAAGATTCTCAATGCTCAAACGCAGGCTTCTGCATTGATCCAGGGCTCATTAGTCAAAAAGATCGTCACCTATTTTCACAAGGCCATTGTCCCTAAAATCCACAAGTGTTCCTTTTTTTGTTTTGACATCACCTTTGATGTCAACAGTTTTCTTCTTTTCCAGATCAGTCACCTTGATGCCAACTTCTAGTTTTTCTTCTGCAGCGAAATAATTCTGATACAACACATACTGATAGCCCCCGTTGGTAAAATACAAATAGTTCAAATCCATGGCTTCATTTGCCTTGCCTCCGCCTCTGATATAATACGAATAAGTAAATCTTTCCAGGCTGTGCTTGTTAATCCCGGGGTATTCAAATTCAACTTTGTCCTTTGTGCCGAACCTATAGGAAATATATTTGTCTCCCCTGTCTTTTACCAAAAACACCTGCTTGCCACCATTGATCTGAAAAGATAAAATAATCTGTTCATTTGGCTTCAGATAGCCTTGTCCAAAACAATTGAATGAAAACAAAACTGCAAGTAAAATAGAAAGCATCCTCATTGGTCTATATCGCTTTTAAACAGGCGGCCTGTATTCACCTAACCCGCTTATCTAATGCACTTCCCGGCTAACTCACTAACCGGCCAGCACACTTAAAGAAACATAGAAGAAAAACTTTAACTGAACAGGTATTCAACATCTTCCCTGCTCAATGACTTCACAAAGGTGGCATCATCAGCGATCAGGTCTTTGGCAAGTGATCTCTTTTTTTCCTGCAGCTGAAGGATCTTATCTTCTATGGTATCCTTACAGATCATGCGGTATGCAAATATGTTCTTGGTCTGACCGATACGATGCGTCCGGTCAATGGCTTGCTGCTCCACTGCGGGATTCCACCAGGGATCAACAATATATACATAATCGGCCGCGGTCAGGTTAAGACCTACACCACCGGCTTTTAATGATATCAGGAACACACGTACCTCATCATTATCCTGGAAACTGCGGATCGCTTTCTCACGGTCCTGTGCAGACGTGCTGCCGTCAAAATATTCGTAAGGCACATTCAGCTCTTCAAGCTTAGCCCTGATCAAAGCCAGCATACCCAGGAATTGTGAAAATATAAGTGCCTTGTGATGGCCGATATTTTCAGTGATCTCGCGGCCCAATTCTTCCAGCTTGATGGAAACATTGGGATACTTGTCAACATCATTCATGATATATGGCGAATCACAAATCTGCCTAAGCTTCATCAATCCCTGCAGGATCGTCAGTTGAGATCTTTCAATACCCTGCTCACTGATCACACCCATGATCTTATTACGATAATCGTTTCTGAATGCATCGTAGATCTTACGCTGTTCATCTTCCATCTCACAGAACAGGATGGTTTCCGTTTTATCCGGAAGATCCTTTGCCACCTGTTCCTTGGTACGGCGCAGGATGAAAGGGTAGAGAAGTTTCTTAAGATGATCTTTTTGCTCCGGCTCCCCGAACTTGTCAATGGGCGTCGCAAATTCGTTACGGAAGAACTCCACACTTCCCAGCATGCCGGGATTGAGAAAGTTCATCTGCGCGTAAATATCAAATGTATTATTCTGAAGTGGGGTACCACTGAGACAGAGCCTGTTCTTGGAACGCAATAAAGACGCTGCTTTGGTCACTTTACTGTGCGGATTTTTGATCGCCTGTGATTCATCAAGGATCACAAAGTCGAACTCAATGTCCACCAACAGTTTTATATCGCTCCTTAAAGTACCATAGGTAGTGATGATCACATCCACTTCCGTGAAAGTTTTCTTGTCCCTGCTCCTGTCGCCACCATGATGAATAATATACTTCAGCTCGGGCGTGAATTTCTTGATCTCATTCTCCCAGTTGAACATCAGCGTGGTAGGACAAACCACCAGGCCCTGCATCTTACCTTGCTTTTCCTTCAGAAACTGGATGAATGAGAGCGCTTGTACCGTTTTACCAAGTCCCATATCATCTGCAAGTATTCCTCCCCATCCTACTTCACTCAGGTAATTGAGCCAGTGGTAACCGGCCACCTGGTAGGGGCGCAGAATATGTTCCAGTTCTTTAGGAGGATCTACTTCCTTGATCCGGTTAAAGCTTCGCAACCTTTCATAACGCTCTTCCAATTCTATCGCCACTTCTTCCTCGTTACGCTGATCGAACAGTTCATCTATTATGCTGAGATGATATTTAGACAGCCGCAGGTCATGGTTCTTGCCTTCACCCACACGGAACAACAATGAATATTTCTTCAGCCATTCCTCAGGTAAAATACCCAGGGTGCCATCATTCAATTGAACGAACTGCTGCTTATTGGTCAGCGCTCTTTTGATCTCGGAAATACTTACATGCTGATCACCGAATACCACGTCCACCTTGGCATCAAACCAGTCCATCCCGCTTGAGATCCGGATCTTGGTATTGGGCTTTTCGGTATTGAACTTGAAATTCTTCAGTACATCGAAACCAATTACCGGCACTTCCATATCCTTCATTGCATCCACGAACAGGAAGAACCAATTGTTCTTCAACACATCACTTCCTTTCAACACCAGGGCACCGTTGTCTGGATGCAGGAAATTACTATGCAGGTTTTCCAGTTTGCGGATAAATCCGAGCTCTGCCTGCTTGTTACGGTTGATCATCATCACCTTGCCATCCAGAGGAATGGTGATGTTATCCTTATCGTTGTATTTGATCTCGTAACCTTTATAACTGAACAGAGGTACAAAAAGAAGATAATCCCCTTTCTCCTGTAATTGAAGCCTGATCTCCGGCTCACCATCTTTTACATCTAGCACAAGTGCTTTATCAAATTCCACATGGTAATCCCTGGTGAGTGGAGTGATCTTTTTCTGTAAATACGTACTGAAATCTTCTTCTTCAACAACAATTTTTCCATTGGGCAGAAAATCCTGCACTACCGCAAAATCTTCTTCTTTATCCCATATGTACAACACTTCATTGTAAAGCATGAGCCAGTCACTCTTCCATTCATTTTCTTTCAACTCGATTTCCAGCTCATTGACTCGTGCCACGCATTCCACCACAACTTTTTTCTTTTCGGGATAAACGCGGAAAGCCGGTCTGAGGGGATCGATAGATACCTCAACCTGTCGCATGTTGGCGGTCACGAAATTCTTTCCTTTCGGAAGGATATAAAATGGCGTCTTGTCTTTGTTCTCCCTGAAGATCTTTCTGAGTTTAGGGAGCATGTACTCTACGATCAATGCTTTGGTATCATCTGCAAGCTCTTCA
Organism: Chitinophagaceae bacterium; assembly: GCA_035298945.1. Lineage (GTDB taxonomy): Bacteria > Bacteroidota > Bacteroidia > Chitinophagales > Chitinophagaceae > Pollutibacter. The sequence goes on along the minus strand of DATGXN010000007.1, from coordinate 48,780 downwards.
TCTTCCTGCTGGATGATATTCTCCCAGATGCCAGAGAATGGCGAGTTGCGGCTGATGAATTTATTGATCTCCGTCTGGTGAAATTTCCTGAGCTGCTGGATCAGCGAACTGTCGTCTTCCGACATCCCCTCAATATTGACAAACTTCCCGAGGTCAATCTTTTCTACTTTGCCGGTAAAGCTTTTGCCCGAGTCCGAGCATTCCCCAGTGACCACTTCGATAGTGAACCCTGGGAATGTCTTGTGATTATTATTGAATACTATTCCCAGCTTTTGGGAGGGCGGTATCACCGTGATCTCCGCTGGAGATTCTTCAACCACCTGCCTCACTTCAACTTTTGGCCTGTATGCATTGGCTACAGGAACTACTCTTTTCACTGCCGGATCCAGAACACGCAGGAAAGGCTTCCCGTCTTTATATGCAAATTCGAATTTCTTTTCCCAGCCATCATCTTTAGTGCTGTAACCATATGCTTCAAGGAGCTTGTTCTTTTCTTTCTCCCAGTTACGGATCGAATCAAAGTAATTAGGACCGTAAGCATTCAATAACTGAACAAACAGGATAGCTTTATGGATACAGATAGGATGATTTTCTTCCTTGCATTTGCAGGAGGTATCAAAATTCCTTTCTTCATTTTTTTGGATCACAACCGGGTAGATCTCACCGTCAAATTCCATTGACGCTTCCACTCTCTCATCTTTGGCCTGCACAATATTGGCCTTCTGTGTACGCAGGTACACTTCTGCTGCCGAATACGCTTCCGGATCTGTAAGCATGCGAACCGTCTTAAGGTCGATATGCTTCATTTTGATTACCGTATGCCGTTGGTGGTATACGATCCCTTTTTCCCCAAGGATGTTCTTATCTAATAACTCCTGCAATTGTAATAGGGCGGCTGCTTCGTGGCGGCAGATATCACCCAGGTTATAGGGGCAGCTGCAACGGATGGATAAGGTTTTGGGATCCTTATACTTCTGCACATACACCTTATAATACGTGTTGTAATTATCATCCTTCACCCGGAAGGTGACGGTGTTGAGCAACTCGTCGTGTTCGATGAATTCTACGAAACCAATAGCGTGGATCTTCTTGCCTCTACGGATCACTTCATCTGTTCCGCTATTGTATATGAATTTCAAAAGGTGCGATAATGCCATAATGATTTTAACTCCCCACGGATTGCAAAAAGGGTAATCTGCAAAAGTAAAGGAAAAAGCCCTAATTAATTCTTCTTTACGTCCTTGAAATGTTCTTCACCGGGAGCAGGGGAAACTGAGGTCCAGCCTCCATCTATTATAAGATTCTGCCCTGTGATATGACTGGCCTGATCAGATAAAAAGAAAATAGCGGTATTCGCTATATCCTCAGTGGTTGCAGGTTTCCCAAGCGGAGTGATCTTTTTCCAGGTTTGTTCATACTCGGGTTCTATGGCCAGTGTGCGTTCCGTAATGGTGGCCCCAGGCGAAATGGAGTTGATCCGGATATGATAAGGCGATAATTCAAGTACCAGGTTTTTCGCCAGCATCTGGATGGCAGCTTTGGTCATGGCATAAGCGGCGAGATATTTATGGGCCTGCACACCCACAACAGAAGACATGAGCAGTATACTACCTCCCCCGGTTTTTCGCATTTCCAGGGCAGAAGCCTGCGCCAGGAAGAAAGTGCCTGCCATATTCAACTGCAGCAGCTTTTGCATGGATTCGGGAGTATATTCAAAAAAATCGCCAAATGTGGTGATCCCTGCATTCGCAACCGTGTAATGGATCGCGCCGTAGTTTGCCACAGCATCAGCCACCATTTTCCTGATAAATTCAACGTCAGATGCATCGCCCGGGTACGCCATGCACGATCCCCCTTCATTCATAATGGCAGTGGCGGCAATTTCGGCAAGGGCCGGATCGATATCATTGAGTACTACATTAACCCCATGTGCTGCAAGCTTTCGGGCTATGGTGAACCCAATGCCTTGTCCTGCCCCGGTAATAATGGCTGTTCTTCCGGCAAACATCTTGATCGTTTATTAACCAACAATGTAACAAACCTGAAGTATATTACAAATATCGATGAGCAACAGGTCTGACCTTTCTCTTAATGAAGTACACGGATCTATAGACGCCAGAACAACCGGCCCTCAACCCTGGTGGAAGAAAATATTTGCATTCCTTGGTCCTGCCTACCTGGTCAGCGTTGGCTATATGGACCCCGGCAACTGGGCAACTGATCTGGCAGGTGGCAGTAAATTCGGGTATAGCCTCATCTGGGTGCTGCTGATGAGCAACCTTATGGCGCTTTTACTGCAAAGCCTCTCTGCCCGCCTCGGCATAGTAAGGGGGATGGACCTTGCACAAGCCAACAGGCAAGCATACCCGAAATGGATCAATCTCTGCCTTTATGTACTGGCTGAAATAGCGATCGCGGCCACCGATCTGGCAGAAGTGCTGGGGATGGCCATAGGCTTGCACCTGCTGACCGGCATACCCATTCTCTGGGGTGTTGTGATCACGGTAACTGACACCCTGCTTCTGTTATTTCTCCAACGAAAAGGTATGAGGAGGATGGAGATCTTCATCATCTCACTGGTGGCCATAGTAGGATTTTCATTTCTTGCCGAGATCATACTTGCCAAGCCAGACCTTAAAGAAGTGTCGCTGGGCTTTATACCTCATATCCAGAACGAGGAAGCACTTTATATCATGATCGGCATTATCGGAGCTACTGTGATGCCTCATAACCTTTACCTGCATTCCGCACTGGTACAAACCAGGAAGATCCGCAGGGACAGAACGAGCATTAAAGAAGCATTGAAATATAATTTCATTGACAGTACCATCGCGCTCAACCTCGCATTCTTCGTAAATGCTGCAATCCTGGTACTCGCCGCTACCGTATTCTTTAAAACTGGCAGAACGGATGTTGCCCGGATCGAGTCTGCCCATGAACTGTTGACACCATTGCTTGGAAACCAGTACGCCTCCAAGATCTTCGCCATCGCGCTGATCGCTGCGGGGCAAAGTTCTACCATTACCGGAACCCTGTCAGGCCAGATTGTTATGGAAGGCTACCTCAGACTAAGGATCAATCCCTGGATCCGAAGACTAATGACCAGGCTGATCGCTATTATACCGGCCTTCCTCGTGATCAGTATCTATGGTGACCAGGAAGTTGACGCTATGTTGATCTTCAGCCAGGTATTGCTCAGTCTTCAACTGGGATTCGCGATCATACCACTGATCCAGTTTGTCAGTGATAAAGAATTAATGGGTGAATTTGCCATTGGCAGGATCACAAAAATACTAGCCTGGCTGATCGCTGCCGTTCTGCTCTATCTCAACTTCAGGATGCTGGCCGGCGAGCTTACCAAGTTCATCAACATTCATATCTCCATTGCTATCATCATTATTGTTGTGCTAACGGCGCTTGCCTTCATCCTGGTTTATGTTATTGCACATCCGTTGATCAGGAAGAAAAGAGCCTCCAGGGAATTTTCCGTTCATTCTTCCACTTATCCAGAGATCGTTTTCACCAAACCTTCTTACAAAAAAATTGCTGTGGCGCTGGATCTGAGCGGATCCGACGGTAAACTGATCGAATATGCACTCGGCCAGGGTAACGAACAAACCAGGTATCAATTGATACATATCGTTGAAAGCCCTTCATCCCGGATCCTGGGAGAAGAAAGTGACGACTACGAAACGCGAAAGGACATGGAACAATTGCAGTACCTGCAGAACCAGCTCAGACAAAAAGGAATTGATGCTGACATCAGCCTGGGGTTTGGTATGAGGACCAAGGAACTTGTCAGGATCATCAATGAATGCGAAGCAGATATACTTGTGATCGGAGCACATGGGCACTCGGGCCTGAAAGATATTTTCTTTGGCGAAACCATCGACTCGGTCAGGCATGCGCTACAGATTCCGGTGCTGGTTGTTACGATTGGCTGATGGGGGTAGATCGATCAGTGACTATCCCTCGTCACCACACTTCCCGAGCCTCCCACACAAAAATCCATATCAGCACCCAGGTGTGCCTGCTGTACATGCTGCTGGTAGAGCTGCACGTATCCCCTTGTCTGAACTTTATGGGTAGGTTTCCAATTCTTCCTCCTTTCTTCAAGTTCAGCTTCCGGGACCATTAATGTGAGTTTTCTGTTAGCAGTGTCCAGTTCTATCCAGTCGCCATTCTGCACGAATGCAAGCGTACCACCCATGGCTGATTCCGGAGACACATGCAGTACAACAGTTCCAAATCCTGTTCCGCTCATCCTTCCATCAGAAATCCTGACCATATCATGGATACCCTGCTCTAATAATTTTTTCGGAACCGACATATTCCCCACTTCCGGCATTCCCGGATAACCTACCGGGCCCACATTCTTCAATACCAGGATACTGTCTTTTGTTACGGGCAGTGCTGGATCATCAATCCTGGCATGATAGTCTTCAATGTTTTCGAACACTACTGCCTGCCCCTTATGTTGCATGAGTTCGGGCGTTGCTGCAGTGGGCTTAAGAACCGCTCCATTCTCACAAAGATTTCCTTTTAGCACAACCAGACCTGTATCAGGCTTGAATGGTTTTTCTAATGAACCAATTACTGTTGGCTCATAGCAAGTGGCTGTATTGTAATTTTTCTCAATGGCCTTACCGCTGACCGCCAATGCCTGGTTATGCAAACGGCTGTGCAGCTCTTTCATCACTACTGGCAGACCACCGGCATAATAGAAATCTTCCATGAAGAATTCACCGGAAGGCTGAAGATTGGCAAGAAGCGGAATATTGGCAGATAGCCTGTCAAAGTCTTCCAGCGAAAGGTCAACTCCCATCCTGCCCGCAATGGCCAGCAGGTGTATCACAAAATTGGTTGACCCACCGATGGCGGCGTTGACCATGATAGCATTCTCAAAGGCTTCCCTGGTCAGCACCTTAGAGATCCTGAGATCTTCTTTCACCATTTCAACAATTCGCTGGCCGGAATACTGAGCAAGTACTTTTCTTCGGCTATCCGCAGCCGGTATAGCTGCATTCGAAGCGAGAGTGAGCCCCAGTGATTCCACCATGCAGGCCATGGTGGATGCGGTGCCCATTACTGCACAATGGCCGCGGCTCCGGCACATACAAGCTTCCGCAACGGTAAGTTCCTCCTGGCTCATGTCGCCACTCCGCACGGCATCATTGAAACGCCATACATCACTGGTGCCAATGGTTTTACCCTGGTATCTCCCCGTAAGCATCGGGCCTCCTGATACCACTATGGTAGGGAGGTCAACACTTGCTGCGCCCATAACGAGGGAAGGCGTGGTTTTATCACAACCGCAAAGGAGCACTACACCATCCATCGGATTGGCACGGATGGATTCTTCAGTGTCCATGCTGGCAAGATTACGGTAAAGCATAGCCGTAGGCTTGATCAGTGTTTCGCCCAGTGACATGACAGGAAACTCAACAGGAAATCCACCTGCGGCGATCACGCCTTTCTTGACAGACTCTGCCAGCTCACGGAAATGAGCATTACAGGGAGTGAACTCACTCCAGGTATTGCATATACCGATCACAGGTTTACCCCTGAATTCTTCATCAGGTATTCCCTGGTTCTTCATCCATGCGCGGTAAATGAAGCCATCTTTGCCGGTTCTGCCGAACCAGTCTTGCGACCTTAATTTCATAAATACAATATACTCAAAATGACCAATTGACTAATTGATAATTAGCCAATAACTAACCTGTCCCCCACATAGAGCGGAAGCACGTTAGCCCCATCGGGAGCCAGACAGTAGCGGATGTCTTTTTCAAGACCGAAATTGGTGAGCCTGTGATAGTGTGAAGCATTGTTGATCTTCATAAATTCATAAAGATCAGGCTGGGCAGTTTTGTACATATTGTAGGCCAGTCTTGAACTATCACAACGAATGTGAAAATGATCCTGGATGCGGTCGATCACTGCGCCGGCAAATAAAGTATCCTCGATGTTTACCCTGTCTTTCCACGCTGCACAACCCAGGATCACATTCTGGTTCTTTTTGATCAGGTGATCGCATACCGCCGATAGGTTGGGGAAAGATCCTGTAATGATCTCTTTGGCTCCATTGTCCAGCGCCATGTGAAGGAGTTTTGTACCGTTAGTGGTGGTTAGCACAAGTACTCTATCCTTAATGAATGAAGGCGGATATTCAAAAGGAGAATTTCCATATTCAAGTCCTTCCGCCACTTTCCCGTCTCTTTCACCTGCTGTGATCCCCCCCAATTCTTTACCCAGTTCAATACACCTGGGCACAGTAGCAACCGGTATCACGGATGCTGCACCATTGTATAAAGCTGTAGCTATGGTAGATGTTGCCCGCAGCACATCAATGATCACCACAATGGAATCAGACACATCATAAAGATGAAGCAATGCAGGGGAAAGGGAAGTATGGAGGGAGGGTTTAGTCATATTATTAATTAAAGCAGTTAGCAGTTAGCGGTGAGCAGTAAGCAGCACATGATCCCTGCTCACTGCTTACTGCTCACCGCTAACTGCTAAACGAATGGTATTTTAACAACTTTTGCCTTCAGTAACTTATCGCGGACTTCCACATAGATCTCGCTGTCCAGGGTGGAATGTTCTGTAAGCACATATCCAAGGCCAACTGCTTTTTGAAGGCTGGGTGACTGAGTACCCGAGGTAACACGTCCGATGAGATTGCCTTCTGCATCTTTGATCCGGTAATCGTGACGGGGTATACCTTTATCGACCATCTCAAAGCCCACCAGTTTTTTCTCCACGCCATTTGCTTTCTGCTTTTGCAGGTAATCACTGGCGGTGAAACCCTTGGTGAATTTCGTGATCCATCCCAACCCTGCTTCCAGTGGAGTGGAGAAATCATCAATATCATTACCGTATAGACAGAATCCTTTTTCAAGACGGAGCGTATCCCTTGCTCCCAGGCCAATGGGCTTGATGCCCGCAGCCGCACCTGCTTCGAAGATCGCATCCCAGATCCTGTTAGCATTGTCATCCTTATCTTCAAAATAGATCTCAACACCGCCTGCCCCGGTGTAACCGGTAGCACTGACCAGTACATTGTCAACTCCTGCAAATTTTCCTTTGGAAAACGTGTAGTATTTCATATTCAGGATATCCATGTCGGTCAATGGTTGCAGGATCCTGGTTGCATTGGGTCCCTGGATCGCAAGCAAGCAGGTTTTGTCGGAAATATTGTGCATTTCCACATTGGCAGAATTATGACGAACGATCCATTCCCAGTCTTTTTCAATATTGGAAGCATTCACCACCAGCATGTACACTTTGTTCTCCTCTATGCAATACACCAGCAGGTCGTCCACTATTCCACCATTCTCGTTGGTCAGGCAGCTGTACTGGGCTTTCCCATTGCTCAGCTTAGAGGCATCGTTGGTAGTTAAACGCTGGATCAGGTCGAGGGCATTTTCGCCCTTTAAGATGAATTCGCCCATATGGCTCACATCAAAAACACCTGAATTGTTCCTGACGGAATGGTGCTCATCGTTGATCCCTGTATAGGAAATAGGCATATTATATCCGGCGAATTCGGCCATTTTAGCCCCCAGGGCCAGGTGTTTGTGCGTGAACGGGGTTGACTTCATACAATCTATTGAGGGTGGCAAAGATACGCCGCATGGTTATTTGTAAAAAGAAAAAGAGGCTGTCTTAATTCTAAAGACAGCCTCTTTCCGGTGGAGTTCCTATAATATCTCACTTTCCAATCCTCATCAGGTCAAAGATCGAGATCATATGATAAACATAAGCCCCTTTCTTTCTGACTGGGCTTTCTTCTTCATCTGATTCTTTTTGCACCTTCCTGTCCAGCATTGTATTGAGCCTGATATTGACCGTTGTATCCTTGCCTTTCAGTTTGATATCAACCGTATCGATCTTTATCTCCTTATCTTTTTTATACCTATACCCGTCATTATTCCCTTTATTCTCATTGTTGTTTTCATCCTGATTCTCATCTGCATTCCAATCGTCTGATTTCTTATCGGTCCTTTCCATGCCTGTTGCGGTCATGGTGTACCACACATCTGTTCTATAACCATAATCGCGCCTCCAGTCGTCGTCGGAATCTATACTCAAGCCGCGTTCACGACCCCGGTATCTTGCACTGACGGTGAACCAATCGAACTCATCTGTCCTGTTATCTAAACGAATCTGTTTACCAACCGGAACTTCGATCACCACCATCACCTGCTGGTTCCTGAATTTGTTTTGCTTGGTGATCGCAAACCCTTCCGGCAGATAAAGTACAGAATCTTTCTGGCTGACGGGAAAGCTGATCTTTTCTGCATTGGCCTCAGCTTCAGTAGGCGTATTTGCCCTTGCGAATTTCAGCAGATAGGCATGATAACCTGAGTCATCGCTGCGCTCCACTTTCACCCTGATGGTGTTGATCAGCATACTGTCTTCGTCGGCACTGAGCTTGGGAAATTTTTCATGTTCATTGTCTTCATCGAACCATATCATGCTGTAGAACCTTCCGTCAGCCGGCATCACATTCACAGCCAGTTTTCCATTTGATGGATTGGTCAGTTGAATTTCCTCCTGCACTGATTCAACACGTTTGAACTGCCTGGTGATGATCGCTCCAAGGAAGACCGCACTGATCAGTCCAATGGTCCAAAGGCTGCCGAAAGTCCAACCCAGGTAGCTGTTGTTGGAACGTGCCCCGGTCATTCTCCTGATGATCCAAACTACTGCAGCAATGATAGGAATACCAAACAAAAGCACAATAGTATTGAAGGCCAGGAAATTCTGCCAGAAACCTTCTAAAACATAATTCTTCAGATCATATACACCATAGCCCAGTCCCGAGAAAAGGACGGCTGTGAAGGCGATGAAAATCGCAAATACAATGATCCCTGCAATGAATAGAAAGAATGCTTTGAACAATACCCCGATGGCATGAGCAAAGCCGTTACCAGCTCTTCTTGCCGCAGGGCCGATCTCAGAACTGTATACTTTAGCTGATTGATTACTTACATCTTTACCCCATTGGCCTACTTCTTCACCCCAGGCTTTCGCTTTCTCTCCAAACTCCGAACCAAATTTCTCGGCTCTTCCTTTAACGCCCTGGAGTTCTTCCTGTACTGAATTCTTTATACTTTCCAGGTCAATTTTTTCACCACGCATTTCCAGTTTCTCCGATGCCGTTCTGGCTTCAGGGATCACCATCCATAAGATCACATAGATAAGGAACAATGTTCCACCAAATCCACCGAATATGAAGTCAGGGAATCCATCGAAATTGCCGAAGAACCAGACATTCCTGAAAATCGAGTGGAATACGCCCAGGATCAAAGGCAAAGCGAAGATTACGCGGGGTACCCATACAGGGATATTGAAATATGCGGAGATACCGCTTGCCACACCACCGATCACTTTACTTTCCGGATTGCGATATAACCTTCTTCTCATATTAGCCTGCATGCCCTTGGCAGGCAGTACGATCCATAATATGATATAAAGAGGGATACCTGAACCAAAACCACCCAATGTCACCAGCGCAAACAGCACACGTACAATGGCGGGGTCTATTTTAAGATAGTATGCCAAACCGCTACAAACACCACCCAGTACTTTGTCGTTCTCATTCCTGAACAGTGATCCTCTTGGTTCTTCCTGTGCTGTATAAGATGTTGACGAACTGCCTGATGCGCCTGATGTGGCTCCCGCTTCTGCTGCCCCTTCACTGTCAAAATCTTCCGGCCTGCCAATACCCTTAATCACGGTCTCTACATGCTGGTCGGTGATACATGCACTCCCTTTCTTCAGGTCTTCAGTGAACAATTCAGCGATCCTGTTCTCAATATCATTGATGATCTCGTCTCTGCCTTCTTCCTTCGCGAAATATTTCCTCAGGCTATCCGTGTAATGCTGCAATATTTCATAGGCCGATTCCTCTATCGGGATCACCCTGCCTTGAAAATTTATGTTGATTACCTTTTTCATTGTTCGCGATTTATTGATTAGTTGGTTGTATTTCTTCTACTGTATGATATCCATTCTGCGTGATCATCTGTACTGCATTAGCCATCTCCTGCCAGGTCGCTTCAAGTTCCTTGTAAAAATCAGCTCCTTTGTCTGTGAGGGAAAAATACTTCCGCGGGGGACCACCTGTGCTTTCTACCCAGCGGTAGGTGAGGAAGTCTGCATTCTTTAATCGGGTCAATAATGGATACAATGTTCCCTCCAGGATATGCAGGTTTGCTTTTTTCATCTCCTCAATAATGTCGGAGGGATAAGCTTCACCACGCCTGATAATGGAGAGAATACAAAACTCCAGGACTCCTTTTCTCATCTGGCTTTGTGTATTCTCAATGTTCATGTCTCTGGTTTTTAAATTCTGTTTTTTTAATTAAGCCCCGGGGGACCGGCTTTTGTTTTTTTGTTCTTCGTTTGATCTTTGTTCGTCTTTTATATTTCCTTCCAGTCCCCCTGCCCTTATTTCCTGCCTTTTAGTTTTCTCTTCTTTCGTTCTTCATTCACCTGATCCATTTCCTGCCTGCCTGTTAATTATCTCCTGCCTGATCTTTAATTTTTCTGCTGATTCTCAATTACGATGTAAAACTAAGGCAATATTTAGTATTATGCAATACCTAGTACAAGATTTTTAATAGTAGCGTCTGTGGCATAGTAGTCTATTTAATTTAATGGCTTGTATTTCAATCATTTAGGTCATTACCGGCCGCCTGAAAAAATTGCCAGTTGTGATAAACGGCTTAAAAAAATGACCAGCGGGGGTCAAAATAAGCGGCCTGTAACTAAAAACCTTAATTTATAGATCAGTTTAATCACCTAACTAGTTAATATGACCACCAGACGGTACTTTATCAAGCAATCTGTCAAAGCAACTGCGGCAATGACCATTCCTGCCTCTATCCTCTCTCCTCTCGCCTCTTTTTATAAGATCTCCCTGGCCCAATTCTCCCTGGCTCCATCCTTCTTCACTAAAAAAATGGATACACTTGATTTTCCGGCTAAAGCAAAAAATGATTTTGGGATCGAAGCAGTGGAATACGTATCGATGTTTTTCAAAGACAAAGTCTCTGATTCAAAATACCTGGCTGAACTGAAAAAAAGATCTGGAGATCTTGGCGTACGAAACGTGCTGATCATGATCGATATGGAAGGTGATCTCGGTGCCAGCGATCCAACGCTAAGACAGAAAGCGATAGACAATCATACCAGGTGGATAGAAGCAGCAAAATTTCTGGGTTGTCATTCTATCCGTGTCAATATTGATGGTGATGGAACTGATGAGCAGATCTTTGATGCGGCTCTTGAAGGATACGGCAAACTGGTTTCTGTTGGCCAGAAGATGGACATGGGAGTTATAGTTGAAAATCACAATGGCCCAACCAATAACCCTGAATACCTTGCCAGGCTGATGAAGCAGGTCAATAATCCCTATGCCGGCACACTTCCGGATTTTGGGAATTTCATCAGGCGTTCGAAGCCCGAAGCGGCAACTATGGAAGCCTATGCGAAAACTACCGTGGTGGCAGAGTACGATAAATACAAAGGAGTTGAAATGCTGATGCCTTATGCAAAAGGTGTCAGCGCAAAAACGCATGAATTCAATGCAGATGGAAGCTGTAAGGAAACTGATTTTAAAAAGATCATGGCTATTGTTGAAAAAAATAAGACCAGTGCTTTCAAAGGATACGTTGGTATTGAATATGAAGGCGGTTTTTTGAAGATGATGAACCCCAAAGAAAACTATCTTCCCGATGAAGAGGGTATAAAGGCAACTAAGAAATTATTGCTTTGACTGTTCCATAAATCCACTGGGCTCGATCAGGTCCCAGAGATTTCCATATAGATCGGCAAATACCAGCACCTTGCCAAATTCTTCTGTGCTGGGCTCTCTCACTATTCTTATACCCTGACCGATGAGATTCTTATAATCACGATCCAGGTCATCAGTATGCAGAAAAAGAAAAACTCTTCCACCAGTCTGATTGCCTATTCTGCTTTCCTGTTCGGCGCCAACGCCTTTGGCCAGCAATAACCCGCATCCGCCCCCAGGTGGTTGAACACGAACCCATCTTTTGGTCTCAGAAAGTTTTGTGTCTTCCAGTAAAATAAAATTCAGCTTGTTGGTATAAAAATCAATGGCTTCATCATAATCACGAACTACCAGGGCAATCATGGATAAATACTGTTTCATCAGTTTGTTGGTTCTAGTTTGTACGTTGCAAGGTCAGTTTAAGTTGATCACCCGGGCTGTACCGATCAGAGTCAGAGTAGAATGATAGTTCCGTATTTCCAGTCACCACTTCATATTCATAATAACTGCCCAGGAATATTTTTCTTTTAATGGTCGCTTCTATACCTGTATCTGCAACATGTATATTCTCCGGACGAACAAAAATATTCTGCCCAGGAATAAAATAATACTTTCCTAATAATCCCGCCGCATATTCATTAACAGGGTTCCGGTATAAATGCTCCGGGGTACCCTGCTGCACGATCTCCCCGTCTTTCAACAACATCAAATGATCTGCCCATGAAAGAATATCTGCCGGTTCGTGAGAAACAAGAATTGAACTGATCCCCAACTTCTCGCTGACATCATTAAGCAGCTGCTTCATGGTCTGCTTATGTATCATATCAAGATTAGAATAGGGTTCGTCAAGCAATAACAGAGTAGGGTTGTTCACCAGTAATCTCGCGGTGGCGATGCGTTGCTTTTCACCTCCTGAGAGCTCAGTGGTCCTGCGTTTTAAAAGATGGTCGATCTGGCAGATATGAAAAATTTCCCTGGCCTCCTGTTCAGAAAGCTTGTTGGCATACTCAAGAACTTCGTACACCCAGTAATTATTCCGGAGTTCGAAATGTTGGGAAAGAAATGCAATTTTCGGATGGCCTGCGATCAATTGTTCATCAGGCCCTAACACTCTTTCACCTTCATAGATCACCCGGCCTTCATCAGGTTGCATCAGTCCGGCGATGATCTTCAGCAAGGTACTTTTCCCTGATCCAGTTTCTCCGGCAATGGCAATATGCTGGCCTTCCCCCTGCTTGAAACTGATATTCCTGAGGATCCATGAATCAGCCTTCTTCCTGCCTATGCCTTCAACGGATAACATCCGGCGAAGATAGTTGGAATTAGTCTTTTCAAACTATGCCGTTCAGGCGGAGATATTGTAATAACATGATGGTTTTAGCATCCCTGATCTCTCCTGTTGAAATCATTTCAATCGCCTTGCCGGCATCGACCTCCATCACTTCAATATTTTCTTCCTCATGGTCAACTCCACCGCCGGCATTCACTTTCATTGACTCGGAGTATTCAGCGATGAAAAAATAAAGGATCTCAGTAACTGATCCCGGAGACATATAGGCTTCAAATATTTTTCGAACATCTCTGATCCGGTAACCGGTTTCTTCCTCGGTTTCCCTCCTGATGCAGTTCTCCGGATCATCTTTATCAAGCAACCCTGCACAAGCTTCGATCAACATCCCGTTTTCATTGCCATTGAGATAAGTAGGCAATCTGAATTGCCTGGTAAGAATGACAGTTCTCTTGTCCCGGTTATACAAAAGTATGGTCGCACCATTGCCACGATCATAAGCCTCGCGTGCTTGTATATGCACCGAACCATCATTCTTTTCATAACTGTAGGTGACTTTCCTGAGAACATACCAGTTGTCTGAGAGTACATCGGTATTGATCACTTTGACATTCCTGATCATTGGCATAATTTATTGATGACCGCTGTGCAAACCCACCCTGTTGCCTTCCGTGTCTATGATGAAAGCCATATATCCAGCCTGTTCATTGATCAACGTTTTAGGCAGATCCACTTGTCCACCTGCCGCCGCCACACGGTCCAGAACAAGCTGAAGATCCGGATTTCCATTCAGGTAGACCACAGCGCCATCCATAGACGGCTTGTGTCGAGCGCTTTTTACCAAGGTTCCGCTGGATCTCGGTGGCATTGACGGGAAAGCTGCCATTTGCATACCCATCATATCCATCCGCATGAGGTTGATCCCGAAAATGCTTTCATAAAATTTTGCTGCGCGGTCAATATCTGTGACGGGAATCTCAAACCAGTTGAGCGCATTGGTATCAGCACCTAATTTCTCCATCATAACGTAAAGTTTTAGAAAAATTAATCTTTAATACCTGCACTAACAATGGATATTTTATGAACGGAGTTCTCCCCGCTTCATTAGTCTTTCATCAGGGGCATCTCAACATAAGAAGCCAGCTTGCTATTGCAATACAACGTATGAGTGGCCTTAATAAAATCTGAATCTTTAGCTTCAAATATGTTCGGCACAAATTTCTGCGGGTTCCTGTCTATTATGGGGAACCAGCTACTCTGTACCTGCACCATGATCTTATGGCCCTTCAGGAATTTATGATTGATCTGGTGCAGATCGATCACGATCTCCTCTGGTTTTCCGGGAACAAATGGCCTGGGGTCTGAAAAACTTTTCCTGAATCTTCCCCTGAATACTTCCATTGCCACCGGAAGCTGATACCCACTCATCAACAGATTCTTGCCATATTTATCAGGATAAACATCAATCAGCTTCACTACAAAATCAGCATCAGTACCTGTGGTAGAAACAAAAATATGCGCCTTGATACTGCCGGTAACTGTAAGATCCTCGGTCAGGCTATCGGCAGTGAATACCAACACGTCTGGACGAGTACTCACAAAACGCTGATCATCCACATGCCATTTACCCCATCGGCTCCCATAACCATAGGTCATTTCAATAGGCAATTCGCGGTAGGGCACCGGCTTTGCCGGATCGCTCACATAACTCACAGACCCTTTTTCAGAGCCAGGTTTATTAAAGCTGCATGTGCCGTTTTCGTGTGTATACAGTTTTTTTATTTCTGCTTCCCTGGGCGGCCAGCTGCTGTATTTCTTCCAAACGTTAGAGCCTGTCTGAAAGCAATTGGCTTCGTCAAATTTGCCGTCTCCAACTCCTTTTAACCAATAGTCAAACCATTTTTTCTGTAAACTCAAAAATGTTGCTCCTGTTTTGCTGTCAAATTTGATCTGACCCAGGCTCTCCGCATTACTCCTTGCCCATTGCCCATGATTCCAGGGGCCAAGGACTATATAATTCCTGTTCGCCGAGTCCTTCTTCTCCATATGATCATACATCAGTTGTGGACCGTTGACATCTTCCTGGTCGTAATAGCCACCCACATGCAATTGTGGCACTTCAGGACCTCTTACATAATCAAGGGTGGAGTTGGACTTCCAGAAGCCATCATAGTTTGGATGCTCCACAAAACTGTTCCAGGTAGGTATTTTCCCCTTGAAATATTTATCGTTCACATTCTTCAGTGATCCCAGTTTGAGATACCAGTTATAAACATCGAATTGAGGGAAAGGGAAATCAATTCCTTCCTTATTGCTTTCCAAACTATAGGTGTATTCAAATCCATAACTAAGCCGGAAAGCGCCATTGTGATGGAAATCGTCGCCCAGGAAAAGATCACCCATGCAAGCCTGCTCTGATGATGCCTTCAATGCGGGATGCGGATCAACCGCACCCACCAGTGCGAGCCAACCTGGATAAGAGATACCGTAGATCCCCGCTTTACCATTATTGTTTTTAATGTTCTTTACCAGCCAGTCGATCGTATCGTAGGTGTCTGTGCTTTCATCAACCGAACCAGCCTTCTTTGTGTGCGTGACGGGTGCATGGATAATGAAATTGCCTTCACTCTTATACTTACCCCTTACATCCTGGTAAACAAAAATATAACCCTCACCTGCCATATCTTTTTCGGAAGGATTTTTAAGCGGGTCATATTCATTCCCTGTTTCAGCTTCATAAGGCGTCCTTTTTATGAGTATGGGATAGGAACCTTCAAAAACGGGAGTATACACTACGGTATACAACTTAACACCATCCCTCATCGGTATCATGAAAGAACTCTTGGCATAAGCACTGATGCCCTGAGCCAGAACAACATGAGACTGGAATAATAAAAAAATAAAGAAGCCGGCAGTAACTAGTCTTGAATTTCTTTTCATGTGACAAAGCATTAATGTTTGGACCTCTCATTGGCGCCCATTCTGTATACCCTCAAACATATCGAACTTATCCAAATTAAGAAGCATAGAAAAGTGATCTTTTGCACCAAAGGCAGCAAATGTATCCAACCCGCATTATAATAGAGAAGATTGTTGACAGCAACCAGAAACAGATTAATAAATCCATTTACCGCTAACCCATACCATTTCATTTTAAGTAAAATTGACACTATGCCTCCAAAGGCAACAAAGCCAAAAACGCCGGCAATATTGAGTATAAAATCATGAGAACCCACCTCGAGAAACAACACTGACATCATGGAAGCTATGCCTGCAAAGCTGATCATTCGTTTTAAGCGGGAAGGAATATCAAGGGCAAAAGGCACTGCAAAGAAAAAAATCGAAAGGCTAATCACCAGTACTAGCATTCCGGTCAGTGCAATAGGCCTGGCCGAATTCTCAGAACCATTTATAGCGGTCTTATCAAGCAGATTACACCAATAATTGCTAGTCCAGCTGAATCCAATGTCGTTATGGTTCGCCTGCGATCCTCCAGGATAATATAAAGTTGCTACCAGGTAAAGCACAACGAAAATGACCACACCAGCGACCGGCAATAATAAGATGGTTTTGTCCTTCAGCATCAGCGATGGTCAGTATAATAATTGGGAGATGAGATCTGCAGCATCCAACTATACATCTCTTCTGTTAAAGGCGGCAGCCTGATTGCCTTCAGCGCATCCTGGAGTTGTGCATTTGTTCTGATGCCGGCCACTACCGCTGTGATCGCCGGATGATGTAATACATATTGCAGCGCCAAAGCGGAGGCAGGAGATTTCTGACCATTCATAGCCGCAGCAATCGATTTTACGTCATCTGCATTTTTCCCAAGATAGTCCTTAGCAGGCTTGGTTACCAGGAGGCCCTGGGCCAATGGACCGCGAGCCAGTACCCCGATATTATTTTTCAACAGCAGTTGCAGGCATTCCTCTTCGGGCCTCCTGTCGAGCAAACTATACTGCATCATTACGCTGCTGATGCCAGAACGCTTCACCCATTCCCGGATCACGTTGGGCCTGATAGATGATATCCCATAGTATCGGATCTTGCCCTGCTGTTTTAATTGCTCAAAAGCTTCAATTGTTTCATCGATAGGATCATCTATGGTTCCGCCGTGTAACTGGTAAAGATCAATATGATCCGTCTGCAGTCTCTGCAGACTTTTTTCAGCGGCTTCAAGTATATATTTTTTTGTTGGATTCCAATCCCATCCGCTTCCATCCGGTCGCAATTGATTACCTACTTTGGTAGCGATAAAAACTTCTGCCCTGCAGGTTTTCAAAGCCCTTCCCAGTATTTCCTCATTCAGACCATTGTTGTAAAGATCAGCAGTGTCAAAATAATTGATGCCTCCTGCTACTGCATCCATCAAAAGTTTGTCATTATCAGCAGAGTCCGGATGTAACGACATACACCCGAATGCGATCCGGCTGATATTCATGGATGTGTTGCCAAGTATGCTGTATTCCATTTATTTCTAATCACTCTCCTGCATAAGGATCTTTGATCTTCCTGTTAGTATATTTTATGTTGCTGAACTTCACTGTGCAACTCTTGCCTGTTGGTGATTGGGAAAGAAATCCCAATTCAAAGGGTCCTTTTGCGTTGAACTGGAAATGCCGCACCAGGTACCATTTTGAGCCGTTGGCAGAATAGTACAAAGTGATCACATTATCTGCTTTGGCGATCTTATAATACACCTTGTTTGATGGGATCTCCACTGAATTACAGTCGTCCGAAATATCTTTAGTAACCACGCTAACAACTCTCCTGGCACCGGTATAGTCTTTTTCAAAACAAAACTTGACCCAGTTCAGGCTGTCTGCCCTGAATACAATGGCACCTCCATCCCATTTACTGCTGAAACTATGTTCGATGGCTGAAGACAGCACAAAGTTATCGTCTGGCCTGAACATGAGCTTGGGCGCATTGTCAGTATTATAGGTGACGTTGGGATCCCGGAACATGTCTGTTTTTTCGCCCGAAACAATGGTAAGCACGTTATCTTTTATGCTAAAAGACCGTGGGGTGTTATGCCAGTACATGGGAAAGGGAATTGAAGAGATCCTCAGCTCTTGCGTATATGCTGCAGTTGAAATTCCCAATGCCGTGATCAAAAAAATAAAGTATCGCATATCTAAGAGATTTATTCTTTCTAATTCTCCATCTCTCTATCTAACTATTTTCCCTCCTTTCCTGCTATCCACAGTGACCGTATATTTTCCGCCTCCCTGCACGATCCACCTTACGGTAACTGCACCAAGTCCAGGGATATTCCTGACCTGTATGTTAGCGGGATCGTTCTTTTGCTCAGTGCTGATATTGAGATCGGCATTTTCGACCACCATACCCGCTACAACTTTTGCACCAGCGAGTGAAATGATGTCGGGCCTTTCGATCCTGAACTTCAGGTCCTGGCTGGAGTGCGTTGGCATCAGCCTGCTATTGGAGATCACGGCAGTAACCTGCTTCAGACCATCACCCAGATCTTTCTCCATAATGGTATCTACATTCAGTTTCGGCGTATGGTAGCAATGGTAGATGGTGAATGCCATATTCCTATGGGCATCGCTTTCCAGCAGGAAACCGGGATGAGCTCTTCCGAAATTCTTCTTAAACCCACCTATCTCAATTTTTCCATATTGCGGATGATCAAATTCATGCCAGTCTACAAATGCATCTTTGAATAACAGCCACCTGTCGAATGTGAATGATGTATTGTCTTGCGCGTCCCTTGTTGCATCTCTATTAAAGAACTGGTAGGGCGTCCATAATTCATTGGAATATGTATATACTCCCCTGCCGCCGTAAAACCAATCCAGTTCTCCGCCATAAGCGGGATAAAGATCTTTATGCACCACCAGGTATCTGTATCCCGGTATCAGTTCTTCGCCTTTTTTACCGATCGCATCGTAGACCTGGATATCTGCTGAGTTATAAGTCACCTGGTCTGTTGGATCACCAGGGCCCCGAAGTATCATTCCTCCTGCATTATGATAAGACTGTGCAGCAGCTATATTTGGATGTTTCATCACAAACTCCATCACTGCCCTTGACTCCGGGAGTGAGAATGGATATTTGTACGCACCGTTCTGAATATAATTAGGCTGCCAGCCCCAGCCCCAGTCACGGTTTGGATCGTACTGAAATGTGTACCCGTCTTCATTCACCATTCCGTCTCCGTCATTGTCCTTACCTTCCAGCCCCAGCATTTCATATTCACCTTTTTCATCGTTGCCTACCTGCACCATTCGCCTGGGATCAGCCGGATCGATGCGGTATCGACCATTTGGATTCTTCCTTCTCATCAGCAGGATCTCATTATCACCATCCAGATCATCATACCCGTCTTCATCAATGGCACCATCCCTGTCGTTATCCACCGGGATCACACCTGAACGCGGTGTACTTGCCGTATTGGGCTCATGAAAATAAGAGTCCCGGCCATCGGGATTAATAGTTGGTACGATATAAAAAACTTTGTCGGTGAGTAGCTGCTGGATGAATTTAGTATCTGCAAATGACTCGGTCAGATACCAGGCCGTATAAAGAGCAAATTCCGCGCCCTGTACTTCATTTGAATGGATGTTGCCATCTATATACATGCCGGGCTTCTTATCGGGGTCACCTTTGGAAAAATCTGTAACTGTGATGCACCAGATATCCCTGCCTTTATAAGATTTCCCAATTGATTGCAATTTTGCAAGCCCTGGATAGGCTTTTTCTATTTTCTTCAGGATCTCGGTGATCCCTGCGTGGTCATTGTACCTGTTCCAACTGGCAGCAACCTTCGGATTGACAGGCGATCCCGCAGCTTTGAACAACTGATCAGGAGTTTGTGCGGCTATTGCAGCACTAACGGTGATGAATACCAGAAAAAATATAATGCGTTTCATGTTTTCTTAATTAGAGAGTAACATCAATGGTTTTAGAACCTGTAGTAGGACTTCCTGCTTCAATGGTAAGTTTACCACTTCCTTTTACCAGCCATGTCAAGGTTTGCGAACTGTACCCGTCGAGGGCATTCAGCACCTGGTTTTTTCTGCCACTCACTACAGTTTGATTTCCGGAAGTATTCAACTTCACATTCACTCTTTTTACCCAGTAAGACCTTTCTCCCAGTTTGGAATGGGACGCAAAAGCTCCTTTATTCATAACATCAAGGGTAATACGGGTGAGGCCATTCCCTAATTTTTCCGTTTTCAGATCCGCCAGCTCAAGCTGGGGTTGATAAGAAGCCAATTTCAGAATGAAGGAACTGTTCTTCTTAATTATATCAGGAACCAGTTTATAAGGCGGGTTATTCATGCCGAATGGCTGAAGGCCGCCAACCTCCACTTTTTGTCCTGGAAAATCCGGATGCTCAACAGGTTTCCATTCTGTGAATACATCCGAAAGACCCTGCTGACCTGACCATCTCAGGAAATTTGCACCCGCATCATCAAGCGTAAAAGCTTTTTCATTTTTTGTACTATCTGGTTTGGTTTTTGGAACCCACCAGCCTGGGGTGCTGAAACTGAATCGTGCATAATGGAAATATGCCCATGAAAGAAAATCTCCCCCGGTAGACCCCGCCTTGGGCGCATCTTTGTAGCCGGTAGTTTTATTATACAGATCAGACACCATTGCATTCACTTTGGTATCCGCTTCAAGCCAACCCGTAATGATGGTCTGACTTACTGCCAGGGGATTGAAGGTTACGGGAGTACTGAGATTATTATTGCTGCCAAAACTGAGTACAGCATAGATATTGAATCTCTCAAAAAGAAAATCAACCAGTGCCCGGGTCTCCACCTCCGAAGCCGGCATCTCACCGGAACCCGGTGTAAAGGAAGGGTGCTTATAGGTGAAATTCTTGTTGAATTGCACACCGCCTTCGCCGTCTTCATTGAACTGGCCGTCTTTATCATTGTCCATCCCTTCAGCATATAAAAGGTATTTCCCTTTTTCTCCTTTGCTGAGGTCAGCCTTTACCAGCACTCGCGGATCATCAGGATGTGATTTATACTCACCTATCGGAGATTCCACCCTCATCCAGGTGATCTTGTCATTTCCATCCAGATCGTCAAAACCATCTTCATTGGTTTTGCCATCCCTGTCGTCGTCAGTGGCAACTGCATTCCCCTGGCGCTCGTATTTTAACGAAGCAAAATACTGTTCCATCGCATCAGGGCTCATATTAGGGAAAACATAGAAGGTTGTTTTATCCAGCAAGGCTTTGATACTGTCAGTACCTGTACCGGAGAGAATTGACTCTGCGAAACCGATCGCAAGTTCAGTGCCCAGAACATGGCTGCCCTCAACTCCACCAACAATTGCAATGGCCGGCTTATCATCCATTTTACCGGAACCGATGGTGAGTGCCCAGATATCTTTGCCCCCGGCAGTTTTGGTCAATGACTTAAGCTTTGCGAACTGTGGATTTGCTTTAGCGAGCGCCTGCAAACGCGCAGTTTGTTTTGCATGATCACTATATCCCTGGGCGATCAATAGCCCGGGGCACAACAGGATCAGAATAAAAAACAGGAAATTTCTCATGAATCAGAATTTGGTCACCGAATATATGAAAACCTGAGCGTGGTAGCGGATCAAAGCTCCCGCATCATATCCAGGTTCCAACCATTGTACTCGAACTGACCAAGTTTCACAAAGCCGTTCTTCCTATAATAATTAACCGCTCTTTCATTATCCATTTGTACCCCTCCCCATAGAATCAGCCTGTGGATATTCATGGCCCTGAGTTCATCCAGAATATAGGTAAGCATCAAGTCGCCAATTCCCATACTCTGCCACTGATCCGATACAGAGGGGGCAAAACAAGCATCAGAATAATGATCGAGGGTTAATCCATATGATTCAAGACGTGGCTGATCATGCCAGAGAAATCCTATTTTAACTACGGAATAGGCAACTATCTTTCCGGCAGATGGTTCAACAGCTATGAAACCGATATTTTTAGGTGTATCATAGAATCCCCTGATCGAATCAGGGTCAAAAGGATGGGGACCGAACCTTTTCCTGGTGTCTGCGCTAAGGCCGTTCAGATAATCAGATAGCAGATGATGATCAGACAACTGAAGTTTCTGTAAACTCAGTTCTCTTCCATCCCTGGTCCTGACTGGCTTCATCAGAAACTTCCCTGGTTAACGTCTTTTACAAATTTGATCAGGCCTCCAAAATAAGTCTCCTGGTCATCAAACTGCGAGCAGTGGCTGCCATTGGGACATAGCAGGAATCTCCCTTTTTTCACCTGCTTAGACATCCATTCCATGTGTTTTGGATCCATGGTGTCAAATGTTGCACCTATGACCAGTGTTGGGACAGTAATATTGACAAGATCTTTTGAGCGGTCCCAGTTTTTCAATGAAGCGTTTCCTGTTACACCGAATTCACTATAGCCCTGCATATAAACATAGATGCCTTTGCTTAAATGTTTAAATGTGCGCATTACCGGGTCGGGCCATTTTTCCACGGGCATTCTCAGCACATGTTTGGTGTAAAAGTGTTCCGTTACCAGAGCTTCATATTTGGGATTGGAAAAATCACCTTTGGCTTCCATATCCTTGATCTCTTTCAATATGGCAGGATCCATCTGGAGGCTCAACACTTCCTGCGCATATTTATTGTATTCAGGAATGCTTGACATCATATTTGAAATGATAAGTCCTTTAAGGTTGCCCTGGTATTTCAAGGCATATTCCATGGCAAGGAGGCCTCCCCATGACTGGCCAAGCAGGTAAAAATTATCTTTGTTCAGCCCTAGTGCCTGCCTTACCTGTTCTACTTCTTCCACGAAATGCTCTGTGGTCCAGAGTGCAGAGTCATTCGGCTGATCACTGTAATAAGACTCCAGTTGATCGTAGTAGATATATTCTATCCCTTCTTCGGGTAAATAACCATCGTAGCATTCAAATATCTCATGGGTGCCACCCGGGCCACCGTGCAACAACAACACTTTCATTTTGGGATTATTACCAACCCGTTTTGTCCATACACGGAATTCACCTTTAGGCGTTTTAATGGTAACCATTTTTATTCCGCCTGCGAACTTGTCTTCTTTGTTGTAGGTTAAATAAGATGAAGTTGCGGATTCGGCCTCATCTTGTTTCGTCTCCGTTTTACACGCAGCAAATAGCAGGATCAGGGAAAATAACTGGAGCAGTTTTTTCATACTTAAACTTTTGGATCAGCTTAAGCTACGGAAAAAAATGGAGTAAAGGCTACTTCTGCGTCTCCGTGTCAGTCTCTGCGTCTCTTTTAAAAACGAATTCGAACACATCACCGTCCTCTTCATCATAGATCAGGCCCCGGTTCACAAAGCTGTTTTTCTCGAGAACCCGGATGGAGGCCAGGTTATCCGGAAGAGTTCTTGCGGTAATAATAACAGAAGGATCAGTTTCCAAAGCCAGGTTTATCAACTCCCGACAGATCTGCGTAGCTACGCCTCGCCTTTGGTGCTTTTCAAATGTGCCATAAGAAATTTCGATCTTTCCATTTATGGGCGCTCCCTTAAACCCACCGCCGCCGATCAACTCCCCTTGATCGTCTGAAAAAAAATAGGCGATCCAGGGTAATTCATACCCTACTTTCTTATAATGGTCGGTAAATATTGCAAGTATCTGCTCGCACTCAGGATGCCCAGCAAACTGTTCATTTGCTTTTTCATCCACATCTATGGGAATAAAACGAAGCATTACGGTTATTTCATTTTAGGAAGAACCATATCATTTACTACTGACTTTTTCGCAGCTGCTTTTTCTACATCTTCCCATTTACGGGGTGCCGCGGCTGAAATATTCTCGCATGAGGTTTTCCCGATGATCACATCATCCTCTATCCTTACGCCGATATCCCACCATTTCTTATCGCAGGCACTGCCCTTGGGTATGTAAATCCCAGGCTCTACAGTGATCACCATATTTTCCTTTAGTGTGGGTGTGATGGATTTATCGTGTACATCAAGCCCCAGGTGATGCGAAACACCGTGGATATAATAAAGGGAGACTTCTGATTTCTGTTTGATGATCCCAAGCTTCAGTAAACCTTCCGCTAAGACCTCAGTAGTTCTTACATTAAGGTCCCTGAATGGAGTCCCTTCCTTGCATATTTTGAAAACCTCTTCCTGTGCCTGGTAAACGAGATCATAGATAGCCTTTTGCTCTGCAGTAAATTTGCCATTGGCAGGTACGGTCCTGGTCACATCAGCTGAGTACCCGTGGTATTCAGCACCAACATCCATCAACACGAGCTGATTATCCAGTTTGGTTGCATTATTCTCGGTATAATGCAGAATGCACCCGTTGCCACCAGCGCCTACGATCGGGGGATAGCCTTCATCTTCTGCACCATATTTCTTATGCACATACATGAACAGGCCATGAAGCTCGGCTTCAGACATATTTGGTTGTATGGCTTTCATAACCTCTTCATGTGCAACAGCAGAAAGGAATGAGGATTTACGAAGCAGGGCCAGTTCCTCGGGAGTTTTGATCTCTCTTAATCCTGCAACCAACTTGTTGTAGTCATCCGCAGGGAAATTGTAAGCCTTCAATTTTTGCTGCACAGAGACCAGGGTTGCTGAATCCGGTTTGTTCATCAGCTCGTTGATAATAGGATCGTTTTTCAAGGCTTCGTCTCCACTATTCGCGATCATACCTTTGATCTGATTCACCCTTCTAGGCAAAGATTGCGGGGTAGTGTTTCTTATCGCCGAATAGGCCCCCATGACAGATCTGTTGGCAGGTTCTTTGACATTGCCTTTCTCTTTGAATGATTTCATCAGTGAAGACAGCATGCCCGCACCGATATCGTCCGGCATGCGATCGTATATGAGATTGAATTTAGACAGGTCCAGAGAAAAGTTTTTAAACTCCCCACTATTATATACTTCCTGGAATCCCAGTTGCTTCTGCACTCCTTCTACACCCAGCCGCCTGCCTGTCCAAACTTCTTCCATCGGATTTCTTTGCCTTACAAAAAACACCTCATTGAAAGTTTTGTCCCCAACTTTCTGATCTTCCTTAAATATCAGCAACATGGACTCCGCTTCTTTATACCCTGAGAAATAATAGAGGTCCGGGTTGGGGTGATAGGTATAACTCACATCCCTCGAAAAAACACGCTCGGGGTAGGCAAAAATGGCCATGACAGAATTCTCGGGCATTCGCTTCCGAAGTTCATCACGCCTTCCTTTATGGAATTCGGCACTCAGATAGTCTTTGGGAAGGTTTTCCTGGGCAGAAACAGAAATGACACACAGCAACAAAACTGCTAAGAGGGATGATCTCATTGGATGAAATTATTTATACCTGGCGGAATATTTTAAATCGGCCAAGTTAAGGTCTTTAAGCTTAATGAAGTAGATATTTTCAACTCTTTGCTTCCCCACCATCTCGGTGCGGGAAAAATAGAACAGGTCGTTTTTCAGGTCAACACCAGGACAAAACTCAGAAACAGGCGTATTTACCTTGTCGCCGAGGTTCTGGGGAATGCTCCATTTCCCGTTTTTATTAAAACTGATATATAGATCGGTGTCGCCAAATCCACCTTTACGGTCGGAGAAAAAGATCAGGTAATCTTCCGTAGGAGAAATGTAGGGATTGGATTCATTTCCGGCATTGATTGCAGAATCCAAAAGTACTGGCGGCTGATATTTTCCACTGATATATTTACTTACATAGATATCATTGTCTTTGTTACGCCGGGTAAAATATATGTTACCTGTTAACGACATGGTAGCATAAAACTCACTGCTGGCCGTGTTGATCTCACCACCCAGACGCTGTGGAAGGGACCATCCTCCGGGTGTCAGGTACACCGCGTAAACATCAAAATCACCTGGCGCGTTATTGTTTGAATTGAACAAAATGGTTTTGCCATCAGGAGACACAAATGGATCTATTTGCTTGAATTTTCGATCTGCAAATGGAGCCAGCTGGGGTTTCTGCCAGATGCCCTTCAGTTTCTTTGAATAGAAGATCTGCAAACTGTCGCGCCCACCAAATGCTGCGGTAAAATATACTTCCCTGCCATCGGGAGTAAAAGACCCACCAAAGACCTGGTCGTTTGAGATCACGTCCGGCTCAAAAACACTGGCCTGCGAAAATGCATTGAATTGAAAAAAGAAACTGAAAAACAATAATATGTAACCTGTCCTCATAAATATCCGGGCGCTTTTCTTACAACAAAAATCAGGCATCAATCGTGCCAATCAAACCCATTCATCAAATTTAAGTTTTTAGTTTTTGCTCAGCACCAGCTTTAACGCTTGGGGGAATCTTTTTGACCAGGCCTCTTCGTTATGACCTGCGTCGGGCGCAGCGATGAATATGTAATCCCTTCCGGGTTTATATCCCTTGCTGTTCAGGGCTTTAAGCATTTCATCAACTCCCGGTTGAAGTTGTTGTTCCAACCCTAAGCCCCCATTATCAATATAGAAAAAGACCTTTTTTCTCTTTGGATCGTTTTTAACAGTTGTCACATAGTTCCATCCAGTTTTGGAGTTTCCAGGCAACCGAAAAGCGGGTGACATACATATGGCCCGGGAGAACTTATCAGGATATTCCCAAACCATCATAAAAGCCAGTATTCCACCGGCAGATGACCCACCGATAAAACTGTCCTTCCTGCCTGGCTTGGTTTTATAAGCCGAATCAATAAAAGACTTTAGATGCCCTGCAATGAACTCCCTGTAAATCCTGCCTTTTTCGGAAGGTATGTACTCAGTGCTCCTGTCTGCGGTGTTGTAGATCCCCACAATGATCAGGGGTTCTACTGCCTTTCTCCTGATCATACTATCGGCTGTTTCATCAATTTGCCAGTCTGTTCCAAACGCGCTGGTGATGGGGTCGAATAGATTCTGCCCGTCCTGCATATAAAGTACGGAGTATCGTTTTTGTGAACTGGAATCGTACCCGGGAGGAAGCCAAACAACAACATCTCTGTCTTTAATGCCCTCTCCTTTCATGGCCCGATGATACTTCACGGTTCCGGTGACCTGCCCATTGATTTTTCTGGCAGCTCCATCTTTCCAATAACTGACCGTGTCGTAGACTACTTTGCCATCGGTGACAGTAACGGAAAAATTCTTCAATGGCAAACCTTTCTCATTAGCAGCTTCCCGATCCCAGGAACCAAGTGTATACTTATATTCAACAGATATGGGCTGGCTAAGAACGATCTCCTTCACCCAGATTTGTTTTCCCTGGGGATTCATTTTTATCCTCGATGGATTCCAGTTGCCAAGTTGGGGCACCGAACCGGCGATATAAACAGAACTGGTATCCGGAAGATCCGGTGCATATAATGTAAATCTTGTTTTCAGCTCCTGGCCAAAAACATTAGCGGACAGGATAAGGAAGAAATATAAACTCCACCTGTAAATCATACCGGCTTCCTTGTATTCATGTACTTCATCAGGCTGAATACCGACACGATGGTCCAGCAACCTTCGAGGATGATGAAAGGCCAGTAATCGAGCAGAACAGAAGCAAAGCATGCCAACCCCGCCCCAACGATATTCAGCAACAGGTATATGTATCCCTCCTTCTTTATTGTATTATTCAGATTCAGGAAAAATGCGATCAGCAGCATTGCAACGCCAATAGTTCCTGTCCAGTCAGTGAATGTCATATCTAATCTCCTCCTCCTTTCATGCCTGGTAACCTGCTTTTGATAAATTTGATCTGGCCGTTGTGATTGGATTCATGTTCAACCACATGGAACCACTTGCAATAATTATTAGTGGGTCCCCAGGGCCATTTTTCGTCAACAGACATCAACCATTTGTCGTCACGGTTCTTAAGTTCTTTATGGGTATTGGCGCGCACCCCGGCTAAAGTGTCGAGATAAAAATCGAGGCTGTTCCCTTTGATCCTGGCCCTGGCTTCTGCACCGAGCTGCATGGGCAGATCCCACTGCTTTTTGATCGAATCATCCCATGAACCCCATTTCATACCATTGAAAGTATGAAGCTGATAATATCGTTCTGTTGCCGCCAGGTGCAACAACATAGACCCGATTGAATTCGCATGATCATCGTGGACATAATCCAGCTGCTCAACGGTCAGCCCTTGAACGGGGCTCAGTATGACTGAGCGCATCCAGTCCATCATAGAGACCAGTGTTCCCACCTGGGGAGAATAGCCTTCTTTTGGGCCGATGATATTTGACCTGCCATCGGGCATAGCAAACGATTGGCCGGGGAAAAGGGTAAAACCTGTCACTCCAGCAGAAAGTGCAGCTGCCGTTTTCACAAATTTTCGTCGATTAAAGCTTTCATTTTTGTTTATCATATGATGGTATTACTGGCGTTTAAAATCAAGATCATGAAAATCGTAACTGAAGTCAGTCAATGGAGAAATGGCTTTCATGGTGAATCCCGATGCTTTGCCATCCTGGTCCAATACAAAACTCATGAAAGCATCGGCATCCATACTCCGGTCTCTCCATTTTACGATAAATGTATTGGCTTTATAAGCAAGCACTTCGCCATTTAGTTTCGGAGAGCGTTTGGAATCAAACCAGGGTTTACCGTTCTTAACAGAGATGGTAACCTCTCCAAGCCAGGGATCTTTATAAGTTCCCAGGTATGGATTCAGGTCCAGTTTGCCAGCGTTGGCTTTCTGCACCATATTGATCTGGTTCCAGATTGAATCAGTCAGTTTTTTCCCGCCGGCTAACTGGTCTTTCCTTGATTTTGAGATTACAGCAACACGATCAATCCCCTTTACACCCAGGTATCCGTCTTTGATCTGGTTACTGATAGAAGCAAAGGCCCCACCTTCCTGTTGGTTTGTAAGTACGATGATGCCCAGTCCAAGTTCGGGAATCATGGTGATCTGCGTGACCATGCCTTCCAGGCCACCGGTATGGCTGAGCTGTTTATATCCTTTCACGTCACTGATCCCGAAACCTAATCCATAAGAAGAGAAATGTGTGTTATAAGAATTTGTTCCGCGGATGGGAATGATCGTTTGGGGAGACCACATTTCTTCATGGACATCATCTGAAAACAACTGCTTCCCCCCTTCATATTTTCCGTGAGACAAATGAAGCTGCACCCATTTGCCCAGGTCAGCAATGGAAGAATAAATTCCCCCGGCCGCCAACATGATCTGAGAACTATTACGGGCGATCACACTCAATTTGCCATCTACAGGTGCATGACCATCAATTACATTCGATTTGCTTTTCAGCCGGGCATAAGAAGCGGCAGAATTATTCATGCCCAACGGTGTTAAGATCCGCTGTTCAATGAACTGTTCCCAACTTATGCCGCTGACGCGGCTGACCACTTCACCTGCAATGATGTAAAGATTATTGTCGTAGTCATATTTTGTTCTGAAGCTGGACACCGGCTTAAGGAACCTGAGATTATAGATCACGTCCTTGATGGTGAAATCTGCGGAATCAGGAAAGAACATAAGGTCCCCTGCACCGAGGCCCATCCCGCTACGGTGTGTGAGGAGATCTCGAATGGTGAACTCTTCAGTAACATAGGGATCGTATAGCTTGAATTCGGGAATGAACTTCCTGACCTTATCATCCCAGTTCAGTTTACCCTCATCTGCCAATATACCTAACGCTGCAGAAGTGAATGCTTTTGTATTGGAAGCTATTCCGAACAGTGTATTCTCGTCTACTTTCTCGTTGGTTTGCAACGATCGTACGCCATAGCCTTTTGAATGAATAAGCTTTCCATCTTTCAATACAGCCACGGCAATCCCCGGCACATCAAATGCCTTCATAGAACGCTGAACAAGACTGTCAATGGAAGATGAACTAAGGGGCTGGGCAGATGAAATAGAAACAGAGCCCAAGATCAGTGCGAGAAAAAGAAAATACTTCATTGCTGGTAGTTTGGGTATGTCTAAAATAAGTCATTACCCTGAAACTATCCTTCTTTCTGCAACCTGCCACCTGCCACCTGCAACCTGCTATTGGCTCTCCGTGTATGCCTTGAAATTATCCAGGATCGCCTGCCATCCCTGCCTCTGCATTTCCGCGGAATGCTCATCTTCTGCGTCAAACTCCTCCACCACCTTTATACCCTGGGCTGTTTCGGAAAAGCTGACCCTTACTTTACGTCCATCTCCCATAGTGTAGGCGATCTTTTTGTGTTCTACCACCTCATCGTAGATGCCACCAAATTCAAATCCCATGGAACCGTCTTTTGCTTCCATCCTGGACACAAACTGACCACCAACCACGAGGTCGTTCTTAGCCCAGGGTGTATGCCAGTCGCTGGAAGCCTGGTTCCATTTCGTGATGTGTTCAGGACTGGTCCAGTACTGCCAGACCTTATCGACCGGCGCATTGACTGTTGTCTCTATTTGTATGACCATGAGTTCTATTTTACTGATAAATAAATATCAACTTCGGCTTCATCTCCATAGGTTGCTTTGTCGCCGTACACTTCAAAATCACTTTGATATTTCCGTTCCAGCAACTCATCGTTCTGCCAGATCTGAGTCCAGGCAAAAAACACGGCTCCCGGCATGGATCCACGCGCCACCACCCTGAGATAATTTCCACCTTCAATTTTTCTTCCCACAAACCCTTCAGGTATGCTAACGATCACGTTCACACGAACGCCCAATATGCAGGTGTACTGACCCGTGAAATCAGATTCATAGTCAGTATAAACGGAATAAATATCGTCAGATTCCCGCTCTTCGATCATCTGCAGAACACCTTCATCGTAAAACCTTCCCCAGAGTTCTCCTATGTCTTTTGCCGACTGTCCACCCTGGTTGGTTGTTATTGTTGAAATTCCTACAATATAAAAATCGCCTACCTGTACGGTCTCATATTCTATCTGGCCATTTCTCATCAATGAATGTATTTTATTAGTTGCGGGGAAAGGCAAACAAGGTAAAGCAAAACATAGATCAACCTGACCGATTTAACCTATTTTTCGAAAGGAAATATTCTTCTGAAATCTTTCTTCATATCAACAACCACCCATCCCCTTTCCCTGGCTTCCACCAATGCCTTTTCGAGATGTCCGCTCAGGGTTTTGAGATCATATTGATATTCTCGCTCGGCATCGGTATGATAAAGCAACACATTCATTGATCTGTATTTGCTGCCTGCCGTGTATTGCATCATCGCCAGGTCCCCATCGCTATTGCCCCCGCAGAAAACCGGAACCTTTCCAATGAAACGATGGATAGCTATGGGTTTCCCTTCTTTATCATCTACATAAAGATCTTGTGGAAGTTTAGTAATTACCGGAATGCTGTCTTTCAGCTCAAATTTTGCACCCATATAGGAGCCAACCACCTGGTA
The DNA here is from genome assembly GCA_035298945.1 of Chitinophagaceae bacterium. GTDB lineage: Bacteria > Bacteroidota > Bacteroidia > Chitinophagales > Chitinophagaceae > Pollutibacter. Next base: position 17,395 of record DATGXN010000007.1, on the reverse strand, counting down.
AGGCGGGATTCCATATACTTTCTCTGTCCAGACGCGCATAAAATCAGCGCCACCTCCACTTACAATAAAATTCCTGAAGCCATAGCTCCGCAAATGTTCCAATAGTTCCAACATTGGCTGGTACACCAGGTCCTGGTAGCGCCTTCCGAATCTACTGTCCTTAGCTGTATCAATCCATTGCCTGACCTGCTCATTAAAAGCCGCTTCACTCATTCCGGAATGACTGAGTGCCATCACCTTTTCAAGGCCTTTTTTACCCCCTTTTTGCAATGCACCCGGATCATTGGTGATAAATGCCTTAAGGGCAGGATCTTTCATCCACTCGGGATGCAAACCGGCTTGTGATTTCACATGGTCAATGGCATAAACCAACTGATTTGGAATGGGCTGTTCCGGCCAGAGTGTTCCGTCGTTATCAAACACCGCAATACGATCAGCTTCCGGTATATAGTTCTTACCCGTACTGTCAGTAATTTCTTCCAGCCAGTTCATGATCCTGGATCTTGGACCATTTGCCCAGGATTTCAATGGGGAATCCAGGAGTACAACAGTCTGAATGTTGGTGTTCGTATTCTTTGGCGTTTCCTGTGCGCAGGAAAAAAACAAACTCAGTGTAAAAAGTATCGCCGGGATCCTTATCATGCAATTGACTTATTAAGTGTAACAACTGGCCTTTCCGGTCACTATTACAAGTCTATTCCTCCCTATGCGATCACAAAAAGCAGGTAAGGGCAAAAAGCAGACAAATGAAAGCAACAATAAAAACTTTGGCAGTAGATGCTGAAAAAAACATGTCGATCATCATCAAAAAATTCTGGCGGTCGGGGCTATTTCGTTGGTCATTAATGATCCTCATTTCAAAAATTTTATATAGTGCTGTCCGGCGCTCTAAATTACAACCAGACACTCAACTATCGGTGTCTAACAGATATATCAAATTCAGCAACTAATTATTGGTTAGTTCACCAGGGTAAGGCAGACTATGAAATTGCTTTGAATTGCTATGATATTCAAAAAAATACCTGTAAGACATGTGTCATTTTCATTAAAAGAAACAAAGAGACCAGAATCCCCCTGACACATGGAAGAAATGCACCATCTGAAACGAACTCCTTACATACTGAGCTGGCGAATAATGGGGCTTTATCGGTCAATCAAAATTCACATTGAACAGATCATCGATCTGCTTTTCATACACGAATTGCGGTATGAGCCGGAAGAAGGCATTTCTGATATTAGACACCAATGGATCCTCCACCTGGGCGATCTTTCCCATTTGCCAGGATCCGTTGACGATATCGTGTGTACGTTTCAACCGCTTCGCCTGGAATCTCTCAAAAGCCTCCGGAACCTTTGAATTCTTTTTGAGACAATTGGCCAGCACCACAGCATCTTCAATGGCCATACATGCACCCTGGCCCAGATTGGGGGTGGTGGCATGTGCTGCATCTCCCACTAAAACCAGGTTGCCATAGGCATACCTGTTGATCGGTTCAAGGTCAAAAATATCGTTCCATATGATGTGTTGATCTGGTGTGGCACTGATCAGATCCACAACGGGCTCATGATAACCTCTGAAATTATTTGCCAGGTCCGCTTTGCCGAAGTCTTTCAATGCTGATGCCGGCTCTTTCACTGATTTGGTAGCGAACCAATAGATCTGGTTATCAGCCAGGGGCACAATTCCAAATCTCCCCTTTGTCCCCCAGGTTTCGGAAAAACTAACGATCTGCCGTTCGTTTTGAACAATACCACGCCAACAGGTATAGCCCGCATACCTGAGTTTAGAGGCTGGTGCGACTATTTTACGAATTGGAGAATGTATGCCTTCTGCCACGATCAGGAAGGTGGATTCAATATTACTGCCGTCTTCAAAAAATACACGCCACCCCTCATTCAGTTGCTCAATGCCGCAGCTCCTTTTGCCCTTTATGACCCTTTCCGGGGACAGGTATGAATACAACACATTATGCAATGCGGCACGGTGTATACTGAAATTACTGATGCCATATTTTGCATTAACACGTTCCGTATTGGTTCTGTTAATTACCCGCCCCTTCTGATCAAAAATAGTGAGTGCTGCCATATTTTTTCCTGCAGCGATCACGGCATCTGCTATACCGATCTCCCTGAAAGCCTGCATGGCATTAGCAGCCAATGACAGGCCCGCACCCACAGGCCTGAATTCAGGCGTGGCCTCTATTACCATGGCATCGATCCCTATCCGTTTAAGGGCTATTGCCGTTGTAAGCCCTGCAATACCTCCACCGATAATTGTGAATGAATGAACCATAACTAAATACTGGGTATTAAATATATAACAAGCAGCATACTGGCAATGATTATACTCACAGTCACCACCAGTGAAAGTAGCGGGGAAGGGGCATACTCACTGTTGTTCAGTTGTTTTTCAATATCACGGTACCGCATATACGACAAAAATGCAATCACAGCACCAAACGCGATCATGATCACACCAATGGTTGCTGAGTGCCCCTTGCCGGGGGGCACCTGCGTGCCTCCCATGGCCAGTGAGATCTGGTGTACGAAAAGCGCGAACTTGACAATTACAAACCCGAATCCTATCAGCGCAATACTCGTTCTGATCCATGCCAAAAATGTGCGCTCATTGGCGAGATGATCAGCAGGACCCGCTTTCCTGACTTCTTTCGTTTCCTGGATATTGCTCATATTTCCTTTTTTGTAAATTACTAAAAATCCAATTTGGGCTCTCTGAAGAAAGTGAAGTACTGATCAGTCAGAGGTGGTTTGAATCCTGGTATCGGATGTTGCCGGCAAACGGGACAGGTAATTATTGATATAATATTTATGAAGGAGGCCACAAAGCACAATGATCTTCTTTCCTTTGTTTGCTGCAAGGTGTTCCATTAATCGTTTACACATAAATTCATTCCTTTTCTTCCAGAAAACGAGATCATCTTTGTACCAATCTTGCAGATATCTTTCATCTACATAGCGGTTAACAAGCCCCAGAACTATACTCCCGTCAAGCTCTTTCAGGAATCCGGTAACCTGCATAATGTCTTTGCGGTTGATCCGTTCCAGTGTGGTATCCATGATCACGTCAAAAAATACACTGTCAACAAGAAGATATTTCTGGTATTCAAGGCTGTCTGTTTCAGTCATAGAACCATTAATCATCTTGCGATGCAATTCCTGTTCGATCTCCGAACTGAATCTTAATTCATTCGACAGATACTTTTCCCGGTTAAACCCCGTGTCGTAGGGCAGCACCCTGCATACCTTGTTATACTTAATATACTTCTGTATGGCAAGTTGCTCAATACTGGGGCTGATGATCTGCAGGGTAGAAGCCAGTTCCAAACCCCGCATGATCCTGAATTCATCACTCTGCTCCCAAAGTATAATATCAGGCTCAAGCCTTTTGAAAATATTCACCAGTTCTTCATCGTCAAAATAAGCATTGCCGGTATGGATGGTTCCAATGATGAATACGTGAGTCACCGGTACATGATCCTGTGCAATTACGCAGGCGTGTAGAAACAGAAGATATAATATAAGCCTTATCCTGTTCAAATTCATTTGATTAAACTGACCTCACCCGAATCCAGATCATAAACAGCACCTACGATCTGAATTTTTTTCTCATTATACAGTTTCCCGATCACTGGCTCCGAAACTCTGAGCAGATTTACGCCGTGCCTGATATTGGCAAGCACAGAAAACTCGATATTCTGCTTTAAACTGTCTGGCAATTGTTTTTCTTCCACCTCATTGGTGATATAGTCTACCAGTTTTTGGATATGGTCTTCGTGCTTTTCTTTCGCCTGGTGGATATAAGCATCAACGGCACCACAGTTCTCGTGACCCATGACCACCACCAGTTTACAGCCAAGGTGTTCCACTGCATATTCAATACTTCCGAGTTCATAATCTCCGATCACATTACCGGCAGTTCTGATTGAAAAAACATCCCCTATTCCCTGGTCGAAGACCAATTCAGGTGGTACACGTGAATCTGAACAGCTTACGATCACTACATATGGATTCTGGCCCTTCTTCAACTTCCTGATACGATCCTGGGTTTCATTTGGGTGGACAGGATAACCAGTCATGAAGCGTTTGTTACCCAGCATGAGGCGGTCCAAAGGATCACCAGTGACGATACTGTCATTATCCAGCTCCGGGCGGCCACAGGAAAGTCCAATTAATATGAAGAAACTACAAATCGCGAGGAGTCTGGCCATGACAGATGTTTTATGGGTCAACAAAACTCCGCAAACAACCTGTCTTAAAGACTGACCGGAATCAGCTACTGAACAACATCAGCTCATCATCGTCGGGCGTCAGCCTGGTCAATCCGATGTAATTCAGGCCGATCTTTTCAAGGATCCTGGCGGAACCTCTATTGGAGGGAAGGGTAATTCCAAGCACTTTGGGCAGATGAAGTTCTTCCAGGGCATATTTTAAAACTGCACTGGCGGCTTCAAAACCAAAACCCTTCCCGTACCATTGCGGCATAAAAGCGAAGCCGATATCGGGATGATCAAAACTTTCCCGCTTGAATAATCCACACATACCGATCGGTTCGCCGGTTTCTTTCAACTCGATCAGGTACCCACCGTATCCCAATTCAGTATAGTTCCTGATATTTCCGTTTTCCAGGTATTTCATGGCAAGTTCTTCCGTTGCCGTATTCCTGTTACCGATGTTTTTCAGCCAGTCTTCCGTATTGGTCAGATCGCGTACGAATAAAGCATCGCCGGTATTGAATTTCCTCAGCCTGAGACGATCCGTTTGCAATATCTCATCCATATCTTTTCTTTACCTGACCCTGATATATTTTTCGATATTATATCTTTCAATACCCTGGGCCTCGATCTTCTCCACCCCGCTCTGCACCAGTGTATCGTTGCTAATTGTTACTGTAAAGGTAAAATCATGTCCCTCCCATTCGCGGTCATTGCAGTATTCAAGGTGTTCAGTATACTCATTGCCCTTCAGTACATAACTTCCTCCACCTGCTCCGAATGAGGCTGTTGAATCCTTGCCCTTATTCAGATCATGCTTCAGAAATGCAAAATGGGTATCATTAATGATCTTGATAAACGACATCGTTTTAGTATAATCAGTAACCGCCGTATCGCCCTTTTCAATCAAAGTGCCGGACAACAACCTCCATGTTCCCTGGATAACCGGTCCATCGTTTTTCTCTGTTTCCTTTTTTTGCTGATCTGCACAGGATATAACAAGGGCGGGCATCAAAAGAGCCAATAATAGTTTCTTCATATAATGATCTTTATTTTGAAATGTCTTCGGCCATCCGGATAAGCTCGTTCACTGTTTTCCAGTTACGGGTTGTAGCGGTAAGTTTCAATTTTTTCTCGAAAAAACTGTTATTCAGTTTGGTATTCCCATAACCACCGGGGCAATAAAGATAGACCGATCGACCCTTCCAACTGAACTCGTCCGGATGATACTGGCTGGGGTCAATGTTCGCTATCGCAGGCTTACCCGGATCGCCGGACAGAAAACTCACATGCATAAATTTGGTATCCCTCTGCTTATCATCTGCAAATGGATTTCCCATGGCGATCTTTTTCAACTCATCCAGCCCAATGATCATAACAGGAACATCAAATCCAAATTCATTCTTTATAGCTTTAACGATCTTCGCCTCAAGCTTTCTGTTATCAGATTCTTTTGCGCGGAATATCAGATTGCCACTTTGAATATAACTTTGCACATCCACCAATCCCAAACTGGCATAGAGCTTTCTCAGGGCCTCCATTTTTATCATATTGTGTCCGCTGACATTTATCCCGCGAAGTATTGAGATATAGGTGGTCATTCTTTTAAGGCTGTTGATTTTTGAAAAGAATACCTGCAATCTCCCAGGCCACCGGAGCAAGATCAGCCTGATCTGAATTGGCCAGGAGAACAATGGCAGTGTTCTCTTCCGGAAAACGGAAATACATTGTTCTGAAACCAGGTAAGCTGCCACCATGAAAAACAAGTTTTCTATGGCTAAAATCAGTTACCTGCAACCCATATCCATAAAACACATTTCCTCCCGCAGGATTCTTGCGTGTGGTCAAAACAGTGTCGCTCCACATCTTCTGCCAGCTTTGACCTGAGATGATCTTCTCATTCTCAATCAGCATCTCCCATTTCGTCATATCCCTGATATTAGAAACAAAGGCCCCACTCGGCCTCAGTGCGATCTGGACATCTGCCTTGACCAGGCTGTCTTTCCCCTTCGGAAGATACCCTTCCGCCTTATCCGGGTTGATATCATAAATTGAAGTGGTACGGGTATTGTCCAATTCAAATTTTGAGAAGATCTCATTTCCCATGTATTGTGCAAATGAGATCCCGGACACCTTTCGGATAATATCAGCTAAAATAAAATACCCCAGGTTGCAATACTCCCAACTTGCTCCCGTCTGGAATGTCATAGGTGTATTATACGCTTGTTTTATAAGAACAGAATCAGGTTGCGCTACATTGAATCTGAATCCTGGAGATTCCCGGGGAAGGCCGGAAGTATGATTCAACAAATGGCGGATGGTTATTTTACTCCAAGCGTCCGGGGCATCTCTGAAATATTTTCTGAGGGTATCGGTGAGCTTCAGCTTACCCTCTTCATTCAATTTCATGATGGCAACAGCCACCATGTGTTTACTGATAGATGCAAGCTTATAAACAGTGTTCTCCGTTGCGGACACTCTCTGATCAATATTCGCCAAACCATACCCGGTGGACTTGACAATTTTCCCATTAACAATGATGCCCACACTTACACCTACCAGTTTTTGTTCCTGCATCTTCCTTTTCACCAAACTGTCAATACCATCCTGTTCCTGGGCAGATGCAAGGGATGAAATAAAAAATAATAAGCCAAGAATCAGTTTCATCAGGATCATTTTTTAGATTTTCTTGGAACCTTTGTTTCCATATCGGCAAGATTGTAAATGGTCCATGCCAGGATCACTGCGTTCTTCATCATATCTTCTTCCGGTACATACTCAGGAAAATCCAGGTGCGTGTGGTGGTTGACCGTTTCATAACTCAGGGGATCCTGTATGAACTGGAAAGAAGGAATATTATAATAATCGAAGGTTTCATGATCCGTGCTGGTTGTGTTTTCTATCGTCAATGTATTTGCAGCCAACGAAGGAGCCTTTCCGAAAATACCATTGAAAACAGGGCCTGCCATTTCATTCCCCTGCAGATAAATACCCCGGATCGCACCACCCCCATTATCAAGATTCAGATATGCCGATACTTTCTCTGATTCAGCATTTGGCTTTGACTTCAGTTCTCCAAAATGTTCTCGCGCATAGGAAACCGAACCCACGAAGTCCTGTTCCTCTCCGCCCCACAAACCTATCCTTATGGATCTTTTCGGTTTTAGTCCGGACTGCTTCAATATCCTCAAAGCCTCCATCAGCACTACACAACTCACCCCGTTATCAGTGGCCCCGCTGGCCAGGTGCCAGGAATCAAAATGCCCGCCGATTAGTATCAATTCGGATTTTAGCGCGGGGTCAGAACCTTCGATCTCCCCGATGATATTCACATTGTTATCCGGTTCCAGATAGAATGATGTTTCCAGGTTCAGCCGGACTTTCGGAGGCAGATCTTGCTTAAGCAAACGAAGCATCCTGCCAAAATGCTCCGGCATGATTGAAAAATAAGGAAGCGGCTTGATGTTGGACTCTTTATAATAATAGGTGCCACTGACGTTCAGTATCCCTGTCATCTTCGGGCTGGTTCTCAGGATGGCCAAAGCACCTTCTTTCTCGACAAATTCAAGGAAAGGCTGATCCTCCACATTCTCCCCAGCCCATCGATCCAGCATATCCGGAAGGGGTGTTGTTTTTTCTTCCGGCACCAATTGAGTTTCCATCTTTTTCAATTGGTTCTCACTCAACCTTGCGAATACAGTATCGGTCAAATTAACCTGCCGGGGCTCCTTGCCAAGCAGAACGATCTTGCCTTTTAGCTTTCCGGAGAAATTCTTTTTTACAGAATCCAATGTCCGCCAGTTCTCAATATGAATCAATTCGCCCTCTACGGTCCCGTTGGTACTTTTTGTCCAGGCAAGAGGATAAGCAACGATATGCATAAAGTTTGGCGCCACCATCTCAACGTTAAAGCTTTTCATAGACCATCCACGGCAGTCCTTACAATAGTTTTCGAAATGCACATTTGTTAAGCCGATCTCTTTCATTGTGGCAGCTGTCCATTTTGCTGCGGCGTAGTATTCTCTGGATCCGGTAAGCCTTTGCCCGTACACATCGGTAAGCTGGTGGAACATTTTCTTAACCTGTGATTGCTGGTATCCGGCTAATTTGATCTTCGCAAGCTGCTGATCAGTGCTTAATTGAGAATACCCGGAAACAGACAGGAAAACAAGTAAAACGAAAAGGTATTTATACATGGTCTCGATTGATATGATTCTATTGGAAAGATCTGATGAACTCGTTCACCAGTGGTATAAGTTTCTCAGGACTTTCTTCCATGGGGAGGTGGCCTATACCCTTCATGATCACCAAGGTATCGTTAGAAAGATCCCTTTGAAATTTGTAAGCATTATCCAGGGGGATCAAAAAATCCTGGTCACCCCATATGACCATGGTTGGTGCAGTGACTCTTTTCACGAGGTTAGTATCTACATTCTGCAGGCTCAGTCTTTTCAGCAACGCAGTTCGGTTCCCTTCACGGCAGGTCATGTCTTCATATAACTGCACCAGGCTATCAGTAACCAACGACTTATCACCATACACATCTTCGATACTTTTTCTAATTACAGATGATGGTGTAATAACAGTAAGAAGATTTTTAAGCACTGGTATCCTGGCCAAAGCGAAACCCAGGGAGCCTTTTGCTTTGGGAGAGCTATATCCTGCGGGATCCAGCAGAATCAGCTTTTTGACTTCACCAGGATAGTAAGCCGCATATGCATATGCTATCTGCCCGCCCAGAGAATTGCCTGCCAGGTAACAGATCTTCACATTGCGCCTTTTCAGGAATTCGTGTAAGAATGCTACGTATCCCTCAATGCTGTAGTTGCCATTGGGATCAGGACCGGTCAGTGCAAATCCGGGGAGATCCATCCTGATCACCCGGTGGTCTTTTGACCATGCTGATGCGCATGCGTTCCAGGTAAAAATGGAAGATGAAGTTCCATGTAAGAGTACTAAAGGGATACTGTCCGTTGCAGGTCCCTCATCCCGGTAATGAACATTCATGCCCTTCACAGAATCAAATTGCGAAGGAGGATTGGCATATTTCTTTTTGAGTTTGTCAACAGGAATATCCGATTTGGAAAAGATCAGTATGCTCAGAACAAGGATCGAAACGATCGAGACCAGGACCAAAACTGTTTTTCTTGCGAGATTCTTCATCGATGTTGAAGATATTCATTTGGGATCAATAAGCATAACCAAGTTCAGCAAACGGAGAAGTGAAATACTCTAGTCAAACAGGCCCGTGCCCATATATTTCATACCAGAATCACAAGCTACTGTAACAACCGAGTGGCCAGGTCCTAATTCTTTTCCAATGCGAATGGCTCCAACCACGTTCAGTCCGGTTGAAGTACCTGCAAATATGCCTTCTTCCTTTGCCAATTTCTTTGCCATTGCCCTGGCTTCCGACTCTTCAACAGTCTGCACCTGGTCATATTTTGCCAGGCTTAATAATGGTGGAACAAACCCTACGGCAATACCATCTATTTTGTGGCTGCCCTTTACTCCTCTAGAAAGCAACGGAGATGATTCAGGCTCGAGTGCAATGACACGAATACCCGGCTCTGCATCTTTAAGTGCTAATGACACTCCCGCAAACATACCTGCTGTACCTACTGCCGCACAAAACACATCAGGTGATTTATCTGCCTGGGCCAGGATCTCCTTACCCATGGCCCGATAACCCTCAAACGCATCAATATTTTCAAACTGCCTGGTCCAGTAATAATTTTCATTGGCACTCAGATCCCTTACCAGGCCCATCATGGTGGGAATTAAATCAGGTGTGATCCCTTTTCCTTCACTTGGGAACAAGTCCAGGTCTGCGCCAAACAAACGCATGGCCTGCAATTTCTCCCTGGCAAATGCATCTGAAGAGATCACTTTAAAAGGGTAGCCTTTTAAAGAACAGACAAATGCCAGTGATGTTCCTGTACTGCCTGCTGTACATTCAAGAACCGTCATTCCCGGTCTCAGGTCGCCGCGAATTTCTGCCTGTTCAATGATCGCCTTCGCCATACGATCTTTGAATGAGCCCGTAGGATTATAATATTCCAGTTTTACAAAAATATCGGCGCAGTTTTCCGGAACAATATTCTGCAGCTTTACCATTGGGGTATTGCCTACTGTATCAAGGATATTTCCGTTTAGAGGGGTCAAGGTTTGTGGAATTATGTTGTGCCCAGATCCGTTGGTAATCCATCAAGACTTACAAGATTTTTCTCCTGGATGTATTCTTTCAACCCATCTGCTCCTTTTTTATCAGCCCATTTGAAATGAAGATCTCTTTCTCCGGCATATTCGAATAACGGCACTCCAAATCCACAAGAGGTCTGCACCAGATCTATCTCAGCAACAATGATCTGCCGGGTACTGGGATAAATCTCAAAATGAGCAGCATATTGATCCCAATCCCCGGATCCGGGCAAAACCGCACGGCCTTTCCCATACAGTCTCAGGATCTTTGGATCTCCCTCAAAAGAACAGAACATGAATGTAATACGTCCGTTTTCCAGGGTATGCGCAGAAGTTTCATTGCCGCTGCTGACCAGGTCCATATATCCAACCAGGTTCTCGCCAAGCACCCGAAAGGAATCCAATCCTTTGGGTGAAAGGTTGATCTTTCCATCAGCACTCAGAGGCGCCGTGGCCACAAAAAACATATGTTGTTCACGAATGAACCTGGCGTGATCCTCAATTATTTCTTTATAAAACTTTCCCATAGAACGATTCTTATTAAAGATAATAAAGAAAAATATCCGGTGGGAAGTATCAGCATGGTGAGCCCGGCCTATTTCCTGATCACTCGTCCGGTGCCGTGTATCTCGGTCTCCACAACGGGCTGCCCCCAATAGTTTATATTACCACTGCCATTGATGGTCGCTTTCAGTAAATCTTCCACAGAAACAAAAATGTTCCCACTGCCATTAATAAAAGCTTCTGCCTGTTTAGCCTGAAGTGTCTGAGAAGAAATGTTTCCGCTGCTATTTATGTGAAGTCCGGCCGACTGATATCTTGAGTTTGCGATTTTGATATTTCCACTGCTGCGTATATGTGCATCGATCCTCGACCCATTGTTGAAATTATAGATCTCTATATCACCGCTGCCATGCACAGTTGCTTTTTCAATTTCCGGAACAGTTATCTGGGCTACAACGTTTCCATTCTTAATGGTGCTATACTTTTCATCGAATGTGAGCTTCAACACGCCGTCTGTCACTTCGGTTTTAACAACTGGCAGCAAATTTTCGTAGCCGGTTACACGAACTTCCCGGGTAGCGCCGTAACTGATGACCGCTTTGATATTGTAATGTGTTTCCACAGCCTTGAATGTAGCAGTTGTTCTTGTTTCAGAGATCGTATCACCAGATCCCCTGAGGCTGTTCTTTTCGCATGCTGACAATAATAAAACCATTGTGCCAAGAAGCATAAATCCTGTCTTTTTCATATCCAATCTTTGAACGCAAAACTATTTCTACCCAATCACATAGCCTATCACATATAAATGTGATAATTGAAGTACTGGTTTAACGAAAAGATCCCCCTGATTTTACAGGAGGATCTTGTTCAAAAAAAAACTAATGAGGCAATTCAATTTTCAGCACCTGGCCACCGCCCAGTGCAGGAGGACCAAATCCCCAATTGGAAACATATAAATTACCATCAGGACCCATGGTCATGCCTGTTGGAAGACTAAGACCTGTTGCGATCACAGTTCTGCTTCCACCCGGATCAATACGGATCACTCTGCCTAAGCCTGGCTCAGGGAAAGGTGAGCCTACTGCCATCTCGAGAACATACATCCTGCTAGTTTCGTCTATGACCAACCCAAGCACCATGTTCAGATCTTCGGCCCAAATTTTAACCTGTCCTGCCGGATTCACTTTGTAGATCTTTGACGCGCCACCCGGATTCGGGAAAGGATGAAGATTACCTACAAAGAAATTTCCCCTGTAAGCCAATACAGTTGGCACAATATGTCCCTGGGTGGCAGAAATATCAGCCACTCTGGATATGTTGCCAGCCGTAGTCACTTTTACAAGTTCTCCGTGATTAGGTTCAAGTGCATACAGCACCCCTTCTACATTGATCATGCTATACCAGGTACCATCGGGTTCAAAATCATCTTCCTCCGGCTGTGCCACCGGATGTGCCATTTGCCAGGCGCTAAGATTGGCGACCATATTCCAGCTGCCATCATTGTTCACTTTCACAATTCCATTTGGAACACTGGGTACTCCATGAGAACAGCCGCCACCAGCAAGTAAAGCGTACAATGTATTCCCGACAAACGCGACATCAGCAACACCTTCCACGTCTCCGCCAATGATCTCATTGGCTGAACTGGTTGGCAACCGATCAGTCACTGTGGTACGAACACCAGCACCACTGATCTTTGAAACCCTACCACCTGTTGGCATTCCTAAATAAGGCCCAACCGGGAATACGACCTGGGCGCAGCCCGTACTCATTGTACCTCCGCCAGGACCACCTTCCGCTACATAAAGCATTCCATCAGGACCGAATTTCAGGCCACGTGGGTTGTAGAGGCCCGTAGCATACACTGAAATATTCCCGATTGCAGAAGGTTCCAGAGTGGAAGTTTTTTTGAGTGCTGCTGCCCTGTCCATGTAATTCAGGGCACTTGCTTTTTTCTCGCCAACAGGTTGCAGATTCTTACTGACTTCTTTCTGACAGGAAACAACGAACAAGACTAAAGCACAAACTAGCATCAACAGCAGGTTTGATCTTTTCATAACTCCTCCATTTTTTAGTGTGTTAATAGAATAAAAAATTTACCCGAGCGATCAGGCAATGAACTGAATGACATAAACACTGTTAACTGGGCATCGGAATGATGCAGCTTGTTTGGAGAGAGCGATAATCAAGAAAATACGGCTGTCAGGATTTTCAACAAGACTCAGATCCGTATTCCTTTACTAAATCTAGATATAATATTTCTCTTTTCAAATATTATATCGTTTGTTCTTACCCGTGGTAGCAACTGAAATCTGTTATAATCTGTAATGAATTTAATATCAACGGAATATCAAATCATGCAGTGAAATTGCATGGCTAGCCGTCCGCTGTCTATTCAGATTCCTGAAATCAATCTTAGCAGTTTGGTGCTTATATCAACAGTTTCAATCCCGCCATGATAGCAGACCATTATTTCTATTTCAAGGGCCGACAATTTCTTTACAGAGTTTTTGGCTTCATGGAGATCAAGGCAAAATTGCGGGTTAGCAATACCTAATTCGCCATTCCCAATCACAATGGCATCAGATGCTATCAGGATTTTCAGATCAGGTAGATAAATTGAAATATGCCCAGGTGTATGTCCTGGTGTATTAATGATCTGAATTCCTTTAGAAAATATTTCGTCAATTGAGAAGGTCTGATCTACTGGCACTCTCTTGACTGATCTGAGTTGCGCCTGAAATGCTGTTGCCCAGGCTCTGTGTTCTTCGGGTAATGAGGGAAAAAGATCTTCCGCCTGCTGGAGACGCAATGATTTTAAATAACCAGATACGTAGGGGGCTTCTATATCCGAACTGTACACTTTAATCCAGGGAAATGCATCTTTGATCTCTTTCAGTGCTCCAAGATGGTCGATATCATCATGGGAAATAATAACGCCATCCAGATCTTCCATTTTCAGGCCTCGCTTTGAAAATTCATCTTTGATCATGGACAAAGACCCTTCATACCCACAGTCCACCAACCACATTCCTTCTTCTGCTTTTATGATGGTAGGATGCAGAATGACTTCCTGATCATTAAAGTTGTAGGTTAAACGTATTGGTATTAGCTCCATATATCAACTCAAATCAATTAATTCACTCTCGGTATTAGAAATATTTCTTTCTGCCGTCCATTGATATACCTGAATTGATGACCATCCCAATAACCATCTTCTTCCAGCATGATCCTTACACTTTTTTTCCATTCGGGTATTTCTGTAGCTGCATTCAGTTCTATGGAGAACACGGTGTTAGGCATTAATGGATAATCTCCGTCACCCGGAACACCGCCCTGTTTATCCCACATGCCGATGGTAGTACCTGCTGCATGACCATGAAATCCGAGGGGATGTGTGTAAATGCTGGGTACCAGGCCTTCGGACTTCGCTTGTGAAAGCGCTTCCGCCAACATCTTATTTCCCGTTGTCCCGTTCCTGAATTTTGAAGTAAGAATATCCTGCAGGCGATTGCCATTGGCCATAGCTTTTTTCAAACTGGCAGGCAATTCATGTTCACCTGGTTGCAAAACGTATGCATGTTCCTGAATATCCGTGTTCAAACGCAGGTAGGTGATGCCCACGTCGCAGTGCAAAAGATCTCCAGGCATGATCACCTGGTCCTTTGGTCTGTTAGCAAAACTTCTGAGATGATCGAAATTGGCGGAGTCCTGCCGTTGGATATCCACTGAAGGATGAAACCATGTATCCAGACCCATATCGCGGAATTTCTTCCTGAACCACCATACCACATCATCTGTAGTGGTAATGCCTGGTGTGATCAGTTTCTCAGAGAATGCTTCTTTGATAATATCGTGGGTGATCTGCACCAGTTGCGGATAGATCATCATCTCTCTTTCTGTTCTTGTTTCAAGCCAGTTCACTGCAAGCTTTTCGGCAGACACAACTTTCTTCTGGTTGGCGGCGCCGATCTTTTCCATGAACTCTTTGTGTTCGGTATATACCATTCCGTCTGCATGGCCAAAATCCACCGACGTGTTTATGGCTATTTTCTTCGGGTTTCTTGTATTGATGATATCTACGAGCGCATCCCACTGGTTGGGAAATTTCTGCATATCCCAGGAAGCCTTGATGGTTTCTCCAACATTATATCTTGCTATGGCCAGTTTTTCGTACTGTTTTTTTAAAGGATCGTTATAGAATACGATGATGGTCCTGCGCCTTGCGGAGAGCCATGTTGATGGAAGAAATGTTTTAAGAACCGGATCTTCGTTGTATTCCCTGCTGATCAGAATCCACATATCGATTCCGGCCTTTTCCATTAAACCCGGCAATAGATTATTGATCCTGTCTGCCAGCAGCTCGTCAATGATGACAGATTGTTCACGTGGAGCAAGTACCTGGGCCTGGGCAGTGAAATTTAAAAACAGGATGAATACAAAAAGGGATCTTTTCATAACGCCTAAAATAGTCAATAACAGGCAAGCATGATCATTTCATGAAAATGCTGCCCCATCTAACGGTAAGTGTTATGCGTTACGATATTAGTTATCAGTAAAACAAGGCGGCGTATTTGGCGGCGAAGGCCTGCCAGCCTTCGGAATACTTGACCTGCCATAGCAATCCTCCAATTGCCAGAACAACCAATATGGTCAGCCAGGGCTTATAGTTCTTCTTCTTGTAAATATCGTAGCCCAGGCAGATCGCGGGTATAGCAACTTCGATAAGATCGGTTATGGTGATCGCATCGTGAAAATTGATCCCCAATTGAGTGATCAAACCTCTACCTACCCCAGGTCCAATAGCGAGGATGCCCGTGGCGATCATATACCGCATATGCGAAGATGAGTTTTTCCGGTTGATCATGGCCAGGGCCCAGAACAAGGCAAAAGACAAAAATCCCCTGATATCGAGTACCATGGTGGCCAGGTTTTCCTGTTCAGGGAAATTCCCCACGGATCTTAGATAGCCACCCCGGCCAATAAGAAAAAGCATGATGATAACTAGTGGGCCAAGTACATAAGAAATCTTACCAATGGCTCTGTGGAGACTGGCCCTGCCTGTTGCGATCAGCATAGGTTGCACAACAAGCAACAGCATCCAGCACATCAACAAAGCCCCGTGAATATGGATGAGGTTGGTTTTATTTTTGAACTGCGGGAACTGGCTGGTATAAGTTTGGTAAAAGCCCCATTGGACACCCAGAATGATAATTACTATAAAGATGGCTGTGTTACGATACACTTTTTCCATAAAAGGTGTTTAAGGATGTTTGAAAAGAGGATCTACTAATCTAACAATTCCCGTGGGCAAAACAAACTAGGAAGCCCTCTTTTTAAGGGAAATGATGATGCCACTTGAAATTATGCAGGTAATGCCCAGTAGGGAAAGGAGGTCCGGGAAAGCATCGCCCAGTAATAAACCAAAGATCAGGGAGAATATAATATTGCTATAGCCTATAGCCGAAACCAGCCCCGGCTTGTCTGATCCATATGCCCTGGTTACAAAATACTGACCGAATAATGCAGCGAGTCCCAATACAAGCAGATAGATCCACTGTACAGGCTCATCGGGCCATTTAAAGCTGATAATAAAAAGTCCGTTTTCCGGGATTCCACCCACATGATGCAGTAACAATGATATACCCGGAAGTATAACCCCGGATAACAAGAATGAAAGGACGATGACCCGGCTATCGTAATATCTTGCCAGTCTTCCTACAGTGAGGTAAGCGATAGCCGAAGTGACTCCGGAGACCAGGCCCGCAAAATGATAATACCATGGCGAACCGCTGAATCCGGGTTTATATATCAGCAGCATCCCCAGGAAGCCAAGTATAACGGCAAAGAGTATGCGAAGTCCATGATATTCTTTAAAAATTATGAAACCAAACAATGCTATGAATAAAGAAGAAGTGAGATTATAGGTCATTGCCGTTCCCAGCGGCATGTGAAGGATACAATATAATAGGGTGTACAGTGCTGTAGTTCCCATCAGTCCGCGAAATGCAAGCCAGCCAAAACGTCCGCCTGTTTGTCGAGGAGGGTTTCTCGCCAGGCTGATCGCAAGAAATGCCAGACCTATTGCATTGCGGTAAAAAACGAGCTGCCCGGCGTTAAAGGTCCCTTTCAGCAATTTTGCTGCAGCACCCATCGTAGAGAACCCGAGGGCCGCCAGCAACATGAAATATATGCCGAGGTATTTCTTTTCCATTCCGAATTCCGGATTTCGTATTCCGGATTAATACTCTATTTAAATTCGGAATCCGGAATCCGGAATCCGGAATTTATATCTTTGTTAGTCTCTCCACGGCCTGGTCCAGCGTCTCTTCTTTCTTGGAAAAACAAAATCGCAACACTTTATCATCTTTCCCATCCTGGTAAAATGCAGATACCGGGATTGTGGCTACCCCGAATTCCTTCGTGATCCTGATGGCAAAATCTTTATCAGGCTCATC
>DATGXN010000006.1:0-3912 GCA_035298945.1 Chitinophagaceae bacterium | reverse complement strand
TCCGTCAATGGCGGGCACTTTGAAATCATAAATGGTTGAGGATGCGTAAAGCCAAACCGCAAGTACCGCAACAAGTAATTTGATCATAATAGATTGATTTTAATTTTAAACAACTGGAACTGCAGTTAGTTTTGAACGGATAACAAAAATACAACTTTACTGTTTCTCATAACTACCCATATCTGGTTGAGCGTCCCTGGGTTTTCCTTCAAGGTCGAACGGTATGGATAGGTTCTTACCCTTATTAATAACCGGCGATCTCCCTTTATTGATCCTGAAATCATAGACCTTCCCATTGTCGTCTATCGAGTCAAAAAGAGGGGGCGTATTGACCAGGTTGTTCGCCAGTGTGGCATTGGCAAGATTGTTCTTGGCTTTGTAAAGACTGTTCTCGATGGTTACATTAAAAGGATTTGAGCCCCGTCTGAGAATGACCACCTCATCGTCAACATTGCCATAATCTCCCCAGAAAATATTATTCCTGATAATGGCTTTCATGTCATAGGTATTCACCTGGTTTGTACTGTCCCAGTTGCTGATCACCAACACTGGTTTTTTATGCGGCACATAGACATTTGAATAGCTGGCTACCGTGCAATGCGTAAGTTCATAATCACCACCGTTGGCCAACAGTACATTCAAACCGCAGTTACTGATCAGGCAGTTGACCGCTTTGATACTGCTGCCGATACCGGTAAGACCTGCATCATATATATTATCTATTACGCATTCATTCAGTGCGAGTTTGGGAAAGCTTCCGGTTGCTTTACCAGCGATCAATCCCTGGTAGGCATTTTTAATAATGGCATATCGAAGTGAGTTGCCGTTGCTGGAATTACGGAAATATATTCCCGGCCAGCCTGCAGGCAGATCCCTGTAATCCTGATCAAGCCTGTCGCCCTGGAAAGTCACCGAATCTTTTTTTGTACCGTTCACGATGAGGGTCCCGTCTACGATCATGGGGGCATCTGCATGAAAATGCACACGTGTTCCCTGTTGGATGGTTAGTGTTACGCCGGCATCGATCAGCACACCGTCAAGTATGACATATGGAAGTGTATTATTCCAGGTGGTATTAGTAGTTATGATCTCTCCTTTAACATAATGTGCATTCTGGCCGTATGCATTCAACTGGACTATTCTGTTGTTACCATTATAGTTAACACGAATACTGTCCCTTACAATAAAAGGAGAATTGGCCTGACTGGGGTTGATCGAGACGGTCACAAACACATAGGCGCTATCGTTGGGTTCAATCTCGATCCCATTGACCGCAGGTCCCGGGGTTCCATCCACATTGATCCTGAACGGCGAGGAAACTCCGCCCATCAGCTCAACCGAACTGAGTTTCAGCTTTTGGTCATTATTATTGAAGATCTTAAGGGTCTGGGTAACAGAGCCGGTTTGGGTGAATACGGTGTCGAAACTCAGGGTATCCACTGAAACCGACAGAAAAGCATCCGGAGACGTGATAAAACTTTCCTTGGTGCAGGAGATGATCAGGAACAGGGTCAGCGCCGGAATGAAAAATAAGCTCTTCCTCATGTGGTTCTCAAATGTACTAATTGCAGCCCGAATTTACTGCATGGCGTACCCCAGCGTGATTATAGACACCCGGGTTCCTTTGACCCGTTGCAGGGCTGAGGCACAGGCATCCAGGGTGGCCCCCGTAGTGATCACATCGTCAACCAGCAGAATGTGCCGGTTTTCCGCCAGATCTGGAGAAACAGAGAAGATCCCATCCATATTCTGCCATCTTTCAGCCCTGGTCTTCCTGGTTTGGGTGGCAGAGGCCCTGACCCTTTTAATCGCTTTGGGGTCCAGGGGGATACCGGTTGCTTCGGAAATCCCCATTCCCAGTAAAGTCGCCTGGTTGTACCCCCTTTGTTTTTCCCTGGACCGGAAAAGGGGGAGGGGCACTACCAGGTCAAGCCCGGGGAAACGGCCAGATCCAAGGACTTCAAGACCCATCATTTTGCCCAGGTAAATGGCCAGTTTTTGCTGCCCTTTATATTTGATCTGATGGATCAGTTGCTGAACAGTTGAAGCAGGCGTGAAGAACAAAAGACTTGTTGCAGCTTCAACGCGCACACGTCCGAAAAAAATTTTCTCTACCGGATTTGCATCAATGTGTGAAAAGCCAGTGTAAGGAAGTTCAGCAATACATCTTGCACAGATATACTGGTCCGCCTGGGCAATTTCTGCAAAACAGCTTTTGCATACATGAGGGAAGAACAGATGCCGGAGTGAGGAACTTATATCTTTCAGCAGTTGCATCAGAACAACATCTGGTAAACTTCTTCAACCCTGCCCACTGTCACTACCTCGATCTGTTGGGGGTGCATGCCCATCTGCCTCTTGTTGTGTTTGCTGATGATGATCTTTTCAAAACCAAGTTTTTCAGCCTCCGCTATGCGTTGTTCAATTCTGTTCACTGCCCTGATCTCACCACTCAGTCCGATCTCTCCCGCAAACACGATCTGTTGTGGAAGAGGCACATCTTCAAATGAACTCAGCAAAGCACATACCATGGCAAGATCAAGTGCAGGATCTTCTATGCGGAGGCCGCCAGCGATGTTGATGAAAACATCTTTCGTTCCGAAATGAAAGCCTCCTCTTTTTTCAAGAACGGCCAGGAGAAGCTGTAATCTTCTTACATCAAAACCACTTACTGTTCTTTGTGGCGTTCCATAAACTGATGGTGTAACCAATGCCTGCACTTCTACCAATAATGGTCTTAATCCTTCCATCGTTGCAGCAATTGAAACACCACTGAGCTGATCTTCTTTTTGTGTGATGAGTATATCAGATGGATTTGTAACAGGCTTCATTCCCATCGATGTCATTTCATATATACCAAGCTCAGATGTAGACCCAAAGCGGTTCTTCGTGGTTCTTAATATTCTGTATGCATAGTGTTGGTCTCCTTCAAACTGCAGCACGGTATCAACCATATGTTCAAGAAGTTTAGGTCCTGCAATAGTTCCGTCTTTGGTAATATGCCCGATGATGAACACAGGAGTTTGAGTTTCTTTTGCGAAGCGCTGGAACTCTGCAGCACATTCCCTGATCTGTGAAATACTTCCTGCCGATGAGTCGATGAAGTTGGAATGTATGGTCTGGATGGAGTCGATGATCACCAGTTCGGGTTTGAGTTTTTTTATCTCCTGGAAAATCGTTTGGGTTGCAGTTTCTGTTAAAAGATAGAAATCCGGATGCCGGATGTTCAGTCTGTCTGCCCGCATCTTGATCTGTTGTTCACTTTCTTCTCCACTCACGTATAAGGTGACAAGCTCAGTCATATGTAAAGCATTCTGGAGAAATAAAGTTGACTTCCCGATTCCTGGTTCTCCTGCCACCAGGATCAGTGACCCCGGAACAATTCCACCTCCAAGCACCCGGTTCAATTCAGGATCCCTGGTGGTGATCCTTTTTTCCTCACTGCTCTCGATCTGGTCGATCGACACGATCTTACTGTTGTGTTTGGAAGATTCTTCTTTCCAGGAGGCAGCATGCCGGGTATTGTCTTTTTGAATGATCTCTTCAACGAAGGTGTTCCATTGCTGGCAAGAAGGACATTTTCCAACCCATTTCGCAGATTCATAACCACAATTGGTACAAAAGAATGCAGACTTCACTTTACTCATTGCATAAAGGTAACTGAGGAGATGTAACCGGCGGTGATGAAAAAATGAAAAACAAGCAAGAAAAAAAACCAAAATCGCAGTGAAGAAAAACAGTTGTTTTTTGAATGTAAAAAGGGCCAACTTGCGTTGACCCTTGATACTTACTAACCCATTAAATTCTTGCACTAAATTACAATTTGCTCTCAGATTACAAAATAAATTTTTGAGGGTGTGAATAACTTTTGAGGCCTTGGAACCACTGGTTGACCCATTGTAACTAATTGAT
>DATGXN010000005.1:0-16267 GCA_035298945.1 Chitinophagaceae bacterium | reverse complement strand
GAAAAAGTCTAATCTATAGTTTCTCAGATCCGGCTGCAAAAGATCAGCATACGGTTCAATATTTTGAAATGTTTGGCAACCGTGGAGTATATAGCGATGGTTGGTTTGCCAGGACCATCCACAGACCAGCATGGGCTCAACAACCAAAACAATCTCTCAGTAATGACGTTTGGGACCTCTATAATGTCAATAATGACTTCAGCCTTTCTACAAACCTGGCATCCCAAAATCCCCAGAAACTAAAAGAACTACAGGATCTTTTTATGAAAGAAGCCGAAAAATACTATGTACTTCCGATCGATGACAGATTACTTGAAAGAACAGACGCTAAAGCCATGGGCCGACCTACCATCATGGAAGGCCGCAATACCATGGTGCTGGGCCCGGGCATGAAAGGCATGGGCGTAGATATTTTCATTGATACCCGGAGCACTTCTTACACCATCACTTCTGAAATGGAAGTCAATGCTTCCGGCAATGGCGCCATTGTTTGCCAGGGCGGAAAATTCGGCGGTTTCTCTTTCTATCTGAAAAATGGAAAGCCAGGCTTCACTTATAATTATTTAGGATTATCGCAAAGCACAGTGACTTCTGCTAAAGCACTTACACCAGGTAAACATATCGTGGTCTATGACTTTAAGTATGATGGAGGAGGCCAGGGCAAAGGAGGTATCGGGACTATACTGGTTGATGGACAAAAAGTTGCAGAAGGCAGGATCGACAAAACCCAACCCGGAATATTCTCTGTGGACGACCTGGCAGATGTTGGAGTTGACGATGGAACCTGGGTAACCAACTATGGAACTTCTGACAAATTCAACAGCAAACTGGGTGTAGTGAAAATTGAGGTGAAAAAATAATGACCATCAAGTCTCTAACTAAAAAAGCAGGGACCAGTCCCTGCTTTTTTAGTTAGATCTATTTTGTGTTACACACCATATTTTTTCTTCAAATAACCCAGCGCCATGCCGTAGGCCTCACTGGCCAAAGCCTTATCGTATTTAGGATTACTGGGATTGGCAAATCCATGAACTCCGGGGAAGATCTTATACTCCAGTTTCTTACCCGCTTCCTTCATTTTGGCGTCAAAATCTTCAATGATCTCTTTTGTGATATACTGCTCAGTAGCAAAAAGACCTAATACATCGCTATTAAGCGTTTTAAGCTTCTCTACTTCCCTTACCGGCATTCCGTAATACATCACGCAGCCCACGTTCTGCTGGCCTTCCAATAGAGCTGATTTTAACGACCAGCCTCCACCAAAGCACCAACCAACACTGGCGATCTTAGCTTTCTTGCCCGCCAGGCCAAGTCCTCCTTTTACAATGCTTTCCAGCCTCTCCTGCTTTACGCTTTGCATGAACTGACCAGCCTCCTTAGGATCGGCTGTCGATTTTCCATCATACATGTCCAGCGCCAGCACATTCACGTTTCCGCCCAGGTCATCATAAAATTTATCAGCTTCTTTTTTAATCTGATCATTCAATCCCCACCACTCCTGGTATACGAACAACCATTTGTTGGATTTCTTTTTTGATTTGATCAGGTACCCACTGGCGTCAGTTCCATCAGGAGTAGAAAATTTAACCATAGCTCCTTTTGCCTGGTAGTTGATCTTCAATGGAGACAGATGCAGGGCCTGAAATGCAGGGTCCGAAGCGAATACCGCCATATCATCTGGCAGATCCGTTGAATGGCAAATGATATACTCTCTTTCTTTGGGTGCATGGAGCGGGCTTTTTACAATGCCCACCATCACCATTAAGAATGTGATCGCCGAAATAAACACTTTATACATGCTGTTGAAATTTAGAATGAGGGAACTTTATCCAACCCATAACATCGGAAATGCAAAACGGTTCAATCGTAATGTAAGGAAAACAAATCAAAGTAATCTGCAACCTGCAACCTGGAACCTGCTACTTGCCGATCTCCTTGATCAGTGTTTCAACAGCAACTTTTAACTGCTGATCTGTGCCTTTGCCTATCCAGTCCGGTTCATTTTCCACCAGTATATCCGGCATGGCAGGGCCAAGTTCCTGGTTCTGGTCATTAACCTTGGTGAACCATCCCCTGCCCGGCAGCCTGACAAAGGATCCATCCATCAGTTGGCGTCCGCCGGTAGATATCACAGACCCGTTAGTAGGCTGACCAACCAGTTTACCTATGCCCAGGTTCTTGTAGGCATGTGAGAAGATCTCGGCATTACTGTAGCTGCTTTCGTTGCAGAGTGCTATCGATGGTTTCATCCATGCCGCATATACCAGACGCTCACCCGTTGGATAATAATCCCTGAATTTCTTTTTATCACGTTCCAGGTTGGAAGATGCGCCGCGTGGTACTGTATAAGCATGTTGTTTATAATTCAGTACGGTCATCAACAGGTCAGTGGTACTTCCCCCTCCATTATAACGCACATCGATGATCAACCCGTCTTTACCAAATCCCGCCGCGGTAAGGTCGCGCTCCAACGCTTCAAAGCTCGGCATGTCCATTCCCCTGATATGAATATAGCCCAACCGTCCTCCTGAATATTTCTCTACCAGTTTCTTCCTTTCGTCTACCCATTCCTTATATAATTGCGTAGTGATGGTATTTACAGGTCTCACTATTACTTCCCTGCTTTTACCGTCAGCTGCTTTCACGGTCAACAATGTTTTTTCACCACTGATACCTCCAAGCTGTTCGTAAAAATTCTCTCCCTCTTTATATGCTGCACCATTAACTGCAGTGATCAGTTCTCCCTCTTTCAATGCATTGCCATTTTTTTCAGCGGGCGTCTCCGGAACAATTTTTCCGATCTTCATCCCTCCTTCGGCAGGATATAATTCTGCTCCGAGTAATCCCGTAGCCTCACGTTGTGTTTCTATGCGGTCAGCGGGTGTCATAGCCATATGACTTGCGTTGATCTCGCCCAACATCAGGTTGAACATATCCCTGAAATCGTTGGCTGTACTGGCACCCAGGCAGCGTTCTTTGTATTTATCATGAAGCTTGTTCCAATTATAACCATGGAAATTAGGATCATAAAAACCATCCCGAATGGTACGCCAGGCTTCTTCATACACCTGTTCTCTTTCCGCTTTATAATCGATCTTCAATTTGGCAATATAAGGTAGCGATTCCTGGGTGCCTGCCTTGGCATCAATTCTTGCCATCGTTCCACCCTGCCTCATGAAATAGAGGTATTTTACCTCCCTGTCGGCAACTACATTACCAGGGTTACTTCCTCCCTTGGTCAATTCTTTCAGATCTTTCCCATCCCATTTAACGCTATAGAGATCGGTTCCCTTAGCAGTAGTATTGGTGGCAGTATAATAAAATGTTTCGCCATCTTTCGAAATCACCAGGTTATTTTCATCTCCTGGCAGGCTGGTCACCTGCACCAATCTTTCATAAATTTTTTCCAGATCTATCCGTACGGGTTTTACCGGGGCTTTTGCACCGGATTTGCTATCAGCTGGTGGTGTTTCTTTTTCCTGCCAGTCAGCGGCCTCTTTTTCCCAGTCTTCTTTTTTCAACCACACAAACCATATGTCTGCCGAAAGGTTATTCCGCTCGCTGATGAATCCAAGTTTGGATCCATCTGCACTCCAATAGGGGCTCCTGTCTGTGCGGGGATGCATGCTCACGTTGACCGGCTTACCACCGTTGTCAAGTGATTGTATATAGATCTCGCTGTTGAAATACAGATCAGGCATGCTATAGGCGATCCACTTACTGTCAGGACTCCAGGCCATATCACTGGCGGCTGCCCAACCATTTTGTTGCAATAATTTCTCGTTGGCCAGTTTCCCTGCAGCATTGATATCGGCCACCACCAGCGTTCCACGTCCCCTGTTGTAGGCGATCTTCTTTCCATCAGGAGAAACAGTTATGCCGGATTCATCTTCATCAGTTTTTGTCAACCTCACGGTTTCGTGCTTCAGTGTTTTAAAAACATTTCTTTCCGTTGTATCTGCACTACGCACCATATAAATATCAAAATTCCCATCGGCCCTGTCGCTGGTGAACAGCAGCACTGAATCACTCAGCCATTCGGGATCCATATCGCGGAACGAATTTTCACTGGCATTGATGCTCCTTGATTTTTCCTTGTCTGCTTCTTTGATGAAAACCTCGCCCCTGACTACGTAGGCCAACATCTTCCCATTGGGAGATACTGCATACTGGGTTGCCCCATTCTGAAAAGTTTTAAGCTCAGTTGGATCAAACCTGTCGTCTGCCGAAATCTGGATATTGATCTTTTGGGGACTGCTTTTCCCTGGCTTCATCAGGAAAAGGTCCGTCTCTTTCTCAAAAACGACAGTTGAACCATCGGAAGAAATTGAGAAATACCTGACTGCCTCATCTTTGAACTGCGTCAGTTGTTCCGGCTTTCCGGTTTGCTTTCCGTTCTCGTCGATGGAGATTCGATAGAGATTATAGGTACCCGCGTCTGAACTCAGAAAATACAGGGTTCGCTTATCGGCCCATTGCGGCATTATATCATTTGTTGTGAACAGGTCAAGTTTCTGGTAGGTCTTCTTCTGTGTATCATAGATCCAGATCTCGCGATTACTGGGTCCGCGATAATCTTCCCTGAAAACGGGATTGCTTTCTCCTTTAACCAGGGCCATGAATCGACCGTCGGGAGAAGTACTTGGATCAAGGCAGATGGCATCCAGTATCCTTTTCTCGGTACCACCATTTGCACTGACTGCATACACTTCAAGCCCTCTTTCGATCTGCCTGAATTCCCTGGCAGTGGAGAAGACGATATTGTTATTGCCCTGCCATGAAGCGATATTATCTGCAGCAGAATGATAGGTCAGGCGTCGCGGCATTCCGCCTTCAACAGGAACCACAAAAATGTCATTGTTGCCGAACCTGGAACCCGAGAATGCGATCTGTTTTCCATCGGGACTGAACATGGGGTTGGATTCATAGCCTTCATGGATTGTGAGCCTGGACGCCTTCCCTCCCGCAGTTGGAACGGTCCATATATCACCCTGGTAAGAGAAGGCCACCAGGGTGCCGTTGTTATTTACCGCAGGATGTCTTAGCAAAGCAGATTGGGCCTCAGCATTCAGATGGAATGCCATAAGTGCAAACAGGAATACGCTGATCTTCATACAAGCAATATTTGGTGATGCAATATTATGCCGTATAGTTTAATATTTAGAACAAACCCGATTCCCCCATCCCGAATACTAAGTTTAACTTCAACACATCATTAACCTTAAAATTCTACGTTTATGGCTACTAAAAGAACAGTACTAAGAAGTAAAGCTGGAAAAAAACTCTATGCTGTCAGAAATGCCGACGGCACTTTTAAAGATATTCAGGACTATGCGAGGGCACAAAAGCAAGACATAGCCAGAACATCCAAAGCCGAGACCACTAAAAAGAAAAAAGCAGCAGTAAAAAAAGCGGTGAAAAAAGTTGCTGCTAAGAAAGCTGCAGTTAAAAAAGCAGTTAAGAAAGCAGTAAAGAAAGTAGCGAAAAAAGTTGCTGCCAAAAAAGCGGCTGTTAAAAAAGCAGTTAAGAAAGCAGTGAAAAAAGTTGCTGCCAAAAAAGCGGCAAAGAAGAAATAGCATATAGCGTGCAGAATGCAAAGAGGTCCCGAAAAACGGGACCTCTTTTTTGTTGATTAAGTATTTTGAAAATAAAATAAAAATCATGACATCCATCATTGTTTTGACCCTGTTCTTAATCTTACCTTCAAGTCATTAAATTTTAAACCCAATGCCTTAAGCATAGCACATAGCGTGCACTCTTGCAAAAACTCAAAAACAAAAAGAGGAGGTGTTATGTCAACTAAAGCATTGTCCAGGGTAAATGATATGTTTCCAGATTTATTTGAAGATTTCTTCAAACCCTGGAATGAAAGATTCACCGGTAACATTTGGGGTAAAATGCTAACCATACCCGCAGTGAACATCACTGAAAAAGACGAATCTTTCAGGTTATCGTTAGCTGCACCAGGTCTTGTTAAAGACGACTTCCATATCAATGTGGAAGGCAATATGCTCACTATAAGTTGTGAGAAAGAAGAAAAGAAAGAAGAAAAAAATGAAAAAATGACTCGCAACGAGTACAATTTCACTTCTTTCGAGAGAACCTTCACCATGCCTGAAGACGTTGAAATGGACAAAATTGAGGCTAAATACGAAAACGGAGTGCTTAACCTCGTGCTTCCAAAAAAAGAGGAAGCTAAAAAGCCCATGCAGCTGAAAAACATAAAAGTGAACTAGGGTTCACAAAAAAGGACTAAAGCCCCCGTAAAGTCGGGGGCTTTTTTATTCTACCCACTCATTGGCCTTGCAGAATCCTGCAACATTCTTTTCTCAAAATCCGGGGGATGAAATTTATATTCGCATGATCAAAAGCCAATCAACTGTTCATATGGAAAAGATCTATCTGAGTGATTCAGGCCCTAAGGTATCGCCCGCGGTCTATGGTTTCTGGAGATGGGAAGAATTAGGTTCTGACAGTTATGCCGCCATGGAAAAAACGGTGCATCTCTGTTTAGAACTCGGTATCAATACATTCGACCATGCAGATGTCTACGGTGGTTATGAGGCTGAATCTCTTTTCGGGAAGATCATTCGTCAGAATGCTATCAAAAGAGAAGATATCGTACTCTTCTCCAAATGTGGTCACCTGCTACCCCACCCCAACAGGCCGGAAATAAGAGTGCCTTATTATGACTCATCCGCTTCTCATATTCAGAAGACAGTAGAACGCTCACTGGACAATCTGAAGACCGATTACCTGGATATTTTATTGCTCGACCAGATCGATCCGCTGAGCAATCTTGAAGAGACAGCGCTCTGCCTGGAAAAATTGAGGTCGTCAGGAAAGGTCAGAAATATAGGCGTTGCCAATTTCTCTGTTTTCCAGCATCAGTTGCTGGCATCTTATCTGAAGATCCCCATCGTGACCAATTATATTGAGCTGAGTCTTTTGAATACTTCAGCCCTGGATAATGGTCAGCTGGATTATATCAGGCAGAAATTCATGCGCCCATTGGTAAGCGCTCCCCTGGCCGGTGGCCGGATCGAGATCGGGGCAGATCCCCAGGCGATACAAGTAAGAAGTAAATTGGAAGAGCTGGGGAAAAAATACAATGCCAATGTGGAATCACTGGCTGTAGCATGGCTCAATAGCCTTGGTGCTATTCCCCTGATCGGTACATTCAGCGAACACAGGATCAGGAATATCGTCAATTCGTTTTCGATTAAACTGGATCAGCAAGACTGGTACGATCTGTACAATACTTCGAGAGGAAAGAAATAAGCTCATCGAAAAATAATACATTCGAAGACCAATCATTTTTATGAAATCCTCAACACCAGTTCTTAATTTTCATACCCGAAAATGGGTAAAGCCGGAAGACCTTAACCCTAACCACACGCTTTTCGGCGGGCGACTATTGCAGTGGATCGATGAAGAAGCCGTGATCTATGCCATTGTTCAGCTCGAGAACCAGCATGTGGTGACAAAATATATTTCGGAGATCAATTTCATCAGTGCGCCAAAACAAGGGGATATCATTGAGCTGGGCATCGTTGCCACTCATTTCGGAAGAACTTCGCTTACCCTTCGCTGTGAGGTTCGCAATAAGCTCAACCATCAGCCTATTCTCACCATTGAAAAACTGGTATTTGTGAATCTTGGACTGGATGGACTCCCCGAGCCCCATGGCAAAACGAAGATCACGTATGTGGAGGACAGGCTGGACAGCCTCTCCTGATCATTTCGAACCCATCACTTCGGCCAATACCGCCAATGCTTTCGCGTCTGGCATAGGTACCGCCTTTTTCTCAGGACCCAGCATCATGACCATATTAGTATGATTATCGTAAACAGGCCACTCTGGAAGGCCTTTCCTGTTAGGATCTCCTGATCTGACAAAATTGACCCAATAGTCCGACATGAGTTCCGCCAGTTCATGGTCTTGCGCCTCCCAGGGACGATCTACAAACTTCAAATTATTAAATGCATAAGGCACCTCTCCGGTATGAAATGCTCCGTATTTGATGTATTCGCCTCTTGCTGGCACTTTCCTGGTGAACCTGTACACATATACTTTTTTGTTTTGAGATGACTGTATGGTAGCCCAAACAAATTGTTGCATGCCAAAGATCTGATCCCGCGAAAGATCAAGTTGCGACCGGGCCGCCTCCGCATCATCTTTTGCCGGATAGAATTCGAGAATCCTATCTGCATTGGCACCAAATTGCACACCCATTTGCTTCCTGTATTCCTCTGCAGTTTGCACAGGACCAAATAACAATCCCTCATCCTGGTTCCAGCCCGTCAGCAGTGCTACGTCATTCTGTTTTCCATCCTTAAAAATCTCAGCAATGGTAGAGGGCAAAACTTTTCCGTCGATGATGGGCGCCGAAATCCATGTTCCTTTTTTCAACAATTCAGCAGCGGGTATTGCTCTCAGATCTTTTAGCGTATTTGCCCCAATACTCGCCGCCAGTTTTTTCCCGTTTCCCTCCGCATCTTTTAACCTGGTGCTTAACCGGTCAGTAACAAAACTTGCCCCGCTTTCTGCAATAGCCTTGTTGAACAGTCCTGCCGCCAGTGGTGAAGCCACCAGGCAATTGACACTGAAAGAACCGGCTGATTGTCCTGCTATAGTTACATTAGCCGGATCACCACCAAAAGATGCTATATTCTTCTTCACCCACTGGAGGGCAGCGATCTGATCCATCAGGCCATAATTGCCCGATGAGCCAGTTTCCCGGCTGAGCTCAGGATGTGCGAAAAATCCGAATATGCCTACCCTGTAGTTTATGCTGACAATTACGATCCCCTTGGCCGCCAAAGCCTCCCCGTCATAGATAGGACAAGCCGCACCCCCGGACGAGAAGCCACCACCATAGATCCATACCAGCACCGGTCTTTTTTCTTTCGAAGTTCTTGCACCCGTCCAGACATTCAGGTACAAACAGTCCTCGCTGATCGGCTCCTTAGGGATCAGAAATTCGGTGGTCCACATACTGAATGGCATAGGTGGATTCTGCATGGGACTGGGACCAAATGCTGTGCATTTCCTGACTCCTTCCCAGGGTACCGCAGGCTGGGGAGCACTCCATCTCAGATCGCCCACAGGAGGCGCAGCAAATGGTATTCCCTTGAAAATATTAATCCCACCGGTTCCGGTATATCCTGAAACTTTACCAGATTGAGTTTGAACAGTTGACAACTGTGCTGGGGAAGAAATTGAAAGACAAATCAGCGCAACAGAAAACACCATTACTCTTTTTAAAATAACCATCTTTTAATTTACGAAAATTTCAGGCGGGATTTTTCCATGCAAAATATACTGGCGGAGATTTTTTTATTCCACCGATATTTCCAACCTTAAGGGCAACATCTGCACATCATGTTTTCAAAATCCGACAGTATCAGTTTACTGATAGTACGCATTGTACCTGCAATCATTCTAATGCAGACCTTATTTTTTAAGTTCACTGCAGCCCCGGAAAGTGTAGAGATCTTTACAAAACTACATGCAGAACCATGGGGACGAATTGCGACCGGAATACTTGAACTGATATCAGGGATCCTGCTACTCATCCCTCCAACCGCATTGTTGGGGGCTTCACTGGGCCTGGTGCTCATGTGTGGCGCCATTGCATCTCACCTGTTTGTAATCGGGATTGAAAGTGCAGGAGATCGTGGACAGCTTTTCACACTTGCTATCATCGTATTCGTCTGCTGTATTGCCGTGATCTACCTGGAAAAAAGAAAAGCCGGAAAATGATCAGATGGATCAGGAAGCAAAAAGATCACTGCTGAGGTACCTGTCGCCCCTGTCACAGCATATGAAAACGATCACGCCTTTATCGAGTTCACTGGCCAGCCTGATCGCTGCAGACACTGCTCCACCACTGCTCATCCCTGCGAATATCCCTTCCATCCGCGCAAGTTTTCTCGTGTGGGCAACGGCTTCGGCCTGTGAAATATCCATCACCCTGTCAACACGCTCAGGTTCAAATATTTTGGGAAGATATTCTTTGCTCCAGCGCCTGATGCCCGGGATAGAAGACTCCTCTGTAGGTTGGCATCCAACGATCTGTATGGAAGAATTTTGCTCTTTAAAATAACGTGAACAACCCATGATGGTACCCGTGGTACCCATCGAAGAAACGAAATGCGTGATCTGATGTTCAGTATCCCTCCAGATCTCAGGACCTGTAGTTTTATAATGAGCGAGATAGTTATCAGGATTGGAGAACTGGTTCAGCAGGAAGTATCCTTGTTGGCCGCCTTTTTCTTCGGCATAATCCCTGCAGATCTCAATGCTGTCCAGGAGGATCACTTTAGCCCCATAGGCTTCCATGGTCTGCACCCTTTCCTTGGTTGAATTGGATGGCATGACCAGCTCAATGCGAATGCCGAAAAGGTTGGCCACTAACGCCATCCCTATGCCGGTATTGCCACTGGTGGCTTCGATCAGCACCGTATCCTTATTGATATCTCCTCTGTCAAATGCTGCTTTGATCATATTGAAGGCAGGCCGGTCTTTCACACTACCCCCCGGGTTATTGCCCTCAAGTTTGGCATATATTTTAACGGCAGGATTAGGATTCATCCTCAATAATTCCACCATGGGCGTATTCCCAATAGTGCCTGCAATTCCTTTCATCATCATGTTCCCTGGTTTAAGGTTTTGCCTTCAAGTACCGTAACATCCGGATCGTGAAATACCAATGAGCCCGGAGCCACAGAATGCGTAAGCCAGACGTTACCGCCGATCACACTGTGATGGCCGATCACGGTTTCACCACCCAGAATGGTGGCGTTGGAATATAAGATCACATGGTCTTCAATAGTGGGATGCCTTTTTATATCCGCCATGGCTTTCTCAACACTCAATGCACCCAAGGTCACCCCCTGGTAGATTTTCACATGATCACCGATCTCCGTGGTTTCGCCGATCACGATACCGGTTCCATGATCGATCTGTAAATATTCCCCAATCCTTGCTCCGGGGTGAATATCAATGCCCGTTCTCGCATGCGCATATTCCGTGAGTATACGAGGTAACATCGGCACGTTCAACATCAGCAATTCATGGGCGATCCGGTAAAAGCCCAGGGCAAAAAATCCCGGATAGGCCCTGATCACTTCAAACTCACATTTCGCTGCGGGATCACCTTCCAAAATGGCATCAATGTCCGTCTGCAATACACGATAGATCTCCGGAAGCTGATTGAAAAATTTTATGCTGATGGCCGCATTGTCACAATCCATGCATGCCTTGGTGGCATTCATCATAACGGTCAGTTCAAGCCGAAGCCTTAAAGCCTCTTCTTCAATATCTGCCGCAGTAGCATAGGTTTTGTCAGACAATTCCGGGAACAACATTGCTATCACTTTCAGCGCCCATCCTGCGATCTGCTCATTCGGTGGCACTGCTTCTATCGACTGCTGTTTCCTGAATATCTTTAAGTATAGTTCCCTGTTCATTGTTAACAAAGATAATCTTGAATAGGAGTAATTCTCAGGGATAATCCCCGGAATCCGGGTGTATTTTCCCGTTTTTAACGTTTCTAGTGAACAGAACTCCACCACTACTGTTTTTAGTTCTGGAACCTGCAACCTGAAACTGCAACCTGCAACCTGTAACCTGCAACCTGACTCAGCTGCTCGTATATTTGCTAATTATATGAGTTATCATTCACTGGAATCATGTTTACTGGACCTGGAAAAAACTGGTCAGCTGATCAGGGTCAGGGAAGAAGTGGATCCAAACCTGGAAATGGCGGCCATCCACGTAAGGGTTTTTGAAGCCGGAGGACCTGCGCTCTTGTTTGAACGAGTCAAAGGTTCAGGATTCAGGGCAGCCTCCAATATTTTCGGAACCATAGAAAGAAGCAGGTATATTTTCAGGGATAGCCTGAAACAGGTGCAGCAATTGATCAGGCTGAAAAATGACCCGGCAGCGGCATTGAAACAACCCTTCAAAAACGCAGGCACTGCATGGGCCGCACTGAAGGCCCTTCCGCTCAGGAATCCATCTTCCAAACCGGTCATGTACCAGGAGATCCGGATACAGGATCTTCCGTTGATCAAACACTGGCCTATGGACGGAGGGGCGTTCGTCACTCTTCCACAGGTATATTCAGAAGATATTGAACATCCTGGCATCATGAATGCCAACCTCGGTATGTATCGCATACAACTCTCCGGTAATGATTATGTGTTGAATGAAGAGATAGGACTGCACTACCAGCTGCATCGGGGTATCGGGGTACACCAGGCAAAAGCTAACGCTAAAGGTCAACCGCTGAAAGTCAGTGTGTTTGTAGGTGGTCCTCCGGCTCATACCGTTTCCGCTGTGATGCCCCTGCCCGAAGGGATCAGTGAGATGACATTCGCAGGCGTGTTGGGAGAACGGCGTTTCAGATATACTTACGATGAAGGTTTCTGCATCAGCACCGATGCTGATTTCGTAATCACGGGAGAAGTTCATCCCCACTCCAATAAACCTGAAGGGCCTTTCGGAGACCATCTTGGATACTACAGCCTGGCACATTCCTTTCCGCTGATGAAAGTGAAAAAAGTATACGCCAGGCAAAATGCCATCTGGCCATTTACAGTTGTGGGCCGGCCTCCTGCGGAAGACACTTCCTTCGGCCAGCTCATCCACGAGATGACCGGCGAAGCTATTCCTAAAGAGATCCCCGGCCTGAAAGAAGTTCATGCCGTCGATGCTGCAGGCGTTCATCCCTTGTTACTCGCTATCGGCAGTGAAAGATATACGCCTTACGCACCCACCCGGCAGCCCGCCGAGTTATTGACCATAGCCAACCATGTGCTGGGAACAGGTCAGCTCAGCCTTGCTAAATTCCTGTTCATTACAGCCGATGATGAGAACAGGGTCAGCACGCATAACGTGGAAGACTACCTGAAGTTTGTGCTGGAGCGGATACACCTCAACAGGGATATCCATTTCCAGACCAATACAACCATCGATACGCTGGATTATTCCGGCACCGGGCTGAACAGCGGCAGTAAAGTGGTCATGGCAGCCTATGGCGATAAGGTAAGAGAACTGGATACCACCGTAAAAGATCCATTCAGAAACATAACCATTGCAAAAAACATCAAGCTCATCATGCCCGGTGTGGTGGCATTGCAAACCTCTGCATATATTGACGAAGCAACCACAGCCAGGGAAATAGAGCAGATCAATGAGGCATTGAAACACTCGATCCGGGAACTGAATGGCAGCCCTATGGTGATCTGGTGCGACGATGCCGAATTCACCGCCGCCAGCCTGAGAAATTTTCTTTGGGTCACATTCACCAGGAGCAACCCTTCCCATGATATGTATGGAGTAGAAAGTTTTTACGAACACAAACACTGGGGCTGTAAGGGCCCGTTGATCATTGACGCCCGTATCAAACCCCATCATGCCCCACCTGTAAAAGGGGACCCTGAGATTGAAAAGAAAATAGATCGCATATTTGCAAAAGGAGGCAGCCTTTATCAGAGAGTCGGATAGACAGAGAGGCTGAGAGTCAGAAAGGAGAGAGAAGTTCCTCTCGGATACAAACTTTTTCCAAAAATTAATTGCTGAATATGGCCGACTTCAATCCACCGCCAGCGGGCGAAAATGCAAACACCGGTTTTGGTGTCCAGGCCAACCAGGTTGGGGAACGATTTGTCAATAAGGATGGGAGTTTCAACATCAGGAAGACCGGGTATCCTGCATGGCAGAGAATGAGTTTATACTCCAACCTTCTTGAACTGGGCTCCGTGAAATTCCTGCTCCTGCTGATCTGTACCTATCTCGTGATCAATATTATCTTCACAATTGCTTTCATGCTCATCGGCTTCGATGAACTTAGCGGATTCATATCGGGTTCGTACAAAGAAAAACTGATGGAGACATTTTTCTTCAGTACCCAAACCTTTACCACAGTGGGATACGGAAGGCTCAATCCCACGGGACACCTGGCCAATTTTATTGCCTCATTCGAGACCATGACAGGATGGATATTCTTCGCACTGGTGACAGGTATTTATTATGGAAGATTTACCAGGCCCAAAGCATTTTTACATTTCTCCCATAACGCATTGATAGCACCATTCAAAGGAGGTAAAGCGCTTATGATGCGGGTAGTTCCTTATAAAAACAATCACTATCTCACCAATTCAAATATCACTGTGAATGCCGCATTATTACAGGGCTCTTCTTACCATTTCTACAGCCTTCAGCTGGAACGTTCACATGTGGATGCCTTAAGTACAAACTGGACCGTGGTCCATCCAATCGACGAGAACAGTCCGCTTTATAATATGAACGCCAGTGATTTTGAAAGATCGGATCTTGAAGTGTATGTACATATCGATGGCTTCGACCCCGTGTTCTCCAATACAGTGATCAAAAGAACTTCTTACACGTTCAAGGAGATCATCCACAACGCTAAATTCCAACCCATGTATCATATGTCGAAAGACGGATCAACTACGATATTGGAGTTGAACAAATTAAATGCCTACGATATCCTGGATTGAGAATGCTGACTCTCAGCCTCTCTGACTATTTGACTCTCTGACTCTCTGACTATCTGACTCTCTGTTCCAGGTATTTCCAAACAGTGGAAGCCACGATCTTGTGCCCTTCGGGTGTAGGATGAATTCCATCGGCCTGGTTGAGTTCGGGTTCTCCACCAACACCTTCTAAGAGGAAGGGGATCAGGATCCCATTATTGTCTTTCGCAAGTTTTGGAAAGATGGCACTGAATTGTTTCACATAGCGCTGACCCATACTGGGCGGCACCTGCATACCTGCGATGATGATCTTTGCAGATGGATTGACAGCTTTAACCCTGTCGATGATACCCTGTAGATTTTTCTGGGTCTCTTCCGGAGAGATCCCCCGGAGACCATCGTTTGCACCCAGTTCAAGTACAAAAATATCCACCGGCTGTTTCAATATCCAGTCGATACGGCCCAGGCCCCCGGCCGATGTTTCACCACTTACCCCGGCATTAACAGCCAGGTAATTCAAACCCATCGAGTCCAGTTTTTTCTGGACCAATGCAGGAAAAGCCAGCGAAGGATCTTCCAGGCCGTAGCCGGCAGTAAGGCTGTCGCCAAAGAATATGATGCTTTTTTTCTTTGATTTATCGGGCTGTTTTTCTTCCACTTTCCCGGCCGCTTTCTCCTTGTCAGGAGCTCCACAAGACAGTCCACTGAACATGGCGAGCAAAATCAAGTATATGCTGATCTTTTTCATTATAAAAGGTTGAACAAAAAAGCTTTCGGTGTGTAAAAGCAAAATAAGATAAATTGGTATTGAAAACGGTTAGATGAATACAATATTAAGGACAGAGCACGTAAGAAAAACATATACCAGTGCGGGCAGAACCCTCACTGTGCTGGATGATATCAACTTCAGTGTGGAGGAAGGTTCCACCCTGGCCATTGTGGGACCCTCGGGAAGCGGAAAAACCACTTTGCTGGGACTTTGTGCAGGGCTGGACAGTGCCAGTTCAGGATCAGTGGTATTGAATGATATCCGCCTGGAGACATTAAATGAAGATCAGCGTGCAGCAGTGAGGAATAAATACATTGGTTTCATATTCCAGAATTTCCAGTTACTTCCAACGCTGACCGCCCTGGAAAACATTATGGTGCCAATGGAACTGAGAAGAGAAAAAAACATCCGCCCCAAGGCCCTGGAATTATTGGACAGGGTGGGCCTGGCAGACAGGGGTCATCACTACCCGGTGCAATTGAGCGGAGGTGAACAACAAAGGGTCTCCCTCGCCCGGGCATTTTCAAATACACCCAGGATCCTGTTTGCAGATGAACCCACCGGTAACCTGGATGCAGAAACCAGTGAGAAAATTGAAAACCTGCTGTTCAGCCTCAACCGAGATGCCGGAACAACACTGATCGTTGTCACACATAATGCAGATCTCGCCGCCAGAACAAATAAGATCATCCGTATCAAGGGTGGTAAACTGGTAGAAGAAACGGCTAATCCATATCATCAATAATAAAAAGGATATGGATATCAAATGGTTGATCAAAATGGCCTGGAGAGACAGCAGGAGGAATTTCTCCCGCCTCTTATTATTTATTTCTTCGGTTATACTTGGCATCGCTGCACTGGTATCCATTTTCTCTTTGTCAGACACACTCAGCAGGGAGATAGATCAACAGGCTGCCACACTGATCGGGGCCGACCTCGACATCAGCACCAATAAAAAAATATCTGATAAATCACAGAAAACACTTGACT
>DATGXN010000004.1:0-3392 GCA_035298945.1 Chitinophagaceae bacterium | reverse complement strand
CCATCGGGCTAAGGTGATAACCGAGCGCGATCCTTTCACGGTAGATCTTTTCGTCACTGCCTCTTGAAAAATAAATTCGTTCAAAGCTGCAGGCCCTTCTTTCCTTGGGTTCAAGGATCTGTTCAATGCTATAGGTGCCGTCAGCTTTTACGATCAGCGCCTGTCCCGGCATCAGCTCAAGCACTTCGTTCTCGCCAACATTGAATGTTGTTCTGATGGCCGCGCGTTCTGAAGCCGCCACAAAGATCTCATCATTGATATAATAATAGGATGGCCTGATCCCATGGGGATCCCTGATCACAAATGCATCGCCGTTGCCCAGCAATCCACCTACATGGTAGCCGCCATCAAACAGGCTGAATGATTTTTTCAGGATGTTGGTGACCGAAATATTACCCGGACTGAGTGTATCTTCTTTAACCTGGAAATGATGTAGCACTTCCATCATGGCTGCCAGATCGCTTTGCTTCTGAAAAACGCCCGGATCTATATTGATCAGCGAAAAAAGTTCTTCGGTGTTGACAAGATTGAAATTACCTGCCAGTGCAAGGTTGCGGGCGGGAATGATGTCCTTCTTGATGAAGGGATGGCAGAACTCCACATTGTTCTTACCCTGTGTACCATAACGAAGATGGCCCAGCATCAGCTCGCCCATGAATGGCAAATGGCCTTTGAGCAAGCCGGGGTGTTTCCGGATCTCTGGCTGATATTTCTCCAACTCAGTGATCTCTTTACCGATGGTTTGGAACAGGTCAGCTATTGCCTGTGTAGCAATACTCCTGTGCCTGTACAAATACGGATACCCTGGCTCCGTGTTCAGTTTCATGGTGGCCAGTCCAGCGCCGTCCTGTCCCCTGTTATGCTGCTTCTCCATGAGGAGATACAGTTTGTTCAGGCCGAAAAGTGCTGTACCATATTTTTGCTGGTAATAAGAAAAAGGCTTACGAAGACGAATGAATGCCAGACCGCATTCATGTTTGATTGCATCACTCATGTATCTGAGATGAAGCGCAAAGTTAGAATAATCAGAGCAAACTCAAAGGCAAAAACAAGGGTTCTTAAGGTATTTTAGCAGGATGTTATAGGTAGTTGCAGAGTGAAGGACAGTATTATTGCCTGCAACCTGCAACCTGTAACCTGCAACCTGCAACCTGTTATTGCGCTGCAGTCTTAGGCGCAGTATTAGGAAATGTATTGCGTATGGATTCGCAGGTGGTATACTCCGGATCAACCATCACGTAGTAAGTCGGGAGTTTGGTTTTGAACCATTTCTCAACGGCCAGTTCCCTTTTCTCCTCAATGGCTCTTTGTGCGATCTTGTTATAGTCGTCTTTCAGGTTTTCCCTGTGGGGTTCAGTTTTGCTCTGAACAACAACCAACCTTACACCTTTCTTACCACTTTGATCAGTATACGATAAGGGGCGTGAGTATTCACCAACCTGTAATTTGTTCAGGTCTTTTACCAGGTCTTTATCCAGTTCATCAATGGTAACATTGGTACCGGATGCGCCTGAGATCAGCCCTGCGGTGAACTTACTGGTCTCGTCTTCACTGTATTTATCAACTGCTTCCCCAAATGAGAGGGTGCCTGCGATCAGCTTGGACCTTATACTATCCAGTTTAGATATGGACTGGTCGATCTCTGTTTGGGTAACTTCAGGGATCCTGAGTATATGCCTGATCACCGCATCGTCGCCGTTGCGGCTCACCATCTGAATGATATGGTATCCGAATTTGCTTTTTACAACAGATGAAACCTGGCCTTCTTTCAACCTGAATGCTGCATTCTTGAAATCCGGGTCCCACTGTTTTTCGTTCTTGTTGATCTCGTAGCGGCCGCCATTCTGTTTTGAACCTGGGTCCTCAGAATAAAGCCTGGCGTAGTTTTCAAAAGATTTACCGTTCTCGATCTGCTTTTTGTAATCGTTCAGTTCATCGATCGCGTATTTCTCCAGATCTCTGCCTGCTTTAGGGAAGAGGATGATCTGACCCACGGTCAATTCGGTTTCGTAAAAACGTAAACTGTCTTTAGGGACTTTATCAAAATATGCTTTTACTTCCTGGGGAGTGATCTTGATATTCTCAACGATCTTGGCACGCATAGACTCTGCCAGTTTACGTTCCTTGACAGATTGCCTGAAATCTTCCTTCATCTGGAAGATGGTCCGGCCCGCCACCTGTTCTACGGCTTCCTTACCTCCGAATTCCATAATGAAATAACGGATACGCTGATCCAGTTCTGCGTTGATCTCATCTTCTCCCACCGGGAGAGAGTCTTTTTCAGCCTGCAGAACCAGGGCTTTATCCATCAGCATGCGCTCCAGGAGCACACATTCCGCATTTTCGGGGATCTCACCTCCGCGGCGCTGAATATCTTCAATATAGTTTGTGAGGTCTGACTTCAATACGATCTTATCTCCCAGAATCCCTGCGATCTTGTCCACAAGCACTTTGGCAGACTGCGCATTCGCCATCTGCAGAAAACACAGGAAAACCAGGGAAAGTAAAAGCTTACGCATGCGTAAAGTAACTTAATTAGATACTAATAAAAACCTAAAAGTCAGCAGTGAGCGGTGAGCAAGAAGCAGTGAGCAGTTCTTCCTGCTCACTGCTCACTGCTTACTGCTATAATGTTCTCTTCACCTCTTCCTCCTCAAATGCCTCGATAATATCACCTACTTTGATGTCGGAGTAATTCTTAACCGTAAGACCGCACTCCATATTTGAAGCCACTTCCTTCACGTCGTCTTTGAAACGCTTCAAACTTCCGAGTTCAGCTGCCTGGCCTTCTCCCTTAGGATATTCCACAATACCGTCCCTGATCACGCGGATCTTGCTGTTACGCAGGATCTTTCCATCCAGTACATAACAACCGGCAACTGTGGCCTTATCGAATTTGTACACTTCCCTCACTTCTACGTTGGCAACGATCTTCTCCTGGATCTTCGGTTCAAGCATACCTTCCATCGCACTCTTGATCTCTTCGATCGCGTTGTAGATGATAGAGTAAAGCTTGATCTCCACACCTTCTGTAACTGCAAGTTTGCTTGCATTGCCGGAAGGCCTTACGTTAAATCCAAGTATGATGGCATCTGATGCCGTTGCCAGCAACACATCACTCTCTGTGATGGCACCAACACCTTTATGTACAACTGCTACAGCGATCTCTTCAGTAGAAAGTTTCTGCAATGAATCACTCAACGCTTCTACGGAACCATCCACGTCACCTTTGATGATGATGTTAAGCTGCTTGAAGTTCCCGAGTGCAAGACGGCGACCGATCTCATCCAGTGTAATATGCTTCTTGGTACGGATACCCTGTTCGCGAAGGATCTGAGCACGACGGCTGGCCACTTCTTTGGCTTCGGCTTCATCTTCATACACTTTGAATT
>DATGXN010000003.1:0-25210 GCA_035298945.1 Chitinophagaceae bacterium | reverse complement strand
GGGCCAGTAACTCATTCTCTTCCTCGATCGAAAAACCCACATGGTGCGCCACATCATAACTGGTCAATAACTCATCGGGCCTGGGAAAGGATTTGGTAACATTCAGCAGAACGTGTAATTGCCTGATCCCCGCCACTACCTTCTGCATCAACTCGCGATTGCCGTTTTCGTCATGATCAGGATAGTTCACAATGGCACCACTATACAATTTATCCGGAACCTCAGGGATGGTCTCCAGTATCCTGAACACCTTGAGGCCTCTTGTTTTGATATCCATTTCGCCGTTCTCTTCCACTTTCACGATCTCGCTGATCTCCATCAGTGTGCCCAGTTCTTTCACTTTATCTTTTACCACAGAAGGAATACCGAAAGGCTTTTTCTGCTCATTGCACTCCCTGATCAACTGTTTATACCGGGGTTCAAAAATATGAAGGTTCAGATCCTCCCCCGGATATACCACCAATGACAACGGGAATATGGGAATGAAATTCGTCATATCTGTAATTATACAATTTTTTCTGTTTTCCTATATCTTCACCTGACAACATGAAGCTATCGGTTTCCATAATCACGTTCAATGAACAAAAAAACATTGCCCGCTGTATCAACTCAGTAGCTGATATAGCAGATGAGATCGTGGTGGTGGATTCATTGTCTACCGATAACACCAAAGAAATATGCATCAGCCTGGGTGCCCGGTTCATTGAACAACCATTCCTGGGTTATAAGGAACAAAAAAACTTCGCCCTCGACCAGGTGGAACATGAATATGTGCTGTCGCTTGACGCAGACGAAGCACTCAGTCCGGAACTCCTGGAGTCCATTAAACAAGTCAAGGCAAACGGCTTTCCTGCCCAGGGATATACCATGAACAGGCGGTCCTGGTATTGCGATAGCTGGATCTATCATGGATCCTGGTACCCCGATACCAAACTCAGGCTGGCCAAAAGATCAAAGGTGAACTGGGAAGGCATAAACCCGCATGATAAACTGGAGATCGATGAAAACGCAAACATTGCCCATCTGCAGGGAGATCTGCTTCATTACACTTACTACTCCATAGATGAACACGTACTCCAGGGCAATAAATTCAGTACCATTTCTGCAAAAGCATATTTCGAGCAAGGTAAAAAGTCGGGCATACTGAAACTCCTCTTGAATCCTGCTTGGGCCTTCTGTTCCAGCTATATTTTAAAAAGAGGTTTTCTCGATGGCTTTAACGGATTTGTGATCGCTAAACAGATCGCCAATACAACTTTCCTGAAATATGCTAAACTGCTTCAGCTTCAGAACCAGGCGAAAGCAAGGAATAAAAAAAGCAGCTGAAAAAACAGAACAGGAATACGCCGTGCTGTACTTCCAGGCCAATTTCATACATGAAGCCGGCAAAGGCTACCAGATGGAAAGACAGCCATAACATCTTCCCACGAAATCCATTCATGAAAAAAGGGATGATGAGCACCAATAAACAGGCCAGGGCGGCAGTTAATCCACCTGCACACCCATACATCAGCACTTCATTGCTCGGAAGCAGTCTTTCATAATCTTTCAGGAATACGGCATTCGAATCATACCAGTTCCAGGTCTCTTTCTGCACATCACCCGAACCTACACCTGCAAACAGATGTTGCTCCAGGATGGATTGGCCTGCTTTGTACGACAATACTCTCGGCCCATCTGAAAGGCCTTCCACATAATCTCCTCTTGAATAATTCTGGAAATCCCACACTACAAATTTTAACCTGTTCTGAAAAGAAGGGAGCAGTACCCAGGCCAGCAACGGGATGGCCGCAAATGCCAGTATAGACAGGGCTTTCGCCCTGGGCGGTACCATGCTGAAAATAGCGATCAATGTAACCAGGTAAAATCCCAGAAGGCCAGTTTTTGCAGCCAGTACATGGATAAAGATGGCCAGGTATAACAGGAATGCATACCCTGCGATCCTCATCGTCCTGTTCATATTGCCGATGACAACTTCATATAACAGCCATGAATAACCGATAACAAGCAGCCACGCATAACGCACATGATCGTTCGACATAGCCACAGGCAGTACCTTGGCTTTCAGGTAAGCCTCATTCATGCCGGGAGTGGAAAAATAAAACCAGTAGCTGTATAAACTGGATGCCAGGATGAAACCGCATAACAGTACCAGCAGGAACTGCTTTGTTCTTTTGTCCATCACCCTGAATAAGGGTATCCCGAATGGCATCAGCAACAATGGCATTTTCACCTGCACTGACCTGATCCATTGTGTATAGTCTTCACTCCAGAACACCGTTACCAGCGGAATTACAAAAAGAAGCAGCAGGCCCTGAAGCCAAATGGACCTCCGGATCGTTCTCCAGCCTTCCTGGAAATGAAAAACGATTGCGATGAGGAAGAAGCCGATCATTCCTATCGACAGCATGGCCCTTGACCATAGCATCCCCGCCCACATCAGGATGATGAGTATGGGCACTAACCTCAAATTAATTTTGTTGTAGCTTTTAATTGGCCGAATTTAGAAAACTTATGAATTGGGAGCATTTATATGCCAAAGCGCAACAACAGGATACCCGAAGCATTGCACGTTGCATTTCTCTAATTGAAAATGAAAGCAATGGCTACCAGGAGTTGCTGAAGTCGCTGCCCGCAAGCAGTAAATGCGCCGTTATTGGCATCACCGGTCCTCCCGGAGCCGGTAAAAGTACACTTACCGACGGCTTGATCGCAGAGTTCGTGTCAAAAGGAAAAAAAATAGCGGTTTTATGTGTTGATCCATCTTCCCCCTTCAATCTTGGAGCCTTGCTTGGCGACAGGATACGAATGAGTGAATGGTATACCCACCCTGAGGTATATATCAGGTCATTGGCAACCCGTGGTTCGCTGGGAGGACTGCACCCCCGGATCATCGAGATCACGGAATTTCTGAAATCACTTTCCTTTGACCTCGTGATCGTGGAAACCGTGGGCGTGGGTCAAAGTGAAGTTGAAATAGCAGGACTTGCCGATATCACAGTAGTTGTGCTTGTACCTGAAGCCGGAGATGAGATTCAGACCATGAAGGCCGGGCTGATGGAGATCGCAGATATTTTTGTTGTCAATAAATCAGACCGACCGCAGGCCGACCAATTCATCAAACACCTGGAGATACTGGCACATTCATCCGGCAGGGATGTACCTGTGATCAAAACCATAGCCCCTGAGAAAACAGGGCTGGCGGAATTGGCAGTAGCCATTGAGCATAAATTAGAACACCTGGAACACTCGGACAGGAAATACTGGCTACTGGCAGAAAGGGCATACCACCTGATCAGGACGGATCGCATGAAAGATATTTCCAAAGAAGAGCTTAAGGCAAATATCAGGGAGGCGTTGAACCGAAATTCATTTAATCTGTATTCATATATCCAATCGTATCTTCATCAACATGAGTGATCAGACTATTAAAATGGATAAGCCCGTAGTGGCCGGAACCGAACCCGTATGTGTTTCAGTTATACCTGATAAGAATTACTCCTGGTGCACCTGTGGTTTGAGCCAGAAACAGCCTTTTTGCGACAGTGCACATAAACAGATCGAAGGCATGCCTTTCCGCAGCCTAAAATTGAAATTTGATTCGCCGGAAGATGCCTGGTTCTGTATGTGCAAGCAGACCAAGACCCCTCCGTTCTGCGACGGATCTTTCAATGGCTGCAAGCCAGGCTAAATCATGTTTCATATTATTATCACCTGATCCTGCCTGAAGGCAGCGTTCTGCAATTTCTATACATTGCTGTATAATTCTTTTTATGATTCGGATATCTTTCGCGCTCGCCATTATGCTTACGATATCATCCGGCCTGTATGCCCAGCAACTTTTTACCATGTCCAATCAATGCCTGGCACAGATGAAGAATGCAGACAGGTTGAACAATGAGAAAAAATTCGACTCAGCACTTGCAGTATATAAGTCCATGGCAAAATGCGATTCCAAAGATGCCAAAGAGCAGAAAGCAGCGGGAGCGGCCAGGGCTTACAACGGTTTGAAAAAATATGA
Organism: Chitinophagaceae bacterium; assembly: GCA_035298945.1. Taxonomy (GTDB): domain Bacteria; phylum Bacteroidota; class Bacteroidia; order Chitinophagales; family Chitinophagaceae; genus Pollutibacter. The sequence goes on along the minus strand of DATGXN010000003.1, from coordinate 21,189 downwards.
TATGGCCATTGCTTCTGCCAATGAGGCCTTGAAGCAGACAAAGAACAAAAGCATCAACGGCTATTTTGAAAGAGCGATGGCTTATAATGGGAAGAAAAAGCAAGACTCGTCAAGAGCGGATCTTGAAAGGATCATACAACTCACGGAAAAAAATCAGAATATAAAGGAAAGGGCCACCATCTATGCCATGATCGGAGACCTCTATTGGAAATCCGGCATGAAAGACTCGGCCATTTCTAACCTGGATAAGGCGATGGCACTCGACCCGGCCAATCCATCTTTCTATATTCAAAAAGGAGATATGGCGGTTAAAGAAGGCAATTATGACGCAGCTTTCGTACAGTATGATAAGGCTGTTGAATCAGGCAAAGCCGATATAGACATGTATAAGATCAGAACCGAGGCGAGGATGAAGATGGTACAGGATAAATACAAAACAACAGATGCACAGGAACTGAGGAATAAAATGACTGCCAAAGAAAAACAGCAGGTTTGTTCTGAGCTTAAAAAGCTGATCTCACTCGGATATAAAAATATGAAGGCGGACATGTTTGACGCCCTGGTTTGTAAATAGTCAAAAATCTAATAATGAAAAAGATCGTTGTAGCCATCCTGGCCCTTTCAATAATTTTTGCAGGCTGTAAAACCATGAATAAAACCCAGAAAGGAGCAGCAGCCGGGGCAGCAGGCGGAGCCCTGATCGGCGCGGCTGTTTCTAAAGGAAGTGTATGGGGTATACTCGCAGGAGCTGTTATTGGTGGAGCTGCCGGAGGACTGATTGGAAATAAAATGGATCAACAGGCAAAAGAACTTAAGCAAGCCATTCCAACCGCTCAGGTTGAACGCGTGGGCGAAGGGATCAATATGACGTTTCAATCTGGCCTGATGTTCAGCATCAATTCAGACAAGATCGCTGATTCCGCAAAAAATGACCTGGAAGCAGCGGCTGAAGTATTTAAAAAATATCCTGAAACAAATCTGCTCATTGAAGGTCATACAGATGATACCGGTAAGGATGCTTACAATATGACCTTATCTGAAAAAAGGGCCAATGCGGTGGCTGATTACCTGATCTCTAAAGGAGTTGCATCAAATCGTATTGAGCGTAAATGGTATGGTGAGAACCAGCCAAAATATCCGAACGACAGCGAAGCCAATCGTCAGTTGAACAGAAGGGTCGAGATCGGGGTATACGCGAATGAAACCATGAAGAAACAAGCGAAAGAAGGCAAACTTGAATAGAGAGTCTGAGAGCCTGAACGGCGGAGAGTCAGAAAAGTCAGGTCAGCTAATAAAAAATGCGACGCCCTGACTCTCTGTCTTTCTGTCTTTCTGACTCACTGATTATTCTGATCTTTTAGATCTAAAGTAATTATATCCTACCCACCCGATGATGGCAAAAGGCGCGAACATGAGGTAGATGATGCCGGTATTCAGCCCTTTGGCTGGTTTGTGGCCCAACTGTTGTGCAGTTTTTGTACAGATCGAACACTGAGCTTCAGCGTCCATCTGTATCAACAAAAAACCTACAATCAAAACAATCAGGATCCTCTTCATAACCGGGGATTTTTGGCAAATTTAAACACAATGTCAGCAATTAAAACCATTATTGACAAGTCTATTGGAGCATTAGCCGGGGTAACTCCGGAAAATTTAACACCTGCGCAGCTGGATCGTTCACTATCTATCTTACAAACTACGAATGTGAACAATGCGATCGATGATTATTGGGATAGCCTGCCCGAGAAGCCTGAAAACGAAAATGAGATCCCCAATTGGGAAAACGAGAATCACAAGCGCGGCAACGAGATCAATCATAACCTCAAACTGCTAAACGAAGAATTGAATCGGATCAAGAGAATGCAGGATGCATTAAATATTCCCCAATTGGATACCCTGATCCACGCCGCCCAGGAAGTGATCAGGCCTTTGTATGATTTTTCCGCCCAGCTGTCTTCATAACTCAACTCACTCTCCCTCCCCTCCCTCCAAGGGAGGGGAGGGAGGGGGTGGGAGACAAAGGCGAAAATTTACACTCCCCTGAAGATCAATAATTTAGAATTTTGTCGACAAACTTCTCCCTCCAAGGGGCCTCCCTTGGAGGGAGGCCCCTTGGAGGGAGGAAATGAAATATTCTATCTTGGTGCAACACTTGCACTGATGCCAGTGTCAGATTCTCAGCAATGATCAATGCCAGGGAGCTGGTTTCCCGATGCCTGAAAAACGACGCAGTTGCACAAAAGCAGCTATACCAGCATTTTGCCCCACAAATGCTGGCGGTTTGCTATAGGTATACCAAAGACAGCGACGAAGCCAGCGACGTATTGCAGGAAGGCTTCGTAAGAATGTTCAGGAACCTTCACCAATGGAAGGAAGAAGGAGAACTCGGCGCATGGATCCGACGCATCATGGTCAATACCGCCCTGAACTGGCTGAGAAGCCAAAAAAGGATCCACTGGCTGAACGAAGAACATATAAAAGATAATTACGATTCTGATTCCGTGATCACCCCTGTGAGCAAGATGGAAGCCCGGGAACTCGCTGACATGATCCGCCAGCTACCCGGAGGTTACCAAACCGTTTTCAACCTCCACGCCATTGAGGGCTATAGCCATGTTGAGATCAGCAAAATGCTCAACATCAGCGAAGGCACCTGCCGCAGCCAATACATGAGGGCAAGAAAATATCTCGCAGATCTGATCATGAAAACAGAGAATGAAAAATTGAACTATTATGCCGGAAAAAAATAATGTGGATATATTGATACAGCAGAAGATGGAAGAGTTCCGGCTGGAACCTTCTCCTGCCGATTGGCAGGCCATCTATGACAGGCTGCATCCCCGGAAAAACAGGCGCATTTTCTGGTGGTGGTTCCCGCTTGCCGCCGGATTACTTTTTGGCGGCTACTGGTATGCCACTCAATTCAGATCATCATTGCCATCAACAAAAACAACTATCGCCAATCTCCCCGATAAAAAACAATCAGTAACTCCAACTCCTTCAGCACCCCAGGCTAACCTGAACCCTGAATCTGAAAAGTCCGGTTCTCCAAACACCAACCAAAATAAAATTAAACCGCAGTCAGCTGTTGGTCTTTCACAGGAAGGGATAACCGAAAACAAAATAACTGATCCCGCTGCAGCAGGTCGCACCAAAAATTCTGCAAGCCTAACTTCAAACAACATACACAACTCAACAGAAAATAATTCATCCACGGCCTGGCCATCCTCTCCAAAAACCACTACTACATCCGCCATTTCCGGCAGTTCAGAAAGCGCTGCCATTGCCAAACTATCCGGTGAGCCGGAAAACCAATCCAACGCCGTTCCAGTTGACTCATCCCAACAAATTCAGGAAGAACCTGCCAAAAGCTCAATCGTCGATACGCTGGCCAGCCATTCTTTAGATCCTCTAGCAGACTCGCCACAATCAGCGGTGAAAAAAACTACCATCCCCAATTTAACTGACCATTCAGCCAAAGGGTGGTACCTGGGAGCATATGCAGCATTGGGTGTCAACAAACCCACAGAACCGGTCAGCATGACCAAATCAGCAGACCTGAACAGCTCACCCGTTAGTTCAACCAGTACAATAACTTATGAGGGCTCGGGCAAAAGCGGATTACACTGGTCGGCAGGCCTGGCAGTAGAAAGAAAAATGAAGAAGATGTCTTTCTCTTTTGGCCTGGGCATCCAGCATAACGCATGGTCCTCATCCGGTACCACTTATAAAGACAGCATGTTCAATAGCAGCTATTACAGCAGAACGCTGATCTCTAATAACAGTACCAGTTATACCCATACAGCGCTTGAAATTCCTTTGGCATTGAATTTCAGGATAGCCGGGAAAAAGCAATCTTCTTTCTGGATCACTACGGGTTTGAATAACGCGATCACTTTAAAGCTCAAACAGAACACTGATGTGTCTATGACTCAAAGTGCCGGCAATTATTCCCTGGACAACTCCCTCACTTCCAGAGCCGCAACTTATCAACCACAGTTCAGGCTGGGGCTGGTCTATGAGCATACACAGAAAAAATATCACTGGCAACTGTCTCCATTCATGCAATACGGCCTTAACAGCATGATGAAAACAGGCAATCCCGATATCCACATGTTGCATTTCGGCCTCCAGACCCGGTATTATTTCAAAAGAATAAAATAAAAGGCCTGCCATTTTTTCGATTTCAGGGAATTGATGCAACGATATGCCATGATCAGGTTTCATCAAACAGATAAAGGACAACGAGCACCAAATTCATCTGTTTATGAAAAAGACCATTGGCCCTTCCCTGCTGATCATCTTCCTGCTTTTTACAGGTTGCCTTAACGACGATGTGGTAAGGAAATACAGTTTCTACCGGCCGGTTTATAAAACCACGGCCGAGGCAAGGGCCGAGATCAGGAGCAGTGAGCCGATCAGTCTTTCCCAGCCCGGCAAGATCTATTATAAAAACGGATACGTTTTCCTGAACGAATTGTACAAAGGAGTGCATGTGATCGACATCAGGAATATCAACCAGCCCCGTGTTGTTTCATTTGTCAAAATTCCTGGCTGTGTTGACATGGCAGTCAGGGGGAACATTCTTTATGCAGATATGTATACTGACCTGGTTGCCCTAGACATCAGCAATCCCCTCGATATCAAACGCACTCACATCGTTGAAGGAGTATTCCCGGAAGGAAGATGGTATAACTACATGGATACTGGCAAAGTGATCACAGACTGGATCAGGGTGGATACCGTGGTTAGAGAGAAAGACTATTATACCTGGGCCCTGGCATCGCAGGATAGAGGACAGGTTTTCCTTGGCGGCGCTGGCGGACCATTGGCAAGCAGTGGGGGAAATCCAAATGGCGTAGGGGGTAGTATGGCGCGGTTTGCCCTAAATAAGGACAGACTGTACACAGTCAGCACCAATGACATCAAAGTATTCAATACAGCCGTTGCAGAAAAACCCAGTTATGTAAAACAGGTCTCTATTGGATGGGGGATAGAAACCATTTTCCCGTTCGATAATTATCTTTTCATTGGCTCTACAACAGGCATGTATGTATTCGATGCTGCCGACCAGGATAATCCGGTTCAGAAAAGCAGATTCGAACATGCCAGAGTTTGTGATCCGGTGATCAGTGATGGAGAAAATGCCTATGTCACCCTGCGCAGTGGTACAACATGCGCAGGCTTCACCAATCAATTGGAAGTCGTTTCCGTGAAAGACGTTACCAACCCACTGCTTCTTGCCGTATATCCCATGACCAATCCTCATGGTCTTTCGAAAGATGGAAATACGCTACTAATCTGCGAAGGAGATGCCGGGCTTCGGGTACTTGATGCCAGCATGCCGAAAGATGTCAAAACCCTGAGTCTCCTAAAGGGCTTCTCAACATTTGATGTGATCGCATTAGGCGGTGTGGCATTGGTTACTGCAAAAGATGGATTGTATTTCGTGAACTATACGGATCCAAAGAATCCCGTCATCAGTTCATCACTCAAGATCACTAACTGATTAAAGCAATCATCATGAGATCATACAGCTTGACAATGATCCTCCTGCTACTTCTTCTGTCGGGTTCTGCGTTTGGACAAAAAACCTGGAAACCCTGGATCGTCACAGATGGTGGGGCCGTGTGGGGTGGCTATGAAGTTTCGGGTGATATCCGTTTGCAGGGAGGTATGAAGATAAACGGATGGTTGATTGGCGCGGGTGCATCCTATGATCCATATCGATTCCGTACTCTTCCCATATATGCACAGGGACGTAAAATGTTTGGCAGAGGTAAAAGCAAACCATTCGTGCTGGGAAGCTTTGGAGCCAATATCATCCTGGAGCAAGACCAAAACGGGACCAATATTGTTACCCCTATCAGTGCCCCATGGCCGGAGCTTAACTATCAATATACCAACGGCATTTATGCAGAAGGCGGAATAGGCTGGGCATTCAGAACTACAAAGAAATGGGGATTCAATCTTTCATTCAGCTACACCCACAAAACGAATGCTGAAAAATACGACGCCAGGGTCTGGGCTGGAAATAATGAAATGGAGACCATCACGAACGAGAATAAATACCTGATGAACAGGCTGGCGTTCAGGGTGGGAATTCAGTTTTAGGTGAGAAGCAGCAGGCGAGAGAAAGCAGGAAAATCCTATCGCCTGCTACCTCTCGCCTTATGCCTGAATTATGCTTCCAGCTTCATCGACTTCTGCACCTTCTTCCTGTCTTCTTCATTCAGGATCACTTTCCGCATCCTGATGAAATTGGGAGTTACTTCGATGCACTCATCGTGCTGAATATATTCCATACACTCTTCAAGCGTAAGCTGGATCTTGGGAGCGATATTCGCAGCGCCGTCTGTTCCGCTTGCACGCATGTTGGTGAGCTTTTTACCTTCAATGATCTGAACTACCAGGTCGCCTGGCTTGATGTGTTCGCCAATGATCTGACCTGCATACACTTCTTCACCTGGATCGATGAAGAAAGACCCGCGATCCTGTAATTTATCCAGTGAATATCCGGTTGCATTGCCTTTTTCTTTCGCAAGCAGCACACCGTTGTTTCTTCCGGGAATTGGACCTTTCCAGGGCTTGTATTCAGAGAACCTGTGGGCCATCACGGCTTCACCCTGTGTAGACGTCAGCATCTGGGTTCTCAAACCAATAAGGCCGCGGGAAGGGATCTCAAATTCAAGATGCTGCATGTCACCTTTGGTCTCCATCACATGCATCTCGCCCTTCCTTCTAGTAACCAGGTCAATCACCTTGCTGGCAAATTCCTGGGGCACATCAACTACAAGTACTTCGTAGGGTTCACATTTCTTGCCATCGATCTCTTTCACTATTACCTGCGGCTGGCCAACGGTAAGTTCATACCCTTCCCTGCGCATGGTCTCAATGAGAATGCCCAGGTGAAGAATTCCCCTTCCGTATACAATGAAATTATCACCTCCGTCACTATCAGTTACTTTAAGAGCAAGGTTCTTCTCTGTCTCCTTCATCAGCCTGTCGCGCAGGTGACGAGAAGTCACAAACTTACCATCCTTACCAAAGAATGGCGAGTTGTTGATACTGAACACCATGTTCATGGTAGGCTCATCCACATTAATAACCGGAAGTGCTTCAGGCTCATCAAAATCAGCAATGGTGTCACCGATATTAAAATCTTCCACGCCTACAACAGCGCAAAGATCACCAGCGATTACTTCCGATACTTTTTTCTTACCCATTCCTTCAAACACATAAAGCTCTTTCACCCTTGTTTTCCTGGAAGTTCCATCGATCTGCATAAGCGTGATCGGCATATTCTCCCGGATCACACCACGCGCAACTTTCCCGATGGCGATCCTGCCCAGGAATGAAGAATAATCCAAAGAAGTGATCTGCATCTGCAGGGTACCCTGCTTTGCATCCGGCGGAGGCACGTGTTTCACGATGCCATCAAGTAAAGGAAAAATATTATCGATCTGGGTCAGCGAATCATTGAACCAGCCATTCTTGCCGCTACCATAATAAGTAGGGAAATCCAACTGTTCTTCTGTTGCATCCAGATTAAAAAACAACTCAAAAACTGCATCATGCACTTCGTCCGGCCTGCAGTTTGGTTTATCAACTTTGTTGATCACCACGATGGGGCGAAGATGAAGCTGAAGGGCTTTCTGCAGCACAAACCGGGTCTGTGGCATCGGACCTTCGAAAGCATCTACCAGCAAGATCACACCATCAGCCATTTTCAACACCCGCTCCACTTCACCACCGAAATCGGCGTGGCCCGGAGTATCGATCACATTGATCTTGACCCCATTGTATGTAACCGCGGCATTCTTACTGAAGATCGTTATACCCCGCTCCCGTTCCAGGTCGTTCGAGTCCATGATCAGGTCACCAGTGTCCTGGTTATCACGGAAAACATGCGTGGTATGTAAGATCTTATCTACCAGGGTGGTTTTTCCATGGTCAACGTGGGCGATGATTGCAATATTCCTTATATCCATAAATCACAGAGACACAGAGTGTTCGTCAGAGACACAGAGCCCTGCGTCTCTGTGTTTAACCCCGTGTCTCTGCGTTTAAGGGCGCGAAGGTACTACAATTGGGCCGGAGGGACAAAAGAACCTCGTGAAACCTGGGTTAAATCGCCATTAACAACTCAGATTCGCGAGTTGAAACAAGCCGGATGCTCCATCGCTTAGAAATTCATTGCTTATATGATACATTCATACCCAAACTAAATCTGCTAGCTATGCTGTCAACTCTTCTTAAAAAATGGTGGGTTATCCTGATCCAGGGGATACTTATGATCATCCTCGCATTCCTCGTAATCAATAACCCAATTTCAACACTGGCCGGAATTTCCCTGACCGTTGCAACCCTTGTGCTTCTGATCGGTATACTCGGCGTGATCTGGTGGTTCTCTGCCCCGAAAGATGAAAGAGAAACCAGTACGCTGATCTGGAGCCTGGTTACTACCGTTATTGGTTTGCTAATGGCGGCTAAACTTGGCATCACCATGCTCACAGTCACAGTGCTTTTCGGCATCATGCTGCTCGCCAATGGCTACCACCTGGTGAAGAACGGCTGGGCTAATAAGGAACTCGGTGCCCAGGCATGGCTGGTGATCATAGTGGGTATACTATCGCTGATATGTGGACTGATGTCTGTCTTTAATATCGGCATCGGTGCGGTTACAATCAGTGTTGTTTTAGGCTACCAGTTCCTGCTCGCGGGAATTGCACTCATCGCCCTCGCCTTCCTTAAAAAACGCCTGGTCAAAAATGTCCGCACCGCCGTTGATAACCGAAAAACTGGGCTTACCCAATAAAAAACATCAACTTCCGGCAGTAAAATGCCGGAAGTTATATTAATCCGCGCCTCGAATTGAGACCCAGGATAAATTTGCTGCCTTGCATTTGTTACATAGCCTGTTATAGCTACCTTAACCTAATGATGAAATTCCTCAAATTCCTGCTGTCCCTGTCAATTGTTGCGATCATCTTTTATGCCCTGGGACCACAGGTGAAACCAGGTGAATATACTGATGGCCTCTATAATATCCCCGATACCGGTGCCGCATTGCAACAATGGGTAGCTACAAAAGAATCCCAATTCAAACTCAAACCAGACAACAAAGCCAGGATCATCTGGAATAATGACTCGCTGAAACTCAGGACAAAATATGCCGTAGTATACCTGCATGGATTCACGGCCAGCCAGGAAGAAGGCGCGCCCACCCATATTGACTTCGCAAAAGCTATAGGGGCAAACCTCTATCTGTCCAGGCTTTCAGAACATGGAAAAGATACCAGTGACCCACTCTATAATATGACCGCTACCTCATTATGGGAATCAGCCAAGGAAGGCTATTCCATTGGGAAAAAACTCGGCGATAAAGTCATCCTGATGGGTACATCTACTGGCGGCACATTAGCCATCATGCTGGCTGCTGAACAGTATCCCGAAATTGCGGGCCTGGTATTAATGTCTCCAAACATCGAGATCAACGATCCCTTCGCTTTTCTTGCGAACGACCAATGGGGCCTGCAAATCGCCCGGCTCGTACTTGGTGGAAAAAGCAGAACCGCCCCGGACAGCAGCGATGTCTATAAAAAATACTGGAACTACCAATACCGCAACGAATCTATTGTGCAGGTCCAGCAAATGCTGGAAGATAAAATGACGGAAGAAACATTCAAAAAGTTGAATCAACCCCTGCTCATGCTTTATTATTATAAAGATGATCAGCACCAGGACCCTGTTGTAAGAGTTTCTGCTATGCTCAATATGTTTGATAAAATATCCACACTACCATCTCAGAAAAGGAAGCTGGCCATCCCTGAAGCAGGTGATCATGTACTTGGCTCCTACATCAAATCCAATGACCTGAAAACAGTGGAAAAAGCAACCCAGCAATTCGCTTCAGACATGGGATGGACGGCCGCCGGGTCACAATAAAAGCTACCAACCACTGATCCTATTTGTCAAGTACCGTATAAAGACGGGCAGCTACTGAAGCTTCCTTGCGGATTTACATTATTGTGATTAACTTCCTTAGAAGTGCTGTCCATGTCCGCATCGGATATTCATACCACCCCAACATCTTATATCCATCGATCCCTCCCGGTCTGTATATTCTTGATATTTATTACCTGCATCTGCCAGGCGCAAACTCCAGTAATTGACAGCCTGAAAAAACAACTGCCAACCCTTAAAGGAAAGGAAAGAATTGAATGCCTGAACGAATTGGGATTTGAATATTCCAATCCCTACTGGTCCAGGTCCAAACATATTGATACAGACACAGCCAGGTACTATACCGAAATGGCTTTACGGGAGTCTAAAGAACTGGGCTATGAACCCGGCTGGGGCAAGTCCTACCAGAATCTGGGCATGATAGAAGAAGAATATGGCCATTACAATCGCTCGGAATACTATACGAAACTGGCAATACCCATATTGAGAAAATATGGCCGGCAACCAGAACTACATCGCGCATTGATCAATCTCGGCTTTTGCTATCACAACCAGGGGTTTTTTGAGAAAGCCAGGAATATTTATGAAGAAGAACTGGAATATTATTACTCGGTTAACGACATGATCCATGTGCCCATGATCTACAGGATGATCGCACATTCTTACGAAAGCCAGGGGCAGATCCGGAATGCATTTGAGGCCTACCATAAAGACTTTGAAATTGAGAAAAAGTCCGATGATATCATCAACGCTTTATTCTCTCCCTCCAATAAAGCCGCATTGTACCTGGCAACAGGAGACACGGCAAATGCCATCGCTAACTACAGACTTTCCGCGCTCAACAAGGCTGGGATGCACATGAGGCCGGATTATTATTACACCAGGCTTGCCAAAGTGTACAGGCTTCGGAAAATGGAAGATTCCGCCATTCAATGCCTATATACCAATATCGATATCATCAACGCATTCTATCTGGATTCCAATGCCAGGAAAAAAGCTTTCGCACTCAACGCTATTGAGTTGGCTGATCTGCTACGTATTAAAAAGAACTACGACAGTTCCCTTTACTTTGCCCACTATGCCAGAAAGAGTTTCGAAGAAGGCAACGATATGGAAAACTGGTTGACGGTAACGGAGATCATCGCTAAGACCTATCAGCAAATGCCTGACGCAAGAATGGCCCTGTTCTACGCAGAAAAATTAAAAACCAAAGCAGAGTCAATTAAGGCATTACCGGTAATGCTGAACAGCTATCAGTTGCTTTGGAAATTGTATTCCAAAAAGAACGCTCCAAAAAGTCGTAAATACGAGGAAAAATATAATGCACTCAATACATCTCTTTCCAACGACACCTATATATCACGCATAGCCACTATTGACCTTCTGTCAAGGATCAAGATCAGGGAAGACAGCATTACTTCACAGTTCAGACTCAGGCAGGCTATGGAAGAAGAAAAGATCAGAAGGATGGCGAAAGAAAACAAGCTTCAACAAGTCATTTTCCTGTTAGCGCTGACCATCATCTTGCTGGTCATTGGCATCATAATAAGGAACATGAGAAATAAAAGGCGAAAGGACGAAATGCAACGCCAGATGAACGAAACCAATTTGCTGCTGGAAAAAAGGGAGATCGAACAGGAGATCTCCAATTTGCAACTCCAGAAAGCTGAACTGGAGATGAAAGCTTTAAAAGCACAGATGAATCCGCATTTTATTTCCAATTCCCTGAATGCCATCAACTTATTCATCCTCCAGAACAACAAAGAGCAGGCATCGGCATACCTCACCAAATTCGCAAGACTGATCAGAACCATACTGAGATATTCAGAATCATCGCTCATCGAACTCAGGCTGGAGCTGGAAACACTTCAGATATATATGGATCTGGAGAAACTGAGATTTGACGATCATTTTGATTTTTCTATTCATGTGGATCCCGAAATCGATATTAATAACACCAGGATTCCGCCATTGCTTCTTCAGCCTTATGTGGAAAATGCAGTATGGCATGGCCTGATGCAAAAAGAAGAAAAAGGTCATCTGCAGGTCGATATCTCCAAAGAAGATTCATTGCTTGTTTGCAGGATCACAGATGATGGAATTGGCCGGGAAAACGCACGATTGCAGAAACAGAAAAATGAACCTTTGAAAGAGTCGCTGGGCATTAAGATCACCACGGAAAGGATAGCGTTGATGAAAACCAAGGGGCAAGACAAACTGCAGGTAACAATCAACGACCTTGTTAATCCCGATCAGACACCCGCGGGAACTGAAGTAATTCTCAAAATCCCCATATCGTATGCTTAAAGCCATTATCATTGACGATGAAGCCCACTGCCGGGAATCACTGGGTATACTCCTGAAAGAGAATTGTCCGGATATAACGGTAACGGATACCTTCAATTCCGCCAAAAAAGCTATGGAATCGATTGTTCGTAATCCCCCGGACCTGGCATTTCTAGATATTGAAATGCCGGGCATGAACGGTTTTGAGATGCTCGAGAAATTGATGCCGCTTAATTTCCCTGTCATTTTCACTACCGGGTATGATCAATATGCCATTAAAGCTTTTCACTATAGTGCCATCGACTACCTCATCAAACCCATTGATCCCGGCGAATTAAAATACGCGATTGAAAAACTGGTATCCCAGAAGTCGCGACCAATCCCTGAACAGTTTGAAATGCTGTTGTCCAGGATCTATAAGAAAAAGGCATTCAATAAGATCGCAATTCCTACAGCGGAGGGGTTTGAACTGGTTGCCGCCGACCAGGTCCTTTATCTCGAAGCCAATAACACCTACACTCATGTGATCATCAAGAACCGTCCAAAACTGATCGCCTGCCGTACCCTGAAAGAAATGGAAGAGCAGGTTGAAGATCATGAATACTTTATACGGGTGCACAATTCCTATATAGTCAACCTGAATGAAGTGCTCAAATATGTAAGGGGCGAAGGAGGTTACCTGGTCATGTCAGACAGCAGCACAATAAACGTGTCCCGCAGCCGCAAAGATGATCTGCTTCAGTTCTTCTGAAGACTGGTCTTTAACAGCCATCTACAGACTTATCCCGTCAGTCACTAAGTGGAATTCGAACTCCACCCCGGTCTCTGCTTACCTTATAGTGCAAACAGATTTTAAATATCATTAAACACGCATTATGAAAAAGCAGATGTCTATGCTCGTGGCTATGTTAATAGTGACAGCATTTACTTACCTGGCCTGCAAGAAAGAAGTTTCGGGAACAGGTATACCCGAATCCCAGAATGCCACCGTGGCCGGCAACCCGGCCTCAGCCGAATCCAATTATGAGCTTGAGGTGGTGCTCCGGGGCGAAAACGGAAGCAAAGGGCATATTCATTTTGGGCAAGACCGGGATGCTGCAAAGATCATCAGTCTTGACACCAGGGTCAATAACCTTCAGCCCAACCATAATTATCTGCTTCAAAGAGCTGTTGACCCGATGAATGCGGTTGACGGGAACTGCACCAGCACAACATGGCTAACCCTTGGCTACGGCCTCACACCGCATATGATCACAACAGATGATCATGGCGATGCTACCGATGTGATCTGGAGAGACGTAACAGCAATTCCTTCGGGAGCCAGATTCGATATTCATTTCAGGGTGATAGACGCTGTAAACATGCAGCAAGTACTTTACAGCGACTGTTACCAATACACAGTCAGGTAAGATGCTATCTGAAAAACACCGTTATCTTGGCAGTGAGCAGTAAGCAGTGAGCAGTGAGCAGAATTACCTACTTTCTGCCCAGTGCTCACTGCTCAGTGGTTTTTTGTACTTTGCCGGCCTAAACGTTGCTTGCTATGCGTTCAAAGATCGCCGGTATCGGGTACTATGTCCCTAAGAATGTCTATACCAATTTCGACCTGATGAAGATGATGGAGACCAGTGATGAATGGATCCAGGAGAGAACAGGTATAGTTGAAAGAAGATATGCCCACACTACGGAAGAAACCACGGCCACTATGGGTGTGGAAGCAGCAAAGATCGCCATAGAACGCGCCGGCATCACCCCGCAGGATATAGACTTTATTGTTTTTGCCACATTGAGCCCGGACTATTATTTCCCCGGCTGCGGCGTATTGGTCCAAAGGGCCATGAAAATGAAAGAAATAGGTGCACTTGATGTCCGCAACCAGTGCAGCGGATTTGTGTATGCCCTCAGCGTTGCTGATCAGTTCATCAAGTCTGGTATGTATAAGAATATCCTGGTCATAGGATCAGAAAAACATTCTTTTGGCCTGGATTTCTCTACGAGAGGACGAAATGTAAGCGTGATATTTGGAGACGGCGCTGGGGCTGTAGTACTGCAGGCTACAGAGGATCCAAACCGGGGTATTTTGAGCACCCACCTTCACAGTGATGGAGAGAGTGCCGAAATACTTGCTATGTATAACCCGGGCACACATGCCAACCACTGGTCTTCAACTGAACTTGCCACGTTCAAGAAAGATGCTAAAATGGGTGAATACTTCATGAGCCACGAGATGATCGACAACTGCCAGAACTTCCCTTATATGGATGGACCGGCAGTTTTTAAAAAAGCAGTGGTGAAATTTCCGGAAGTGATCATGGAATCGCTGAAAACAAATAATTATACCCCTTCAGATATCAAGATGCTCATTCCACACCAGGCCAATCTCAGGATTTCCCAGTTTGTGCAACAGAAACTAGGCCTCCGCGACGACCAGGTGTATAATAATATCCAGAAATACGGCAATACCACTGCGGCATCCATACCCATTGCTTTGTGCGAAGTATATGAAGCCGGAAAAATAAAAGAAGGCGACCTGGTTTGCCTGGCTGCATTCGGATCAGGATTCACATGGGCCAGCGCTTTGCTGAAATGGTAATCAGGAATCCGGGATTGAATTCATATGCCGCATAAAATCATCTTTCTGGTAAACCCCATCTCTGGCACCAAGGGGAAGAAGCGCATCATTGATATCATTACCAGGAGATTGAATGCATCTGCCATTGATTTTGAATTCCTGAACACTAACGCCGAAGGGCGTTTAGATCACATTGAGCAAAAAATAATTGCCGAAGCCATCAAAACGATTGTGATCATCGGCGGAGATGGCACGGTGAGCCAGGTGACCAATGCCCTGAGGCATCTGCCGGTAGATTTCGGGATCATTCCTACTGGAAGCGGAAACGGCCTGGCACTGGCCGCAGGCATACCGCGCGACGTTAATAAAGCGCTTGCTATCATCCTCAGTGGTAAACCTTCCCGTGTTGATGCTTTTACCATCAACGGCCATTTTTCCTGTATGCTCAGCGGAATAGGTTTCGATGCAAAAGTGGCCCACGATTTTGCCAGGCAAAAAAAACGGGGTTTATGGACCTATGTGAAAGTGAGTGCGAGGAACTTCTTCAATGCAGACTGTTACCCATTTACACTGCTGATCGACCATAAAGAGATCAGCACCAATGCATACTTCATAAGTGTTGCCAACAGCAACCAGTTCGGCAATAATTTCACAATCGCACCTAAGGCAAGCCTTTCCGATGGTTTACTGGATATAGTTGTAGTACAGAAGATGAACAAACTACAGGTATTGCTCTCCATCATCTATCAACTCAGGTTTGGGGATGTACAGGAAGAAATTTTCAAGAAACACGGGATCCTTTATTACCAGTTGAAAGAACTTGGCATCGTGAACAGATCCCTGGCTCCGCTTCATATTGATGGCGACCCTTATGACACAGCTGAAAAATTTGAGATCAAAGCGATCCCCTCCGCCTTCTCCCTGATCCAGCCAGCCTGATCACCTGATCTCCTTAAAACGGGAAAACGAACTTTGATTGGATGCTGATCCCAGGGCTTCATAGATATCCAGCTTCTCTTTTGCTGTAAGATGGAAATTCAGTGCGGCAGCCTGGTTCTTCCTGGCGGGCACATAGGTGAAACTGCATTTCTCAAACGGGAATCCGAATTTATCATCGGCATAGGAGATCAGTTCTTCATGATAATAATCCTGCATTTTCATCCAGTTGAGCTGGATCACAGTAATGGGTTTTGTGAACAGGCTTGTAAACCCGTCATCCATTTTGTGATCTGTCCAATCCCCGGATTTTCTGTCGCGTATCTGCAAAAACACCACACCTGAAGTATTATCTCTCAGCCAGTCATTGAACACACTCAGAAATCTAAGGGTTGTTTCCTGCCCAAAATTATCCCGTATACCGGCATCCATCACATCAATGATCGGCCTGGTGGGTAACCAGACGTTGGGCAGCACATAAGGGAATGTTGCATTGATGCGCATGGCCGTGAGTAAACGAAGATTATAGGGATCCTGTCTTTTAAAAAAACTGCAGAAATCAATAGCATCTGGCTCTCCATATACCCCACTGGCGGAGTCCGGCCAGTTACGCATCATGAAACTGATAGGCTGGGTGCTGATCAGCATCTTCCGGCCATCGCCAGAAATGGTTGAAGCGTAAAACATCAATGGGATCTTTGCCTGCTGCTCATCCTGCACATAATCTTTCAACTGCTTCCTCAGG
This sequence comes from Chitinophagaceae bacterium, assembly GCA_035298945.1. Lineage (GTDB taxonomy): Bacteria > Bacteroidota > Bacteroidia > Chitinophagales > Chitinophagaceae > Pollutibacter. The sequence continues at coordinate 4,684 of DATGXN010000003.1, read as the reverse complement.
ATCCCAGAAGAATTATCATTGAGCTGCTCTTCAAAAGCATAGGCCCTGTCTTTTATATACTTGTGCGGACCCACACTGAATTTCTGGGCCGGTGCAAAAATATCCCTGGTAACCATGGACGAAAACAAAGGATTGAGCAGATCCCGTGAAACATTGTCAACATATTTCTTGTTGCCGGGATCAATATTTTTCCCCTGTTGTTTCAGCCTGTATAATTCACGATAATAAGTAGCCCCAAGCATTCCTCCCGAAGCACCGCTGATCAGGAATGTTTTTCGCATGAGTTGCCCCTTCGAAATACTATCCAGCCTTTGCAATACATTCATGGCAAATGTGGCCGACCTTGTACCACCGCCACTGAAATTCATGATATACATTACTGGCTTATCCGTTCCCTGCCTCGCTTTCCAATTGTTCAGCACGTTGATCATTTCTGCCTTATCGGCTTCCATCTTGTCTACCGTGCACAACTTCATGATACTGTCACGGCTGTAATGTGGCCGGCTTTCAATATCGGAGTAATCCAGGCCATATGCTTTGTTACGGGTATCAATAAGTTCATAGCGGAACATCAGGTCAATGATAAGAATGATGACCACAAGTATGGGCAGAGACCAGCTCTTCAGCCAATATACCAATGCCGCAGATGCCGCCATCATGATCGAGAACAACAATAGTATACCAGCGGCTGCAGGCAGCTGAAAAACCCTTACATCCTGGAATAAACCAATGATAGCCAGGAACAGAAAAGCAATGATGATCGATATCACTGCTGAAAAATGATGTCTCTTAAAAACCGTCTCAACAAAATCCCTTGAATAATGCGAAATATTCCTGGGCTTTTTCAGCTTCATCCTGGTATTATAGAACCACTCTACCTGTATCAGTCCTTTTTCATGATAATGCTTTCCTTCAGCATCATAATGGCCGATATATTTATGGGGCTCTTTGATGATGGGATCCATGTTGCGCATCATGGTTCTTTCAGCCCCAAAAAAATAGGAAAGTGAAATGATGGAAACCAGTACCAACCCCAAAAGAAAACCTGCGATAAGGATCAGGATCTCCCCCACGCTCATCAGTTCCCTGTTCATATCAAACTGCACTGCCCGCACACAATAGAAAATCAGGAAAAGTACCGGGATCACCGAATTGTTGATGAAATATTTAAGGAATGGCTTTGATGTAGTAGCCAGAAATTTAAAGTGATTGCTGTGGAGGATGAATGTGGTGACGTGCCAGCTCATGATGAAAACGCCCATGGAAACACCAATAAATGCCGTACTCACAGCATTTACATTTCCCAGGTATTCAGGAGCCAGGAAAAGAGAATCAGCACCGAAGGTGCTCATGAAATTTCCATTGATCGCGCTGCCCAGGATATACCAGAACAGCAGCAGTACCTGGTATTTTTTGACGTGCAGAAATACCAGCTGAACGGGGAAAGAATAGAATAACCCTTTCAGGAATAACTTCATAAGGTAATATAAAGCTAAAAAAGCTACGCCTTATTTCATAATTCTTAAAGTCCATACCAGGGACAATAGGAGCAGCATGGCTACAAACTGGTGTGCAACTCCCAGCCACAGAAGAGCCTGCTTGTCAGGCGAATACAGAACTGTGAATATGCCTAAGATCACCTGAACGCCAACTAATACCGGAGGCCAGTTTCTTGAACGCCTGAATAAAGGCGTTGCGGTTGCCTTTAGCGCTTTCGACCACCAGGCCAAAATCAGGATCGCAATAAGGTAGGCCAGCCCTCTGTGAATGAACTGGACCGCTATGGGATTATCAGTAATGCTGCTACCCATGCCTCCGGGGATCCACATTCCATTGATGGTGGGCCATGTAGGAGCTGTGGTTCCGGCTTTCAATCCGGCCATGAATGCTCCGTAAAACAATTGCACAATGAGCACAGACAGTATGATCCAGGAGAACTTTTTCAATGGACGATTGTCGATATATTGATCCTTAGGCAGGAGGAAACTGATCGCGAACCAGAATACATAAACCAGCAACCCAAGCGCTGCCATGAAGTGAATAGCCAGCCTGATATGATTTACGGATATATCATCTTCATTCAACCCGCTCTGCACCATGATCCATCCAATGGCACCCTGCAAGGCTCCTAAAAGAAAAAGCAGCACCATAGGCAGGATCATTTCCGTTTTGAACTGCTTCTTTACAATGAAATACACAAACCCCACTGCGAACACAACACCCATCAGTCTTGCCCAGACCCTGTGAAACCATTCCCAGAAATAAATGAACTTGAAATCGCTGAGTGTGAAATCAAAATTGATATGCTTGTACTGGCCTATCTGTTTGTACTGGTCAAATGCCTTATTCCAGTCCTGCTCATTCATCGGGGGTATGGCACCGAGCAGGGGTTTCCATTCCGTGATCGACAATCCCGACCCGGTAAGCCGGGTGATCCCGCCAAGCAGCACCTGGATCATGATCATTCCTACACCAATAAGCAGCCAAATCGCAACAGGAGAATATTTTTTCATATAAGAGACGCGGAGAGCGACACAAAGACGCGGAGACTTTCTGCGTCTCTGCGTCGTTTTCTGTGTCTTCGCGCCTCGCAAAGGTAAAAGCCAAGACCCAAAACAAAATGAATATGATAGAACTCAGCTCGTACAATTCGAAAAAAATTAAACATTAACTTCGTCCCACCAGGGGCAGGTTGCAGGTTGCAGTAAATTATGATGTGCTGCCACCTGCCACCTGCAACCTGCAACCTGAAAGAGGTGGGATTAGAAAAAAACGTTCATGCTGCGTGCTTTTTACCAAAACAAACTGATCGAAGCCGGATGTGATGAAGCAGGAAGGGGTTGCCTGGCAGGACCGGTATTTGCGGCAGCAGTCATCCTCCCAAAGCGTTTCAGACATCCTCTCCTGAACGATTCCAAACAGATGAAGCCCGAAGACCGGTATGAACTGCGGGAGATCATCAGGCAGAAAGCCATCGCCTGGGCCGTTGCCAGCGTGGACCATGAAGAGATCGACAAGATCAATATCCTCAAAGCATCGTTCAAAGCCATGCATCTTGCACTTGAACAACTGGTAACCAGGCCTGAACTTATACTGGTTGATGGGCATATGTTCACGCCGTATACAGGAATACCGCACAAATGCATGATCAAGGGGGATGCCAGTTTTGCTTCGATAGCGGCGGCCAGCGTACTGGCTAAAACCTATCGGGACGATTTTATGAAGGAGCTGCACCTGAATTACCCTGGCTACGGTTGGGATACCAATAAAGGCTATGGCACCCTCGAGCATCGCAGGGCGATTGAGCAATTGGGGCTCACCCCTTTTCACAGGAGGTCATTTCAGATCAGTGATCTTCAGCTTGATCTCGATTTTGAAGGCAACTGATTCAATTATTCTTTAATTTTAAGCATGGAAGCTACTATTGTAAATGGCAATTTAACTGCTAAGGATTTTCAGACAGACCAGGAAGTAAGATGGTGTCCTGGTTGCGGCGATTACTCCATTCTTGCACAGGTGCAAAAGATCATGCCCGGCATTGGCATACCCAAAGAAAATATTGTGATCGTATCGGGCATCGGCTGTAGCAGTCGCTTCCCTTATTATATGAACACATACGGTATGCACTCGATCCATGGCAGGGCTACAGCTATCGCCAGCGGATTGAAGGCTTCCCGTCCCGAACTCAGCGTATGGATCGTTACCGGTGACGGCGACAGTCTAAGTATCGGCGGCAATCATACCATCCACCTGCTGAGAAGAAATTTCGACGTGAATATTCTGCTCTTTAATAACCAGATCTATGGTTTGACCAAGGGCCAGTATTCTCCAACTTCGGAAGAGAAAAAAGTGACCAAATCAACTCCATTCGGAAGTATAGACCACCCATTTAACCCTGCTGCACTGGCCATGGGCGCTGACGCAACTTTTGTGGCAAGGAGTATGGACAGGGACCCAAAACACCTGCAGGAGTTGCTCACACGCAGCTACAAACATAAAGGCGCGTCGTTCCTGGAGATCTATCAGAACTGTAACATCTTCAATGATGGTGCGTTTGAGATCTTCACTGAAAAAGCAACCAAACCCATAGAAACACTTTTCCTGGAGCAGGGCAAGCCACTATTATTTGGACTCAATAAAGACAAAGGCATCAAGCTGGATGGGTTCCATCCGGTTGTAGTTGACCTTAATAATGGCCATAGCGCTGATGAGTGCTGGGTACACGACGAGAAAGATTTTTACAAGGCACAGATCCTGGTCAGGATGTTTGATAATCCAACCAAAGAAGGACACCTGCCACGTCCATTCGGCGTATTCTATGAAACTGACCGTCCCTGCTATGAAGAACAACTCAACGGGCAGATCGAACAGGTGCTGCAGACGAAGGGCCCGGGCAACCTGGATAAACTGCTGAGGGGCAGTGAAACCTGGACGATCAATTAAATTGACTTCAAAAATTCTACAAAGTGCTCATGAAGGATTTCATGAGCACTTTTTTTTGCTCTCAATACACTTCCAAAATCACATTCCCACATTCATCACATCCCCACATTAAAAAAAATGCCAGCGATGGAAATCGCCGGCCTGTGCTTACCTCTGAAACCACAAAAAGAAAAGTTTCGAATCAATTCTCACTGATCGATCACAATAACTTGCTATACTCGGTAGGGGGAGTTGCAGTTCA
>DATGXN010000002.1:0-4478 GCA_035298945.1 Chitinophagaceae bacterium | reverse complement strand
GGCAGCTATACCGATCTTACCAATATCAATTTCAAACCCTGCGAGCTGGACGATCTGCTGAAATTCAATTCCCCTTCTTTATTTACTAAATCAGATGGCCCTCTTGTATGCAACCCTCCGGGAGGATCTGTATTCACTAACCTCAATGGCGGGGAATGGGCGGCTACGGATAATGACAGTATGCTGTTTATTTCCAAGGGATTTAACGCCCAGGCTTATAAAGTGTCGGAATGGAGCAGAACTAAGATGAAATGGAAGCAAACCCAGACGAATTACCTGGGTGAAAAAGAGACCTATATCTACGAATTAATGGCCAAGTGAGTTCGGGAAACTACACTGAAGATTGGATTCAAAAACGGGAATAAGAAAATAAAGAGAGGGAGCGAAAGGGGGAAGACTCCCAAAACTTCCCGTGTTCCCGCTCCCTCTGCACTATGTTGATTGGAGGTTATGCTATTCTGCGAATTGTTGTGAGAGCGCGTTGGAAACAACTTTGAAATGTCCGTTGCGACGCTTGATCACATATACATTATTCAGCGCCCTGATATTGGGGTTTGAAAAATGCTTCTCATCATAGGGTTTGATCAGGTCTATCTCTTCCTCTACATTTCCTTTTTCATCGAGTGTCATCTGGACTACCCTGTAACTGAAATGCCATGGGTTCATGTCTTCTTCTGATCCGTTGGTATTGAAAGTATCGTTGAAGCCTTCAAAAATAAGTTCGTTGGGGAAGTTTTCGTGGTCGTGAAGAAGATGAGTGATCTCTACCGCCTTGTGTAAAGTGGGATCGTTATGGATGATACCGCTATCCCATATCATTTCCCCATTGAGGAAAATCACGAGGCGGTTATCTACATTGCCGATCTTGATCCAATATTCCTTTTTCATTTTTAAGAGTTTTGCGTTAATAGGTTTGTTTGCTTTTCTGATGTAAAAGTCCTTCATATTTGACTCGATTGTAATGATCAATGTTTTGCAATAAACTGATCTTCATTAGGTATATATTTATGAAATTCAAACGCTTAGTATGGAGCCTGTTAACGCTGACATTTCCCGGGCCAGGACCCTGGATACCTTATTTTACAATGATCCCCAGCTCATATCACGTATAAAAGAACAGTTATTTGTTCCTTCCTGGCAGTTCATTGGTGACGCCGGTCATGTTTCTGATCAGGGAAACTGCTATCCTTTCACCCTCTTACCGGGCTGGTTGGATGAGCCGCTCCTGCTAACCAGGGACGAAAAAGGCATCCATTGCCTGTCAAATGTTTGCACGCACCGTGGCAATTTGGTGGTATATGAACCCTGCCAGGCGCCCCAATTAAGATGCAAGTACCACGGCCGGCAGTTCTCCCTGGATGGTAAATTTCGCTCCATGCCTGAATTCAAAGAGGTGAAGGATTTTCCGGCAGCTTCCGACGATCTGCCGGAACTTCCCATCCTGCAGTGGGGGCCCCTGCTGTTCACCACATTGGGGAAGAAAAACGAGTATACAGATTTCCTGGGCGAGATGATGAAGAGGGTAGGATGGCTGCCGCTGGATCAATTCAGGTTCCGCCCCGACCTTTCCCGCGAGTTCCCTGTACATGCGAACTGGGCCCTGTACTGCGAAAATTACCTGGAAGGTTTTCATATCCCCTTTGTGCATGCGGGCCTGAATGCCGTGATAGATTATGGCAATTATACCACCGAACTGTTCACCCATTCCAACCTTCAGCTGGGTATAGCTAAAGATGATGAGGATTGTTTTGAACTGCCGGCGGATTCACCGGATCAGGGGAAGAAAGTAGGTGCCTATTATTTCTTTGTATTCCCGAATATGATGTTTAATTTTTATCCCTGGGGTTTATCCATCAATATTGTTGAACCTACCGGTGTGGCATCAACGAAAGTCAGGTTCCTTACCTATGTCTGGAAAGAGGATCTGTATAATACCGGCGCCGGTTCAGGCCTGGATACCGTTGAATTTGAAGATGAGGAAGTGGTGGAGAATGTGCAGAAAGGTGTCCGGTCCAGGTTCTATACATTCGGAAGATATTCAGTGACCAGGGAGCAGGGCACGCATCATTTTCACCGCATCATCAGTGAGATGCTCGGGCTCTGATCCATACAAGAAATAATACCTAAATCCTCAAATATTGCAACATCTTCCACGTACACTTGGATTCAAAACGGCTTTGTCACTGGTTGTAGGTACCATTATCGGTTCTGCTATTTTCATGCGCCCTGTAGAAATTGTTCAATTGCTGGGATCACCCTGGCTGGTGATGCTGGCATGGATCCTCGGAGGACTTTTCACCCTGTTCATGCTCATGGTGATGGCTGAAGTAGCCGCCCTGATGCCTGAAGAAGGAGGGTTATATGCCATCATGCGTAATATATATGGCGACTTCTGGGGTTATCTTTTTGGGTGGGCAAGTTTCACCCTGGTGAATTGTGCTGGTAATGCGGGCATCGCTTTCATTTTCTCAAAGTATCTTGGGTTTTTCGTCAAATTCCCTGCATTCTCCGCTGAAATAGAAAACTCCTTTAAGGTCTCGATACCCATGGTTGGGACGGTTTATCCGCTGGCGGATTTTGGAGTGAAGATCTGTACAATAATGGTGATCACTATTCTGTCTTGGGTAAGCTATAGGAGTACCAGGTCGGGCGGAAACCTGAATGTTTTTTTTACAGTAGCAAAACTGGGCGCTATAATTGTCCTGGTTGCGGGATTCGTGTTTGGTGACGCAGGGTCTTTCAAAAACGTAGTGACATCTTCCACAACAATTCATCCCGAAGGAGTGGCTTTGCTACTGGCTTTGGTAGCAGCCTTAAATGGCAGTTTGCAGGCTTATGATGGTGCACAGAACATGTTGTATATAACAGGCGAGATCAAGGATCCCGGCAGGAATATTCCGCTTAGTCTCATATGGGGCATCTTGATAAGTATGTTTGTTTATATACTTGTGAATATCGGGCTGCTCTTTGTTCTGGGAGTGGATGGCATTGCTTCTTCACAAATGGTTGCGTCTGACGCTGCCATGCTTTCTCTCGGATCGATCGGTGCAGGAATGGTTGCATTTTTTATTTGCATCTCTGTTCTCGGAACAGTCAGTTCAGGTGTTTTGACAGCACCCCGGCTGACCTTTGCCATGTCGGCCGATAGGCATTTCTTTTTGTCTTCCGGTAACCTTCATCCAGTTTTCAAAACTCCGGCTAACGCGATATTGCTGCATCTGTTTGTGATGATCCTCTTTGTATTGTCCGGGTCTTTCTATATGCTGATGGACATGGCTATTTTCATTACCTGGATCTTCAATTTGTTTTTTATTGCCGGACTCTTCATACTCAGGAAGAGAATGCCGGATGCGCAACGGCCCTATAAGATATGGTTCTATCCCTGGCTTCCTTTGCTGGTATTTGCGGGTAATGCATTATTCCTGACCCTGGTTGTGGTAAAAGATGTCAGCAACTACCTGGATGGCAAAGCTGAATTAATGAATTCAGTGGCTGCAATAATAATAACGGCCATGGGTATCCCAATTTATTTCTGGTTCAAATGGCGGTACAAGTAGATTGGCTAATTGCCTAATTAACTAATTAGCCAATTAGCTAATTAGCCAATTTCTTCAAATGACTGATACTCCCTAAAACAATAAGCGTTTGTGCCGCCACATAGGTCAGCATCACAAAGATCCCGCCGCCGGCAAATGGTTCAAGGAACCTGTTCAGGGCCAGGGCTGAGTCAGATAACACGAAAAGAAATGCACCCGCAATAAAGAACATCGCTGCCTGCACCGCGATCTTTCCATATTGCCAGGCTGCGGCACCCAGCATGGATGAGATCACAATGGCATAAACTGTCACCGGTATCCTTAACATATCCAGTTTTGGCCAGAGTATGTAGAGCAGTTCGATGGTGTATGCCACGATCACCAGCAACATCAGCGGCCTTTTTTTCAGGTAAGAATGATTACCGGAATCGATACGCAAAAAATAGATGATGTATAAAATATGTGTGGTGAGAAAACAGGATAAGCCAAGTATGAAGTAAAGGCTGTCGATGTGGTCGAACATCAGGAAGATATCACCCAGCCAGGAAAAGAATAATGCGGCGATGATCAGCCTGGAAAACATGGTCTTATTATCCTGCTCTCCGATATAGGCCCAGATCAAAACGGGCATGAGCAGGGGTTTTGAAAACACCCGGTTCGGGTTTTCCGTGATCAGTAAAAAGAGGTCAATGGCTGTTACAAGGATCAGCAGTAAAAAGATCCACCTGTTTTTTAAAGACATGCTATTGTTTTTCGATCCAGACTTTTCTCGCAAAGAACCTGCTCAGGGAGTCGCGGTACTTTGCACTGTCTGCCAATGGCGCTTTAATAGGGAAGGATATTTTAAAGTCAACAGAATCATTGGTTTTCATCACTACTTTATGGCCCCATTCTCTAAGATCGGCATATCTTTTTATCGCACGGTCTTTTTTTGCAACTTCG
>DATGXN010000001.1:0-2241 GCA_035298945.1 Chitinophagaceae bacterium | reverse complement strand
GAAGACGAATGAATGCCAGACCGCATTCATGTTTGATTGCATCACTCATGTATCTGAGATGAAGCGCAAAGTTAGAATAATCGGATCAAAAGGAAAGGCAAATTTGCGGGTTCTTTAGGTAGATTCCACGGATAGCGGGTTACAAGCTGCAGGTTGATTCAGCAGATTGCAATTTGCAGGATGCAGAAAAAATGGTGCTGCAACCTGCAACCTTGAACCTGTAACCTGCCCGCTACTGCGCCGCTGTCTTAGGTGCCGTATTTGGGAATGTATTACGTATAGATTCGCAGCTCGAATACTCCGGATCAACCATCACGTAGTAGGTAGGAAGTTTGGTTTTGAACCATTTCTCAACGGCCAGATTCCTTTTCTCCTCGATGGCTCTCTGTGCGATTTTGTTGTAGTCGTCTTTCAGGTTTTCCCTGTGGGGTTCAGTTTTGCTCTGAACTACAACCAGCCTTACACCTTTTTTACCACTCTGGTCAGTATAAGATAAAGGGCGTGAGTATTCTCCAACTTGTAATTTGTTCAGATCCTTGACCAGGTCTTTATCCAGCTCATCAATGGTAACATTGGTGCCTGAAGCGCCGGAGACCAGTCCTGCAGTGAACTTGCTGGTCTCGTCTTCACTGTATTTATCTACTGCTTCGCCGAATGACAGTGTTCCTGCAATGAGTTTGGACCTTATACTATCCAGTTTCGATATGGATTGGTCGATCTCGGTTTGGGTAACTTCAGGGATCCTGAGAATATGCCTGATCACAGCATCGTCGCCGTTGCGGCTCACCATCTGGATGATATGATATCCGAATTTGCTTTTCACAACCGAAGACACCTGGCCTTCTTTCAACCTGAATGCAGCATTCTTGAAATCCGGGTCCCACTGTTTTTCGTTCTTGTTGATCTCGTAGCGGCCACCATTCTGTTTTGACCCCGGGTCTTCAGAATAAAGTCTGGCGTAGTTCTCGAAAGATTTACCGTTCTCGATCTGTTTTTTATAATCGTTCAGTTCATCGATCGCATATTTCTCCAGATCCCTTCCTGCTTTAGGGAAGAGTATGATCTGCCCTACGGTCAATTCGGTTTCATAGAAACGTAAACTGTCTTTCGGAACCTTATCAAAATATGCTTTTACTTCCTGGGGAGTGATCTTGATATTCTCAACGATCTTGGCGCGCATGGATTCTGCCAGTTTACGTTCTTTGACGGATTGCCTGAAATCTTCCTTCATCTGGAAAATGGTTCGGCCAGCCACTTGTTCTACTGCTTCCTTTCCTCCGAATTCCATAATGAAGTACCGGATACGTTGGTCCAGTTCGGCGTTGATCTCATCCTCACCTACAGGGAGAGAGTCTTTTTCGGCCTGCAGAACCAGGGCCTTATCCATCAGCATACGCTCCAGGAGTGCACATTCCGCATTCTCCGGGATCTCACCGCCGCGGCGTTGAATATCTTCAATATAGTTAGTGAGATCTGACTTCAGTACGATCTTATCTCCCAATATACCTGCGATCTTATCCACAAGCACTTTGGCAGACTGCGCACTCGCGATCTGCAGAAAACACAGGGAAATTAGGGAAAGTAAAAGCTTACGCATTCGTAAAGTAACTTAATTAGATACTAATAAAATCTTAAAGATAGGCTGGAGGCGAGAAGCGAGAGGCGAGAGGAGGTCTCCTATCGCCTCTCGCCTACTGCCTATCGCCTTTTTATAATGTTCTCTTCACTTCTTCCTCCTCAAACGCCTCAATGATATCACCCACTTTGATGTCGGAGTAGTTCTTAACTGTAAGACCGCACTCCATATTTGAAGACACTTCCTTCACATCGTCTTTGAAACGCTTCAAACTTCCGAGTTCTGCTGCCTGGCCTTCTCCTTTCGGATACTCCACAATGCCATCCCTGATCACGCGGATCTTGCTGTTACGCAGGATCTTTCCGTCCAGTACATAGCAACCGGCAACAGTAGCCTTATCAAATTTGTACACTTCCCTGACTTCAACGTTGGCAACGATCTTCTCCTGGATCTTCGGTTCAAGCATACCTTCCATCGCACTCTTGATCTCTTCGATCGCGTTGTAGATGATAGAGTAAAGCTTGATCTCAACACCTTCGGTAACCGCAAGTTTGCTTGCATTACCGGAAGGCCTTACGTTAAAGCCAAGTATGATGGCATCTGACGCTGTGGCCAGCAACACATCACTTTCTGTGATGGCACCCACACCTTTATGTACAACGGCT